>NZ_JAFBKA010000007.1:0-224014 GCF_022760795.1 Pseudomonas sp. BP01
GCGCCGATGCCTGGCCCTGTGCACTACCTGTGGGAGCTGGCTTGCCGGCGATGGGCCGCAAAGCGGCCCCAAGATCTCAAAGGCTGCGCCGATGCCTGGCCCTGTGCACTACCTGTGGGAGCTGGCTTGCCGGCGATGGGCCGCAAAGCGGCCCCAAAATCTCAAAGGCTGCGCCGATGCCTGGCCCTGTGCACTACCTGTGGGAGCTGGCTTGCCGGCGATGGGCCGCAAAGCGGCCCCAAGATCTCAAAGGTTGCGCCGATGCCTGGCCCTGTGCACTACCTGTGGGAGCTGGCTTGCCGGCGATGGGCCGCAAAGCGGCCCCAAGATCTCAAAGGCTGCGCCGATGCCTGGCCCTGTGCACTACCTGTGGGAGCTGGCTTGCCGGCGATGGGCCGCAAAGCGGCCCCAAGATCTCAAAGGCTGCGCTCATGCTCCAGCCAACCCACAAACCGCTCGATCAGCGCCCCACGCCGCTTGCGCGGCGGCAGCACCGCATAATATCCGCGCTGCGAGCGCAAACTCCCCTCCAGCGGCCGGCACAGCAGCCCTTGCTCTACCAACCCATCCACCAGATGCCCCCAGCCAATCGCCACCCCTTGCCCGGCAATCGCTGCCTGAATCAGCAACGTATAGTTATCGAACCGCAACTGCCCCGCAGGCGGTGGGCTGGCCACGCCAAACCCGCGAAACACACCCGCCCAGTCAAACCAGCGGCTGGCCTGCTCGCCCTTCAAATGCAGCAAGGGCAAACGTTGCAAAGCCACGGCTGACAAGGGTTTGCCATCCGTCAGGCGGGGGCTGCACACCGGGAAGACTTCTTCATCGAACAACCAGCGGCTTTCACCTTGGTGAAAGCGCCCATCGCCAAACAGCACCGCCACATCGATGTCCGGGCGCAACATCCCCTGGCTGCGCTCACCGGTCACCAGGCTCACATCCACCTGTGGATAAGCCTCGTGAAAGCGCTGCAGCCTGGGCATCAGCCAGAACGCCGCAAAGGCAAAGTCGGTGGCCACCTGCAGCACTTCGCGCTGGCCGCGCCCGCTGGCTTGGCCAATGCCGTCATCCATGGCTTGCAAGCCCTGGTGCACCTGTTCGAACAACAGCTGGCCGGCCTCGGTGAGCTCGATGCCCCGATAAATACGGTCGAACAGGCGCGTGCCAAGCTGGGCTTCCAGGCGTTTCATCTGTTGGCTCACTGCCGGCTGCGTGGTGCCCAGCTCCAGCGCCGCCGCGGTAAAACCCCGCAGCCGTGCTGCGGCTTCGAACACACGCAAGGTATCCAGCGACAGCTCGGAAAGGTGCTCAAACATAAGTTCAGCTAATCCCAGTCATTGCCCGCCATGGGCTTTACCCATGTTATCCACAGTCGCATCTTGGTAGGCAAGCACATCGCATAACCCTCAACGATGGAAGCCACCATGACGCGCCCGAATATCCTGTTCATCATGGCCGACCAGATGGCCGCACCCTTGCTGCCGATCTACGCCCCTTCGCCCATCCAGATGCCGCACCTGAGCCGCCTGGCCGAGCGGGCGGTGGTGTTCGACTCGGCCTACTGCAACAGCCCGCTGTGCGCGCCGTCACGCTTCACCCTGGTCAGCGGCCAGTTGCCCAGCCGCATCGGCGCCTACGACAATGCCGCCGATTTCCCCGCCGATGTGCCGACTTATGCACACTACTTGCGCCGCCTGGGCTACCGCACCGCGCTGTCCGGCAAGATGCACTTCTGCGGCCCGGACCAGCTGCACGGTTACGAAGAGCGCCTGACCAGCGACATCTACCCGGCCGACTACGGCTGGGCGGTGAACTGGGACGAACCGGATGTGAGGCCAAGCTGGTACCACAACATGTCCTCGGTACTGCAGGCCGGCCCGTGCGTGCGTACCAACCAGCTGGATTTCGACGAGGAGGTGGTGTTCAAGGCGCGCCAGTACCTGTACGACCATGTGCGCGAAAACGATGGCCGGCCATTCTGCCTGACCGTTTCGATGACGCACCCGCACGACCCGTACACCATCCCCAAGCGCTATTGGGACCGCTACGAAGGTGTGGATATCCCCATGCCCGGCGCCGAGTTCAACCAGGCAGAACTCGACCCCCACTCGCGACGCCTGCTCAAGGTCTACGACCTGTGGAACAAGCCGCTGCCTGTGGACAAGATCCGCGACGCCCGCCGCGCCTACTTCGGCGCCTGCAGCTACATCGACGACAACATCGGCCAGCTGCTGCAAACCCTGGAGGAGTGCAACCTGGCCGACGACACCCTGATCGTGTTCTCCGGCGACCACGGCGACATGCTTGGCGAGCGTGGCCTCTGGTACAAGATGCACTGGTTCGAGATGTCGGCGCGGGTACCGCTGCTGATCCATGCGCCCAGGCACTTTGCGGCGGCTCGGGTGCGTGCCTCGGTATCGACCTGCGACCTGCTGCCAACCTTGGTAGAACTGGCCGGCGGCGCTGTGGATAAAAACCTGCACCTGGACGGCCGCTCGCTGCTTGGCCACCTGCAAGGGCAGGGCGGCCACGATGAAGTGATCGGCGAGTACATGGCCGAAGGCACGGTCGGCCCGCTGATGATGATCCGCCGCGGGCCTTACAAGTTCGTGTACAGCGAAGACGACCCATGGCTACTCTATGACCTGAGCCGCGACCCGCACGAGCGGGAGAACCTCACCGGCAGCCCGGACCACCAGGCGCTGCTGCAGGCATTTGTCGATGAAGCACGACAGCGTTGGGATATCCCCAGCCTGCGCCAGCAGGTACTCGCCAGCCAGCGGCGGCGCCGCCTGGTGGCCGAGGCGCTGGCCATCGGCACGCTGAAAAGCTGGGACCACCAACCGCTGGTGGACGCCAGCCAACAGTACATGCGCAACCACATCGATCTCGACGACCTCGAGCGCAAGGCACGTTATCCACAGCCCGCACCCCTGGATTGAAAAGAGAGGCCGCCATGCACAAGTTCTCCGCCGCCGTGTTCGCCCTGGCCCTTGGCGCTGCCACGGCCCACGCCGCCGACAGCGACGCGCAATGCAATACCGTGAAAATGGCCGACCCCGGCTGGAGCGACATCGCCTCGACCAATGCCGTGGCCCGTCTGTTACTGGAAAGCCTGGGCTACAAGGTGAAGATCGACAGCCTGGCCGTCCCAATCATCTACGGCGGCTTGAAGGACGGCCGTGTTGACGCCTTTCTGGGCAACTGGATGCCGGCGCAGCAAGGCTTCCATGACAAGTTCATCGCCAACGGCGATGTGCAGCAGCTGTCGCGCAACCTGGAGGGAACCGAGTTCACCCTGGCAGTGCCCGACTACGTGTGGAATGCCGGGGTGAAGGACTTTGCCGACCTGCAGAAGCATGCCGACCAGTTCGACAAGAAGCTGTACGGTATCGGCTCCGGTGCACCGGCCAACCTGTCGCTGAAGGCAATCATCGACAAGAATGAATTCAACCTCGGCCAGTGGAAACTGGTGGAGTCCAGCGAGCAGGCGATGCTGGCCCAGGTCGACCGGGCGGTGAAGAAACAGCAGTTCATCACTTTCCTTGGCTGGACCCCGCACCCGATGAACGTGAAGCTGAAAATGCATTACCTGACCGGTGGGGAAAAGTGGTTCGGCAGCAAAGGTGAGGTGTACACGCTGACCCGCAAGGGTTATCCACAAGCCTGCCCGAATGCGGCGAAGCTGCTGGATAACCTGAAATTTACCCTGGACATGGAAAACGCCATCATGGCCGAGGTTGTGGATAAGAAGATCAGCTTCGATGACGCGGCCCGGGCTTGGGTGAAAACGTATCCCGAGGTGCTGGACGGGTGGTTGGCTGGGGTGACCACCAAGGCCGATGGCAATGCCCTGGAGGCCGTCAAAGCCAAACTGTAGTTTCAGACACGACGCGCCCCCTGTGGGAGCGGGTTCACCCGCGAATGCTGCATTGCATGTACCGACGCATTCGCGGGTAAACCCGCTCCCACAGGGGACAGTGGACCTTTGGAAATGTGAATATCTCATGCATCGCATCATTCACCTGCTGCCCTTCCTCTCCTGGCTCCCGCGCCAATCGGGCCGCAGCCTGCGCCAGGACCTGCTGGTCGGCCTGAGCGGTGCCATCCTCGCCCTGCCACAATCCATCGCCTACGCCCTGATCGCCGGCTTGCCCGCCGAATATGGCCTGTACGCCGCCATCGTACCGGTGCTGATCGCCTGCCTGTGGGGTTCGTCCTGGCACCTGATCTGCGGCCCGACCGCTGCCATCTCCATCGTGCTCTACGCCAGCATCAGCCCGCTGGCCGTGGCCGGCAGTGCCGATTACATCACCCTGGTGCTGCTGCTGACCTTCCTCGGCGGCATCTTCCAGCTGCTGCTCGGGCTTTTGCGCTTTGGCGCGCTGGTCAACTTCGTCTCCCACTCGGTAGTACTCGGTTTCACCCTGGGCGCCGCTATCGTCATTGCCCTGGGCCAATTGCCCAACCTGCTGGGCATGAACCTGCCCAGCCAGGCCACAGCACTGAAGACCGTGCAGGACCTGGCCAGCCATGCAGGTGAGGTCGACCTGCCTTCCTTGATGCTGGGCCTGGCCACTGTCGTGATCGGTGTGGCCTTCAAACTCTGGCGCCCGCGCTGGCCGAGCCTGTTGATAAGCCTGATGCTGGTCAGCCTGCTGGCCTGGCTGTTGCCGGGCTACTTTGGCCATGTGCCAAGGGTGGCGGCATTCACCGGGCAGCTCCCACCCTTCAGCCCGCTGCCTTTGCTGGATGTGGAGCTGATGCTGCGCCTGCTGCCCAGCGCCGTGGCGGTGGGCATGCTGGGGCTGGTCACCAGCCTGTCGATTGCCCGCTCGTTGTCGGCACGTTCGGAACAGCTGATAGACCCCGACCAGGAAATACGCGCACAGGGCCTGTCGAACATAGCGGGGGCGTTTTTCTCCGGTTACCTGTCTGCCGGTTCCTTCACCCGCTCGGGCCTGAGCTATGAGGCAGGTGCCCGCTCGCCTATGGCCGGGGTATTTTCGGCGCTGTGGGTGGCGTTGTTTGCCGTTACCGGCGCCGGCCTGATCGCGCACCTGCCGATACCCGCCATGGCCGGCAGCATCCTGCTGATCTGCTGGGGGTTGGTGGACCATCGGGGGATTCGCGCGTTGTTCCGGGTCAGCCGCTCGGAGTTTCTGGTCATGGCACTGACGGCGGCGGCGACGTTGTTGCTGGAGCTGCAGACGGCCATCTATGCCGGGGTGCTGGCGTCGCTGTTCTTCTACTTGAAGCGCACTTCACGGCCACGGGTGCAGCAAAGCCGTGAAGGGGACGCGGATGTGTTGCGGGTGGGCGGGTCGATTTTCTTTGGTGCGGCGCATTACCTGCAGGTGCGCTTGCAGCGCTGCCAGGGGCCACATGTGGTGATCGATGCCCGGCAGGTGAATTTTATCGATTACTCGGGTGTGGATATGTTGCACCGCGAAGCGCGGCGGTTGCGGCGGTTGGGCGGGAGTTTGACCTTGCACCGGGCCAGGCCGCAGGTGATCGAGGAATTGCAGAAGCTGGAAGGGGTGGAGTTGTGTCCGATCCGGTTTGAGGAGTGAGGTTGGGTTGAGATCCTGGGGCTGCTTTGCAGCCCCAAAAATCTCAGCCCCGAGCCAGTTGCCGGCGCAGTTCAGCCAACACCGGCGCCGTATCCGGCCGCACACCACGCCAGATAAAGAAGGCTTCAGCCGCCTGCTCAGCCAGCATCCCCAACCCATCGAGCACCTTGGCAGCACCCAGCCGGGTAGCCCACGCGCAAAACGGCGTCGGCTCCTTGCCATACATCATGTCGTAGCAAACCGTGCGCCCCGCCTCGACCAGGCTGTCGGCAATCGGCGGCATTTCGCCGGCCAGGCTCGCCGAAGTGGCGTTGATGATCACATCCACAGGCTCCTGCAACCAGGCAAACCCGCTGGCCACAACCGGCCCCAGCTCATCGAACTCACGCGCCAGCTGCTCGGCTTTTTCCACAGTGCGGTTGGCAACCACAAGCGACTGCGGCTTGTGCGCCAGAATCGGCTCCAGCACACCCCGCACGGCGCCACCGGCACCGAGGATAAGAATGCGCTTGCCGGCCAGTTCGACCCCGGCATTCACCGTCAGGTCGCGCACCAGGCCCGCGCCATCGGTGTTGTCGCCCTGCAGGGTGCCATCAGCCAGCTTGCTCAGCGTATTCACAGCGCCAGCGCGCTGGGCACGCGGGGTCAGGCTGTCGCACAGCCGGTAAGCCTCTTCTTTGAATGGCACGGTGACGTTGCCGCCGCTGCCTTGCTTGAAGAAGCCGCGCGCGCAATCGCTGAACTCGTCCAGCGGCGCCAGCAGGGTGGCGTATTCCAGGTCCTGGCCGGTCTGCTCGGCAAACAGGCGGTGGATCAGCGGCGACTTGCTGTGGCCGATGGGGTTACCAAAAACGACGTACTGGTCCATGACGGCTCCTTGGTTATCCACAGGCTTACTGGCCGAGCCAGTCGCGGTCCTGCAGGAAGTACTCGGTCAGGCGCGCTTCTTCGCTGCCGGGTGCGGCCTTCCAGTCGTAACCCCAGCGCACCTGAGGTGGCAGCGACATGAGGATGGACTCGGTGCGGCCACCGGATTGCAGGCCGAACAGGGTTCCACGGTCGTAAACCAGGTTGAACTCCACGTAGCGGCCGCGGCGGTATTCCTGGAACTCGCGCTGCTGCGGGGTGTAGGGCGTGTCCTTGCGGCGCTGGACGATCGGCAGGTAGGCGTTGACGAAGGCATCGCCGATGGCGCGGATGAAAGCGAAGCAGGTGTCGAAGTCCCACTCGTTCAGGTCGTCGAAGAACAGGCCACCGATGCCGCGTGGCTCGCCACGGTGCTTGAGGTGGAAGTAGCGGTCGCACCAGGCCTTGTAACGCGGATACACGTCGGCGCCGAATGGTGCGCAGGCCTGTTCGGCCACGCGGTGCCAGTGGATGCAGTCTTCTTCGTTGCCATAGTACGGGGTCAGGTCGAAGCCGCCGCCGAACCACCATACGGCCTCTTCACCTTCCTTTTCGGCGATGAAGAACCGCACATTGGCGTGGGAAGTGGGCACATGCGGGTTGTGCGGGTGGATCACCAGCGACACACCCAGGGCCTCGAAGCCACGGCCCGCCAGTTCAGGGCGGTGTGCGCTGGCCGAGGGTGGCAGGCCGGCACCAAACACATGGGAGAAGTTGACCCCGCCTTTCTCGATCACCTTGCCGTCGCCGATCACCCGCGTGCGGCCCCCGCCACCGGCTTCGCGCACCCAGGCATCCTCGACGAAACGGGCACCGCCGTCTTCTGTTTCGAGGGCAGAGCAGATGCGGTCTTGCAGGTCGAGCAGGTAGGCTTTCACGGCCTCGGTGCGGCTAGTCATCGGGTCACCAGGAACGGGCAGGGAAGAATTCGCGCGTAGCATACCACCGCCAGCGCGCGCGCCGCAGTTGACGGCGATCAAGCAAAGGCGTCCGATAGAAGGCCTTTTCCCGATCCCGACTACAGGAGTGCGAGATGGCCAAGCGTATCCAGTTCAGCCAGCATGGCGGCCCGGAAGTGCTGCAGTTTGTGGAATTCGAACCCACCCCGCCCGGGCCACAGCAGGTGCGTGTGCGTAACCACGCCATCGGCCTGAACTTCATCGACACGTACTTTCGCAGCGGGCTGTATGCACCGCCGTCCCTGCCTTCTGGCCTGGGTACCGAGGCGGCCGGCGTGGTCGAGGCCGTGGGCGACGGTGTGACCCGCCTGAAGGTGGGTGACCGCGTGGCCCATGCCGGTGGCCCGCTGGGCGCGTACAGCGAGGTGCATACGCTGCCGGAGGCCAACCTGGTCAAGCTGCCCGACAACATCAGCTTCGAGCAGGCGGCAGCGGTGATGCTCAAGGGTTTGACCGTGCAGTACCTGCTGAAGCAGACCTATGAGGTCAAATCGGGCGACGTAATCCTGTTCCACGCGGCAGCGGGTGGCGTCGGTTCGCTGGCCTGCCAGTGGGCCAAGGCCCTGGGCGCCAAACTGATCGGTACCGTGAGTTCTGCCGAGAAGGCCGAGCGGGCCAAGGCGCTGGGGGCATGGGAAACCATCGACTACAGCCACGAAGATGTGGCCAAGCGGGTACTGGAACTGACCGACGGCAAGAAATGCCCGGTGGTGTATGACGGCGTGGGCGCCGATACCTGGCTCACCTCGCTGGACTGCCTGCAGCCACGCGGGTTGATGGTGAGCTTTGGTAATGCCTCAGGCGCGGTGAGCGGGGTGAACCTGGGGATCCTGGCGCAGAAGGGCTCGCTTTACGTCACCCGGCCAACCTTGGCGACCTATGCCAATAATGCCGAGAACACCCAGGCCATGGCCGATGACCTGTTTGCAATGATTGCGAGTGGCAAGCTGGTTGTGGATATCCAGCAGCGGTATCCATTGAGCGAGGCGGCCAAGGCACAGGCGGAGCTGTCGGCGCGGCGGACTGTGGGGTCGACTGTACTAATCCCCTGAGCCACACACGTTCCCTGTGGGAGCGGGCATGCGCGCGAAGCAGCCACCGCGGTGGATGGCACCGGCTCTGCCGGTGTTCGCGGGCACGCCCGCTCCCACAGGTACTGCGTCGGCTTCAATAGCTGCGCTATGCCTGTGAGGGCCGGTTTGTCGGTGGAGGGGTCGACTCGATGCCATCGAGTATCGCCTCAATCACACCCTCTGCCATCTCAATCGAATGCAGGTTCGACCAGAACATGCCACGGCCCTCTTCGCGCATGTAGTCCAGGGCTTTGTAGCCGGTTTCGTAGGCGCTGCGCAGGTACAGGGCTACGTGGACCAGAGCGTCCTCGGCGGAAATGTTCGGGTTGACGGTGAAGAGAGGGTCATGGCCGGCGTCGCAGCGGCCGAAGGGGCGGGTGGAGGTGCATGGAAGGGGTGGATCGGGGACTATTTTCTTGCTCATGGGAATTCACCTGATCAGGGCGGCCGCTCAATCCGTTACCACACGAAATGGGTGGCAGCTGCACGCAGGGTGGTAAACCGGACGAATCCCAAACCCGGCAGGCTCGAAAGCCTCCCGCGCACAGCCGCCATGGCTGCCATTCAGAATTCGCACATCCGGGTTACCACACCCGATCGCCAAGTTATTCGGCGACGGTTTAAGCCTAAGGGCAGAGGTTCCCACTGAGAAGGTGATGGCAGAGGACGCGGCTCGTAGGATATTTCCCAAGCCGCAAGCTGGACAGCCATTTTGGCAAAATCAGAAAAATCTGCGGGGTATGGGGCCGCTTTGCGGCCCAATCGCCTGCAAGCCAGCTCCCACACCGACCGCACCGGCTTCAAGCCATGGGCAGTACCTGTGGGAGCTGGCTTGCCGGCGATCGAGGGCGAAGCCCTCGGCAGCGGTATCAGCCCGGGCGCACAACCTCGCCGGTTGCCAGGTTGCGAATCACACTCGGGTTCTTCCGGCCCCCCAGCGCCCCGCCAAGCACCAGGTCCAGCTGGCCGTGGAAGTACTGCTCCACCCGCAACCGGGTCTTCGCCGCCGGGCGCCCGCCGGGGTTGCACGAGGTGGAAATCAGTGGCCCCACCAGTGCGCACAGTTCACGCACCACCGGGTGGTCACTGACGCGCAGCGCCACCGTGTCATGCTGACCGGTCACCCACTCGGGCAGCAGGTCCTGGTGCGGCACCAGCCAGGTATTCGGCCCCGGCCAGGTGCTGCCCATGCGGTCGATCCAGTCTTCGGGGAAGTCCTCGAACAGGAAGTCGAACTGGCGGATGTTGTCAGCGATCAGGATCAGCCCTTTATCCACAGGCCGCGACTTCAGCGCCAGCAGGCGATACACCGCGTCCTCGTTCCATGGGTCGCAGCCCAGGCCCCAGACCGCTTCCGTCGGGTAGGCGATTACTGCGCCCGCCCGGATCTCACGTGCGGCTTGTTGCACACGAAAACTGCTCACCATTGCTGTTACTCCGCCTGAATACCTTGCTTGTGCGCAGTGTACTTAGCCCGCGCGGGCAAACCAACGCCCGGCTTCATTGCTGACCCGGCCTTCCAGCTCCAGCTCGGTCAGCTGCGCCAACACTTCAGCCAGCGGCAGCTCGCTGCAGTGCGCAAGGCTTTCGCTGGTTTGAGGCGCTGCATGCAGCAGGGCAAGCAGGGGATGGTCGAACCTGTCCACAACTGCAGGTGGCAGGTTCTGCCAACCCTGCAGGCTTTCCAGGATTTGTTCCACCGTTTCCACCAGCAGTGCCCCATCCCGGATCAGCTGGTGACAGCCCTTGGCCCCCGGGTGATGAATAGACCCCGGAATGGCATACACCTCACGGCCTTGCTCGGCCGCCAGGCGCGCCGTAATCAGCGAGCCGCTGGCAATACTGGCCTCTACCACCAGCACACCCAGCGACAGCCCGCTGATGATGCGGTTGCGCCGTGGGAAGTTGCCAGGCAGTGGCCCGGCATCCAGCGGATACTCCGAAACCAGCGCACTGCCGTTGTCGATCATCGCCTGCGCAAGCTCTTGATGGCGCTGTGGATAAAGTTTTTGCAGCCCCGTGCCGAGCACGGCAATCGTGCACCCACCAGCCTGCAACGCAGCCCGATGAGCGGCACCGTCGACGCCTACCGCAAGCCCGCTGGTAATGGTGAAACCAGCCTGCGCAAGGTAGCGGGAAAATGCCCGGGCGGTGTCGAGCGCCGGGGGTGTGGCACGTCTGCTGCCCACAATCGCCAACTGAGGGCGGTCGAGCAAGGCCCGGTCGCCAGCAACGAAAAGCAGCGGCGGGGCATCGTCGATTTCTGCCAGCAACGCTGGGTAGCCAGGGCCGTCCCACATCAGCAAATGCTGGCCGGGGCGCTCTAACCAGGCCATTGCGGCGAGCGCGCCCTCGCGGACCTCGGCACTGCGCCGGGCATCGATGGTGGCTTGGGGGATGCCCAACGCTCGCCAGGCCGAACCGGGAGCGCTAAGTGCACTAGAGGCGCTGCCGAACGCATCCAGCAAGGTGCGAAAACGTCGCAATCCTGTCTCGGGCAAGCGATGCAGGCGTAATCGCGCCTCCAGTTCGGCAGGCGGGCAGAGCGACGAATGGTAACTGGGCATGGGGATCGTCCTTGATCGAAACAGGGCCATCTACGTGGCACAACCTGTGGATAACTCTGTGAGTAACACTTTGAAAACCTGTCCATTGGCTGGGGGCTATCAAGCCCATAGACACCCTAGACGAGCTTGCCAGGTGCCGAAATCCCCGTTTCCCTTTATTATGTGTGCTCAGTTTTCAACCGAACGCACAGTGACTGCCTGACCTTATGGCCATCTTGAACATTCTCGAATTCCCGGACCCGCGCCTGCGCACTATCGCCAAACCGGTGACGGAGTTCGACGACGCCCTGCGTCAGCTGATCGACGACATGTTTGAAACCATGTACGAAGCCCCTGGTATCGGCCTGGCCGCCACCCAGGTCAACGTGCACCTGCAGGTCGTGGTCATGGACCTCAGCGAAGACCGCAGCGAGCCGCGCGTCTTCATCAACCCCACGGTCGAAGAACTGACCCACGACATGGGCCAGTACCAGGAAGGCTGCCTGTCGGTGCCCGGCTTCTACGAGAACGTCGACCGCCCGCTGCGTGTGCGGGTCAAGGCCCAGGACCGCGACGGCAAGCCTTACGAGCTGGAATGCGAAGGCCTGCTGGCGGTGTGCGTGCAGCACGAATTCGATCACCTCAACGGCAAGCTGTTCGTTGACTACCTGTCGCAGCTCAAGCGCGACCGGATCAAGAAGAAGCTGGAAAAGCAGCACCGCCAGCAAGCCTGATCCCTACCTTCCAGAAGGCTTGCTCCGGCAAGCCTTTTTCTATTTTGAAGCGAGAACTCCATGCGCATCGTCTTTGCAGGCACTCCAGAGTTTGCCGCCGAACACCTCAAGGCCCTGCTCGACAGCCCTTACGAGATCGTGGCCGTCTACACTCAGCCCGACCGCCCGGCCGGCCGTGGCCAGAAGCTGATGCCAAGTGCGGTCAAGGCACTGGCCGTCGCCCACGACATCCCGGTGTTCCAGCCGCAGACCCTGCGCAACGCCGATGCACAGGCCGAACTGGCCGCGCTGAAGCCGGACCTGATGGTGGTGGTCGCCTACGGCCTGATCCTGCCGCAGGCAGTGCTGGATATCCCGCGCCTGGGCTGCATCAACAGCCACGCCTCCCTGCTGCCACGCTGGCGCGGTGCGGCGCCTATCCAGCGGGCCGTGGAAGCCGGCGACGCCGAGAGCGGCGTAACCGTGATGCGCATGGAAGCTGGCCTGGATACCGGCCCGATGCTGCTCAAGGTAGTCACCCCCATCAGCGCCGATGACACCGGCGGCACCTTGCACGACCGCCTGGCCGAAATGGGCCCGCCCGCCGTGGTACAGGCCATCGCCGGCCTGGCCGACGGGTCGCTGCACGGTGAAGTGCAGGACGATGCCCTGGCCACCTACGCACACAAGCTGAACAAGGACGAGGCGCGCATCGACTGGAGCCGCCCGGCGGTTGAGCTGGAGCGCCTGATCCGCGCCTTCAACCCGTGGCCGGTGTGCCACAGCACCCTCGATGGTGAAAGCGTGAAGGTGCTGGCCGCCAACTTGTCCACAGGCCAGGGCGCCCCGGGCGAAATCCTGTCCGCCAGCAAGGACGGCTTGGTCGTTGCCTGCGGTGATCAGGCGCTGAGCCTGACCCGCCTGCAATTGCCCGGCGGCAAGGCGCTTAACTTCAGCGACCTGTTCAACAGCCGCCGCGAGAAGTTCGCCGTCGGCAAGGTGCTGGGCCAATGAACCCACGTCTCGCCGCCGCCCGTGCCCTTGCCGCTGTGCTCAGTGGCAAGGCCTCGCTGAACAGCTCGCTGCCGGCACAACTGGACAAGGTTGATGAACGCGACCGTGGCCTGACCCAGGACCTGGCGTTCGGTACCGCACGCTGGCAGCCGCGCCTCGACCTGCTGGCCGCGCAACTGCTGCAAAAGCCTTTCAAGGCGGCCGACGCCGATGTGCAGGCGCTGCTGCTGGTCGGCCTGTACCAGTTGTTCTACACCCGCATTCCGGCCCACGCCGCCATCGGCGAAACCGTGGGCTGTGCCGACAAGCTGAAAAAGCCGTGGGCCAAGGGCCTGCTCAATGCCGTGCTGCGCCGCGCCCAGCGTGAAGGCGAAGAATTGCTCGCCGGCATGGAGCGCGACCCAGTGGTACGCACCGCCCACCCGCGCTGGTTGCAAAAGGCGCTGAAAGCCTTTTGGCCAGAGCAGTGGGAAGCCATTTGCGCCGCCAACAACGCCCACCCGCCGATGATTCTGCGGGTCAACCGCCGTCACCACAGCCGCGATGCCTACCTGGCACTGCTGGCCGAAGGAGGCATTGGCGCCAGCGCCTGCCAGTACAGCCGTGACGGCATCGTGCTGGCCGAGGCCTGCGACGTGCGGGGCCTGCCAGGCTTCGCCGAGGGCTGGGTGAGCGTGCAGGACGAAGCCGCGCAGCTGTCCGCCGACCTGCTCGAACTGGCCCCCGGCCAGCGCGTGCTGGACGCCTGTTGCGCCCCGGGTGGCAAAACCTGCCACTTGCTGGAGGCCGAAGCCGGCCTGGCGCAGATGGTGGCCATCGACCTCGAAGCCAAGCGCCTGACCCGCGTGCGCGAGAACCTCGACCGCCTGCAACTGGACGCCGAGCTGATCGCCTGCGATGCCCGGGACACCGCCAGCTGGTGGGACGGCAAGCCGTTCCAGCGCATCCTGCTCGACGCGCCGTGTTCGGCCACCGGCGTAATTCGCCGCCATCCGGACATCAAGCTGACCCGCCAGGCCGACGACATCCCGGCCCTGGCAACGCTGCAAGGCGAGCTGCTCGATGCCCTGTGGCCGACACTGGAAGTAGGCGGCATGCTGCTGTACGCCACCTGCTCCAGCCTGCCGACCGAGAACACCGAAGTGATCGGCGCCTTCCTTGCCCGCACCCCAGGCGCCCGTGAGCTGGACCTGGCCACCGAGGCCGGCCTGCGCCAGCCCCACGGCCGCCAGTTGCTGGCCCAGGAAGGCGGCCACGACGGTTTCTACTATGCCAAGCTGATCAAGATCGCCGCCTCACGCGGATAAGCACAAACGGTAGGGAGTAGCGGATGAAGATCATCATCCTCGGCGCAGGGCAGGTAGGCGGTACGCTGGCAGAGCACTTGGCCAGCGAAGCCAACGACATCACCGTGGTCGACACCGATGGCGAGCGCTTGCGCGACCTCGGTGACCGCCTGGACATCCGTACCGTGCAGGGCCGCGGCTCGCTGCCGACGGTACTGCGCCAGGCCGGTGCTGACGACGCCGACATGCTGGTGGCTGTGACCAACAGCGACGAAACCAACATGGTCGCCTGCCAGGTGGCCTATTCGCTGTTCCACACCCCGACCAAGATCGCCCGGGTGCGGGAATCGTCTTACCTCACCCGCGAGGAGCTGTTCCACAACGACCATATCCCGGTCGACGTGCTGATCAGCCCCGAGCAGGTGGTGACCAACTACATCAAGCGCCTGATCGAACACCCAGGCTCGCTGCAGGTGATCGACTTTGCCGAAGGCAAGGCCCAGCTGGTGGCGGTAAAGGCTTACTACGGTGGCCCGCTGGTGGGCCAGCAGCTGCGCCAGATCCGTGCGCACATGCCCAACGTCGACACCCGCGTGGCAGCCATCTTCCGCCGCGACCGGCCGATCACCCCACGTGGCGACACCGTGATCGAAGCTGACGACGAAGTGTTCTTCATCGCCGCCAAGAAGGACATCCGCGCGGTGATGGGCGAGCTGCGCCACATCGACGAAACCAACAAACGCATTGTGATCGCTGGCGGTGGGCAGATCGGCGAACGCCTGGCCGAAGCCATCGAGAGCCGCTACCAGGTGAAGATCATCGAGATGAACCCGGCGCGCTGCCGGCACCTCTCCGATACCTTGGAAAGCACCGTGGTGCTACAGGGCAGCGCCTCGGACAAGGACCTGATGCTCGAAGAAAACATCGCCGACGCCGACATCTTCCTGGCCCTGACCAACGACGACGAGGCCAACATCATGTCGTCGCTGCTGGCCAAACGCCTGGGCGCGGGCAAGGTGATGACCATCATCAACAACCCGGCCTATGTCGACCTGGTGCAGGGCGGTGATATCGACATCGCCATCAGCCCGCAGCTGGCCACCATCGGCACCCTGCTGGCGCACGTGCGCCGTGGCGATATCGTCAGCGTGCACTCGCTGCGCCGTGGTGCGGCCGAGGCCATCGAGGCGGTGGCACACGGGGACGCGAAGTCGAGCAAGGTTGTTGGCAAAGCCATCGAAGACATCGCCCTGCCGCCGGGTACCACCATCGGCGCCATCATCCGGGACGAAGAGGTGATGATCGCCCACGACGCCACGAGGATCGAATCGGGTGACCATGTGATCCTGTTCGTTGTGGATAAAAAACACATTCGGGATGTGGAAAAGCTGTTCCACGTTGGCTTGAGTTTCTTCTAGGAGAAGAGGGCATGCGCGAATCGCTGGAGAAGATGCTGGCCAAGGGTGTGGATAACCCATTGCTGCGGTTCGGGCTGGGGAAAGCTTGGCTGGATGAAGGCAACGGCGCTGAAGCGGCGGTGCACCTGGCACGGTGTGTGGAGCAGGATCCCAAGTATTCCGCGGCGTGGAAGCTGCTGGGCAAGGCGCATCAGTTGCAGGGTGACCTGGCAGCAGCGCGCAAGGCCTGGGAAGATGGGATCGTGGCGGCGCAGGCCCATGGGGACAAGCAGGCCGAGAAAGAGATGACAGTGTTCCTGAAGAAACTCAACAAGGTCTGAAATTGCCGGGGCTGCTTTGCAGCCCATCGCCGGCAAGCCAGCTCCCACAGGTGCCGAGCAAGCCCATGGGCTTTGTACAAGCCAGAGCTTGTCTAAGCCGAAAGCATGAGCTCGGGCCGGCACGGTCAAGGTGGGAGCCCATCGCCGGCAAGCCAGCTCCCACAGGGGCCGAGCAAACCCATGGGCTTTGTACAAGCCAGAGCTTGTCTAAGCCGAAAGCATGAGCTCGGGCCGGCACGGTCAGGGTGGGAGCTGGCTTGCCGGCGAAAGGGGCGCAAAGCGCCCCCAGAAATCTCAGTACCAGCGCGGCTCGCCAGCCGGGCGCTTCTTGAAGCGTTTCATGCTCCACATGTACTGGCTCGGGTACTCGCGTACATAGCGCTCGACCACCTTGCTCATCGCCGCCGCCGATTCGGTCACATCGGTGCTGTACATCGCTTCCGGCGCTGCTTCCAGAATCACCCGAAAGCCCGAACCATCCGGCAGCCGCAGCGCATGCAGGAACACCCCCACAGCCTTGCCACCGGCCAGCATGTTCGGCACGAACTTGCTGGTCAGCGCCTGGGTACCCAGGAACGGCACGAACACCCCAGCCGATTCCGCCGGCTCCGGGTCGGCGGGGATGCCCACCTGGCCACCACGGCGCACTTCCTTGATCACGCTGAGGATGCCTTCCTTGGTCGAAGGCGCCACGCGGTTGCCCATCTGCACGCGCTGCTCACGCAGCAAGTCATCCACAGCTTTGAGCTTCGGCGGGCGATAGAAGATGATCGGTTTGCACTGGTTGCAGTAGAAGTGGTTCAGCACTTCCCAGTTGCCCAGGTGGCTGGTGATTCCCACCACGCCCTTGCCTGAGGCCAGGGCCTGCTCCAGCACTTCCAGGCCGTGCACTTCCTTGACCAGCTCCAGCGAACGCTGCGGCGGCCAGATCCAGGCACAGGCACTTTCGACGAAGGACTTGCCGATGTCCCGCAGCGCCTGGCCAACCAGCTGCTCACGGGCAACCGGGTCCATCTCCGGGAAACACTTGGCAAGGTTGATCCGCACCACGTTGCGCGAACCATTGGGCACTTTCCACATCAGCCAGCCGATACCCGCGCCCACACGCTGTACAGCGCCCCAGGGCAGCTTGGCAAACAGGCGCAGCACCCCGACCATCAGGGCGCCCTTGAACTTTTCCACAGGCGAATTCCTTATTTCAGCAAGGCGCGCATTGTAACCCCTCAGCGCAACAAGGCGGCGTAGCGATCGCAATCGGTGGTGTGGTCCATGACCATGCCGGTGGCCTGCATGAAGGCGTAGCAGATGGTCGGGCCGACAAAGGTGAAGCCGGCTTTCTGCAGGGCCTTGCTCATGGCCTTGGCTTCGTCGGTGACAGCCGGCACGTCGCCGCGCACTTCGAAGTGGTTGATCTTCGGCTCGCCACCAACGAACGACCATAGCCATGCGGCGGGGTTATCCACAGCCAGCCAGGCCTGGGCATTGCGCCGCGCAGCCTTGAGCTTGAGGCGATTGCGGATGATGCCGGCATCCTGCATCAATTCTTCGATGCGCTTGTCGCTCATGGCGGCCAGCTTTTCCGGGTCGAAGCCGTACATCACCTCGCGATAACGCTCGCGCTTGCGCAAAACGGTTATCCACGACAGCCCGGCCTGGAACCCTTCGAGCAAAAGCATCTCGAAGAGCAACGCCGGGTCACGCTGTGGCGTTCCCCATTCCTGGTCATGATAGGCCTGGTACAACGGATCGTCGGTACACCAAAAGCAGCGTGGCATAAGGCTCCAATGAGTAGAGGGCGAGGCGAATCAGGTTATACTCCCGCTCTTTACATCCGCATCCCCAGATACAGGTGAATTTCGTGAGCCAGCCTACGCCAGCCGTGCGTACCTTCCAAGACCTGATCCTCGCCCTGCAAAACTACTGGGCAGCTCAAGGTTGTGTGGTGCTTCAGCCCTACGATATGGAAGTAGGCGCCGGCACTTTCCATACCGCCACGTTCCTGCGCGCCGTCGGCCCAGAAACCTGGAACGCCGCCTACGTGCAGCCTAGCCGTCGCCCTGCCGACGGGCGGTATGGCGAAAACCCAAACCGCCTGCAGCACTACTACCAGTTCCAGGTCGTGCTCAAGCCCAACCCGGCCAACTTCCAGGAGCTGTACCTCGGCTCGCTGAAAGCCATCGGCCTGGACCCGCTGGTGCACGACATCCGCTTCGTCGAAGACAACTGGGAGTCGCCGACCCTCGGCGCCTGGGGCCTGGGCTGGGAAATCTGGCTCAACGGCATGGAAGTCACCCAGTTCACCTACTTCCAGCAGGTAGGCGGTATCGAGTGCTATCCGGTCACCGGTGAAATCACCTACGGCCTGGAGCGCCTGGCCATGTACATCCAGGGCGTCGACTCGGTGTACGACCTGGTATGGGCCGACGGCCCGTTCGGCAAGGTTACCTACGGCGACGTGTTCCACCAGAACGAGGTGGAACAGTCGACCTACAACTTCGAACACGCCAACGTCGACAAGCTGTTCGAACTGTTCGACTTCTACGAAAGCGAAGCCAACCGCCTGATCAAGCTGGATCTGCCGTTGCCGACCTACGAAATGGTCCTGAAGGCCTCGCACACCTTCAACCTGCTGGACGCGCGCCGCGCCATCTCGGTAACCGAGCGCCAGCGTTACATCCTGCGTGTACGTACCCTGGCCCGGGACGTGGCGCAAAGCTATCTGCAAGCCCGCGCACGCATGGGCTTCCCGATGGCCACCCCTGAACTGCGTGACGAAGTGTTGGCTAAGCTGGAGGCTGCACAATGAGTGCTCAAGATTTCCTGGTAGAACTGGGCACCGAAGAGCTGCCACCCAAAGCCCTGGCCACCCTCGGCGACGCCTTCCTGGCCGGCATCGAGAAAGGCCTGCAGGCCGCTGGCCTGAACTACACCGGCAAGCAGGTGTACGCCGCGCCGCGCCGCCTGGCCGTGCTGATCCGCCAGCTGGACGTGCAGCAGCCTGACCGCAGCATCAATATCGACGGCCCGCCCCTGCAGGCTGCTTTCAAAGACGGCGAGCCGACCCAGGCTGCTCTTGGCTTTGCCAAGAAATGCGGTGTAGATCTGTCGGAAATCGACCAGAGCGGCGCCAAGTTGCGCTTCTCCCAGCATATCCCGGGCAAGTCCACCGTCGGCTTGCTGCCAACCATCGTCGAAGATTCGCTCAACGACCTGCCGATTCCCAAGCGCATGCGCTGGGCGGCCAGCCGTGAAGAGTTCGTGCGCCCGACCCAATGGCTGGTGATGCTGCTGGGCAACCAGGTGGTCGACTGCACCATCCTGTCGCAGAAAGCCGGCCGTGAATCCCGTGGCCACCGCTTCCACCACCCGGAAAACGTGGTCATCACCACCCCGGCCAACTACGTCGAAGACCTGCGCAAAGCCTACGTGCTGGCCGACTTCGCCGAGCGCCGCGAGCTGATCAGCAAGCGTACCGCCGAGCTGGCCATGCAGCAGGAAGGCACCGCCATCGTGCCGCCTGCGCTGCTGGATGAAGTGACCGCCCTGGTCGAGTGGCCAGTGCCGCTGGTGTGCTCGTTCGAGGAGCGTTTCCTTGAAGTGCCACAGGAAGCCCTGATCACCACCATGCAGGACAACCAGAAGTACTTCTGCCTGCTGGACAGCGAAGGCAAGCTGCTGCCGCGCTTCATCACCGTAGCCAACGTCGAGAGCCGCGACCCGAAGCAGATCGTGCAAGGCAACGAGAAGGTCGTGCGCCCACGCCTGACCGACGCCGAGTTCTTCTTCAAGCAAGACAAGAAGCAGCCGCTGGAAACCTTCAACGAGCGCCTGAAGAACGTGGTATTCCAGGCTCAGCTGGGCACTGTGTACGACAAGGCCGAGCGTGTTTCCAAACTGGCTGCGTTCATTGCCCCGCTGATCGGCGGCGACGCCCAGCGCGCCGGCCGTGCCGGCCTGCTGTCCAAATGCGACCTGGCCACCGAAATGGTTGGCGAGTTCCCAGAAATGCAGGGTGTTGCCGGTTACTACTACGCGCTCAACGATGGTGAGCCGCAGGACGTCGCCCTGGCCCTGAACGAGCAGTACATGCCGCGCGGTGCTGGCGCAGAGCTGCCGCAGACCCTCACCGGTGCTGCCGTGGCCATCGCCGACAAACTCGACACCTTGGTTGGCATCTTCGGCATCGGCATGCTGCCCACCGGTAGCAAGGACCCGTACGCCCTGCGCCGTGCTGCCCTTGGCGTGCTGCGCATTCTGATCGAGAAGCAGCTGGACCTGAACCTGACCGGTGCGGTCGAGTTCGCAGTCAAGCAGTTCGGCGCCAAGGTCAAGGCCGCCGGCCTGGCCGAGCAAGTGCTGGAATTCATCTTCGACCGCCTGCGTGCGCGTTACGAAGACGAAGGCATCGACGTGGCCACCTACCTGTCGGTGCGTGCCCTGCAGCCAGGCTCCGCCCTGGACTTCGACCAGCGCGTACAGGCCGTGCAGGCCTTCCGCAAGCTGCCAGAAGCCGAAGCGTTGGCCGCGGTGAACAAGCGTGTATCGAACCTGCTGAGCAAGGCCGAAGGCGCCATCGCCGAACAGGTCGAGCCAAAGTACTTCGACAACGCCAACGAGTTCTCCCTGTACTCGGCCATCCAGCAGGCCGACCAGGCCGTGCAACCGATGGCTGCTGCACGCCAGTACAGTGAATCGCTGGCCCGCCTGGCGGCCCTGCGTGACCCGGTCGACGCCTTCTTCGAGGCGGTGATGGTCAATGCTGAAGACGCCAAAGTACGCGCCAACCGTTATGCCCTGCTCAGCCGCCTGCGCGGCCTGTTCCTGGGCGTGGCCGACATTTCGCTGCTGGGGTAAGCCTTGAAACTGCTGATTCTCGACCGTGACGGGGTCATCAACCATGACTCCGACGCCTACATCAAGACGCTGGAAGAATGGGTGCCGATCCCTGGCTCGGTCGAGGCCATCGCGCAGTTGAGCAAAGCGGGCTGGACGGTGGCCGTGGCCACCAACCAGTCCGGCATTGCCCGTGGCTATTACACATTGGCAACCCTGGAAGCCATGCACGCACGCCTGCGCGAGCTGGTGGCCGAGCAGGGGGGCGAGGTGGGCCATATCGTCTATTGCCCGCACGGGCCGGACGGAGGCTGCGATTGTCGCAAGCCAAAGCCTGGCATGCTGCTGGCGATTGCCGAGCATTACCGGGTCGGCCTGCAAGGCGTCTGGTTTGTCGGTGACAGCAAAGGTGACCTGGAGGCCGCCCTGGCCGTCGGTGCACAACCCGTGTTGGTAAAAACCGGCAAGGGCGAGCGGACCCTGGAAAAAGGCGTCCCTGAAACTACACTGATTTTCGACGATCTGGCAGCTATCGCCAGAGAACTAATTTAAACAGTGCGCCTTCGGGCGCATTTTTCTCAGGCGGGCATGCCCCGCAATGGTACAAGCCACTATGTCGATCCTGCAGGCGATCAGAATCTTTCTTTTTTACCTGCTGCTGGGCACCAGTTCGCTGCTGTGGTGCTCGCTGAGCTTCTTCATCGCGCCGTTCCTGTCGTTTCCCAAGCGCTACAGGTTCATCAACGTGTACTGGTGTCGCTGCGCGCTGTTCCTGGTGCGCACCATTCTCGGCATCGACTACAAGGTCACCGGCGCCGAGAACGTGCCGAATGAGCCCTGCGTGATTCTGTCCAACCACCAGAGCACCTGGGAAACCTTCTTCCTTTCCCAGTACTTTTCGCCGCTGAGCCAGGTGCTCAAGCGTGAACTGCTGTACGTGCCGTTCTTCGGTTGGGCCATGGCCATGCTGCGGCCTATCGCGATCAACCGCGACAACCCCAAGGAAGCGTTGCGCCAGGTGGCGAGCAAAGGCGACGAGCTGCTCAAGCAGAAGACTTGGGTGCTGATTTTTCCGGAAGGCACCCGCGTGCCGTACGGCACCGTGGGCAAGTTCTCCCGCGGCGGTACCGCGTTGGCCGTGAATGCCGGGCTGCCGGTGCTGCCGATTGCCCACAATGCCGGCAAGTTCTGGCCGAAGACCGGGTGGGGCAAGCGTGCCGGTACCATCGAGGTAGTGATTGGCGAGCCGATGTACGCCAATGGCACCGGACCACGTGCCATCGCCGAACTCAACGACCGCGCAGCGGCTTGGAACGAAGCCACCCAACGGGCCCTGGGTTCGCTGCCGCCAGCCGATGAAAAAACCCAACAGCAGACGGCTTGATGATCTGTGGATAACTTGTGAGCAGTTTTTCGATCAAATGCTTGAAGTGATCGCTAAGTATTTGAATTAGCTGTTTATTTCTACGTGTGACATTTTTCTTAAAATCGTGCATAAGTTTTTTTGGGGCATAAAAAAACCGGCTTTTACAGCCGGTTTTTTTGTGCCCTGTGAACAGCATCAGACCTTGTCGAGATCCACGTCTTTGGTCTCTTTAAGGCAGAAAATCCCCACAACCAAACTGATCCCGGTCACCAGCACCGGGTACCACAGCCCGTAGAAGATATCCCCGGTATACACCACCAGCGCGAACGACACGGTTGGCAGGAAGCCGCCGAACCAGCCATTGCCAATATGGTAGGGCAGGGACATCGAGGTGTAGCGGATGCGGGTCGGGAACAGTTCGACCATCACGGCTGCCAGCGGGCCATAGGTCATGGTCGCGATCAGGATCATCGCCACGATCAGCACCACCACCATGACTTGGTTGACCTGCCCTGGGTCGGCCTTGGCCGGGTAGCCAGCCTGCTCCACTGCGGTGCGCATGGCCGCTTCGTCATAGCCATTGATGGTCTTCTCACCAATGTTGACCACCACATCACTGCCGGCCACGTTTACCGAGCTGTACGGCAGACCCTGCTTGACCAGGAACGTCTTGACCTTGTCGCACGGGCTGTCAAAACGAGCCTTGCCCACCGGGTCGAACTGGAAGGTACAACTTTGTGGGTCGGCGGTGACCACGATAGGCGCCTGCCGGCTGGCGGCGTCGATCTGAGGGTTGGCGTAGTGGCTTAGCGCCTTGAACAGCGGGAAGTACAGCACCGTGGCCAGCAGCAGGCCCAGCATGAGGATCGGCTTGCGGCCAATACGGTCCGATAGCCAGCCGAAGAATACGAAGAACGGCGCACCGATCACCACACTGATGATCAGCAGGGTGTTGGCCTGGGCCGGGTCCATCTTCAGCATCTGGGTCATGAAGAACAACACGTAGAACTGCGCTGTGTAGAAGGTTACGGCTTGCCCGGCGTTGATGCTGAACAGCGCGGTAAGCACCACTTTCAGGTTCGGCCAGGAGGTGAACGACTCACGGATCGGCGACTTGCTGACCTTGCCCTGGGCCTTCATTTTCACGAACGCCGGTGACTCGTGCATGCTCATGCGGATCCAGGTGGAGATGGCCAGCAGCACGATCGACAACAGGAACGGCAGGCGCCAGCCCCAGGTTTCGAACTGGTCGCCACTGATGTAGCGGCTGCCCAGCACCACCAGCAGCGACAGCAACAGCCCAAGGGTGGCAGTGGACTGGATAAAACCGGTGTAGAAGCCCCGTTTGCCATGGGGCGCATGCTCGGCCACATAGGTGGCAGCACCGCCGTATTCACCGCCCAGCGCCAGCCCCTGGAGCATGCGCAGGATCACCAAAATGATCGGTGCGGCAATGCCGATGCTGGCATAAGTGGGTAGCAACCCCACGGCGAAGGTGGACAGGCCCATCAGCACGATGGTGACCAGGAAGGTGTACTTGCGCCCGATCATGTCGCCCAGGCGGCCGAACACCAATGCACCGAACGGCCGTACCAGAAAGCCGGCGGCGAAGGCCATGAGGGCGAAGATGAAGGCGGTGGTGTCGTTCACCCCGGCAAAGAACTGCTTGCTGATGACCGCTGCCAGCGCACCATAGAGAAAAAAGTCATACCACTCGAAAACCGTCCCGAGGGATGACGCGAAAATGATCTTGCGTTCTTCACGGCGGCTGGAGCTGCTGGCCGCCGCACCCTGCTCTTGGATGTAATCCGACATCGTTGCTGTCCTCGGCCCGCAGGCCACAGTGATTATTCTTTTTGTTCCACTGTCGGCGGCTTTTGACCGCAAGCCGCCGGTGTTGCACGTACCCGGGTCAGGGGGTCGGTATTGCGTCTTCGTTCAAGTAGGTCTGGGTAGCAGCTCCTTTGAGGATCAGTTGCGCCGCCTTTTCGGCGATCATCAGGGTCGGTGAACAGGTATTACCGGAGGTGATCTGCGGCATGATCGAGGCATCGGCCACGCGCAAACCGGGGATGCCGTGTACCCGCAGCTGGTTATCCACAACGTCCAGGGCACCGCTGCCCATGCGGCAGGTACCCACCGGGTGGAAGATGGTGGTGCCAATCTTGCCGGCTGCCTCGAACAGCTCTTGCTCGGTTTGCAGGGCTGGGCCTGGCAGGTATTCCTTGGGGTCGAACGCTGCAAGGGCAGGGGCCTGCACGATGCGCCGGGTGAGGCGGATGGCATCGGCAGCCACGCGCAGGTCCTGTGGGTCGCTGAGGTAGTTGGGGTCGATCAGCGGCGTGCTGTTCATGTCGGTGCTGCTGATATCGATACGCCCGCGGCTGGCTGGGCGCAGGTTGCACACCGATGCAGTAAAGGCCGGGAACAAATGCAGCGGTTCACCGAAGCGCTCCAGTGACAGCGGCTGTACGTGATACTGCAGGTTGGCGGTGGCCTGTTCCGGGCTCGAACGCACGAACGCGCCCAGTTGGCTTGGCGCCATCGCCAATGGGCCGCTGCGGTCATAGAGGTAGCGCAGGCCCATGCCCATCTTGCCCCAGAGGCTGTTGGCCATCTGGTTCAAGGTGCGGGTGTTGCTGATCTGGTAAATCAGGCGCAGTTGCAGGTGGTCCTGAAGGTTGCCACCCACGCCCGGCATATCGTGGCGTACACCAATGCCCAGGCTTTCCAGCAGCTGGCGCGGGCCGATGCCGGAGCGTTGCAGAATACCGGGTGAACCAACGGCGCCGGCGCACAGGATAATCTCGCGACGCGACGAAAACTCGTGCCAGGCGCCTTGCCAAAATGCTTTCACGGCCCGCGCCCGGGTGTTGTTGAGCAGTACCTGGTCAACCTGAACGCCGGTCAGCACGGTGAGGTTGGCGCGGTCCTTTATCGGCCTCAGGAAGGCTTTGGATGCGTTCCAGCGTACGCCGCTGCGCTGGTTGACCTGAAAGTATCCACAGCCCTGGTTGTCGCCGGTGTTGAAGTCGTCGACCTTGCCGATGCCGCTTTGCTCGGCGGCATCACGGAAAGCATCGAGGATCGGCCAGCTGTAGCGCTGGCGCTCGACCCGCCATTCGCCGTCACCGCCGTGGTGCTCACTGGCGCCGGCGAAATGGTTTTCGCTGGCCTTGAACAGCGGCAGCACATCTTTCCAGGCCCAGCCGTCATTGCCTTGCTCGGCCCAACCGTCATAGTCGGCCGCCTGGCCGCGCATGTAGATCATGCCGTTGATCGAGGAACAGCCACCCAGCACCTTGCCACGCGGGTAGCCCAGGGCACGACCGCCAAGGCCAGGCTGGGCCTCGGTCTTGAAGCACCAGTCGGTACGCGGGTTGCCGATGCAGTAGAGGTAACCGACGGGTATGTGAATCCAGGGATAGTTGTCGCGGCCACCCGCTTCCAGCAGCAGAACGCGGCAGGAAGGGTCGGCGGACAAACGATTGGCCAGCAGGCAACCGGCTGGGCCGGCCCCTACGACCACGTAGTCGAAGACAGAATCGGCTGATGGCATGTGCAACCTCGCGCCCGTTTTTTATTCTTGTCCCGATCCATCTTAGTGCGTAATTTCGTGGGTGAAACACGAGATTTCGCGCAGCCGTTGTGCGTTTTAGCACAGGGGTAAGCCTGGACCGACCTCTTCGCGGGCTCGCCCGCTCCCACAGGGATCTCGTTACCTTCAGGATGTTCTCTGTACCTGTGGGAGCGGGCATGCCCGCGAAGAGGCCGGAACGAACTGCCAAAAAGGATCAGCATGTTCGACTGGAACGATCTGCGGTTTTTCCTCGAGTTGCAGCGCAGTGGCCGCCTGCTTACCGCTGCCAAGCGCCTCAACACTACCCACAGCACCGTGGCCCGGCACATCGAGAGCATCGAGCAAAGCCTGGGCACGGCGCTGTTCGTGCAGCATGCCCAAGGTTACGAGCTGACGCCCTCAGGCCAGGCCCTGCTTAAACACGCCGAAGCCATGGAAAACGTCGCTTTGCTGGCGCAGGAAGAAATCACCCAGGCCATCACCCCGTTGGGCAAGATTCGCCTGGGGGTGACCGAAGGCATCGGCATCATGTTTTTCACCCCGCGCATGAACGCGCTGTTCGAGCGCTACCCGGGCCTGGAGGTGGAACTGGTGGCGGTGCCGCGCTTTGTCAGCATCCTCAACCGCGAAGCGGAAATCAGCATTCACCTGGAACGCCCCAACGCCGACCTGCTGATAACCCGCAAGCTCACCGACTACCGGCTGGCGCTGTACGCAAGCCAAGGCTACCTGGACCGCGCGCCGCCACTGCGCAACCGCGAAGACCTGGCCAAGCACAACTGGATCGGCTACGTCGACGACCTGCTGTTCAGCCAGGAGCTGCTGTTTCTCAACAGCTTCTGCCGGGCACCCACCGTGGTGTTTCGCAGCACCAGCGTCATTGCCCAGCAAGCTGCCGCCCGCGCCGGGCTAGGCATCGCCGTACTGCCCAACTACATGGCGCGCCACGATCCGACACTGGTGCGCGTGCTGCCGGGTGAGACCATCCAGCGCAGCTACTGGATATGCACCCGCCGCGAGCTGCACAAGTCTGTGCGCCTGCGGGTGGTGTGGGATTACCTGCTGGCACTGTGTGCGGCGCAACAGGACGAGCTGCTAGCCCAATAGCGCTTTGCCGGCCAGTAGCACTGCCGCCGCCCAACCGGCAATGGCAAACATCTGCTGCAAGCGCGGCCCAGCCAGCCTGGCCGCCAATGGCCGCGCCAGCAACAGGCCGAGCACCGCACCGACGGCAAACGGGGCGCCGACCTGCCAGTGCATGACGCCGGCAAGGCTGGCGCTGACCACACTGCCGGTGGACACCAGCGCGATCACCGCCAGCGAAGTGGAAACGATGCTGGCCATGCGCAGGTTGGTATAGCGGTTCAGGGCCGGGATGATGACGAAACCACCGCCAACCCCGAGCAGACCCGACAGCAACCCAGACAAGGCACCGGTGAATGCCAGGGCTCGGGCGCAGGGCAAGGTCCAGCGCAAGCGGCCTTGCAACGGGTTCAGCACACACGGCTCGATAAAGCGATGAGCGTCATTTGCCTCGCCGCGCAGTTCTTTGGCAGCCTTGCGCCAGATCCGCAGACAGGCATAAACCAGCACCCCGGCGAATACCACCTGCAACGGTGTATTCGGCAGACGGTGCGCCAGCATCAGCCCGAACGGCGCCGCCGCTACGCCGATCAGCGCAATAAACAACGCCGCCCGATAACGCACCAGCCCCTGCCGTAGGCCCAGCACCGCGCCGACCGCCGCTGCCAGGCCTACAGCCAACAGGCCGACCGGTGCGGCCTCGATCATCGACAGCCCCAGGCCGAACACCAGCAAAGGCACTGCGAGAATGCCCCCGCCTGCGCCGGTCAACGCCAGCACGGCACCGATGATTGCCCCCAGGCCCGCCCCCAACAATTGATGTTCGATCACTGCCCACCCTCGGTTACCAGCTGCGGGCGGGCCAGCCACTCACGGCCCTTGAGCATGCCTTGCCAGTACAACGGCGGCAGCGCCTGCGCCTTGAGCAACCAGGCCAGCCGCGTGGGTTTGCGGCCGTCCAGCAACCAGCTGGGGAAACTCGGTGCCAACTTGCCGCCATAGGTGAATTCCGCCAGGACGATTTTGCCGCGCTCGACAGTCAACGGGCACGAACCATAGCCATCGTATTGGGCGAGGGTAGGCAGCCGGCCCAGCGCCACCAGCACGTTGTTGGCCACGACCGGCGCTTGCTTGCGGGCAGCTGCGGCAGTTTTGGCATTGCTGGTACTGGCCACGTCACCCAGTGCATGGATGTTGGTGTACTTGTGATGGCGCAGGGTATGCGGGTCGACATCGACCCAGCCGGCGTTGTCGGCCAAAGGGCTTTCGCGAATAAACGCCGGCGCCACCTGTGGCGGTACCACGTGGAGCATGTCGAATGCCTCGATGCGCGTTTCGCTGCTGCCATCGGGCAGGGTGCGCACGAAGGTGGCGCGCTTGCTCGGGCCATCCACGGCTACCAGTCGGTGGGAGAAATTGAGGTCCACGGCGTATTTTTCGATGTACTTCATCAGCGCGGGCACGTAGTCCGCCACTCCGAACAAAACTGCACCGGCATTGAAGAAGCTGGCTTTCACCGCGCCCAGATGGCCGTTGCGCAGCCAATGGTCACAAGACAGGTACAGCGCCTTCTGCGGCGCGCCCGCACATTTGATCGGCATAGGCGGCTGTGTAAATACGGCACGGCCTTGCTTGAGTTTTTGCACCAGCTCCCAGGTATAGGGCGCCAGGTCGTAGCGGTAGTTGGAGGTGACACCGTTGCGGCCCAGCGTGTCGCTCAGCCCATCGATGGCCGCCCAGTCCAGCGTGAGGCCAGGGCACACGACCAGCTGTTCATAGCTGATGGCGCGACCATCTTCGAGGATTACCAACTGGCCCGTAGGGTCGAACCCCTGTACCCGCGCCTTGACCCAGCGCACACCGCGCGGGATGGTCGAGGCCATGGTGCGGGCGGTGCTCGGTGCCTTGAACACACCGGCACCGACCATGGTCCAGCCGGGTTGGTAGTAATGCACATCGGCAGGGTCAATCAAGGCAACGTCCAGCGACGGGTCACGGCTGACCAGGCTGGAAGCGGTGGCGATACCAGCGGCACCGGCACCGACGATGACCACCTTGTGGTGGTCGGTATTGGCAGGGGACAACAAGGCAGGCATGGCGGTAAATCCTGGAAATCTGATTATGGGGCAGGGCGGTTACAGCTTGTTCAGCGGGATTTTCAGGTAGCTCACGCCGTTCTCTTCCGGCGCGGGGAGCTGTCCGCTGCGCATGTTCACCTGCACCGAAGGCAGGATCAGCACCGGCATGTCGAGGGTCTTGTCACGGGCTTCGCGCATGGCGACGAAACTGTCCTCATCGATGCCCTGGTGAATATGAATGTTGCTGGCGCGCTGCTCGGCCACGGTGGTGACGTACTGCATGTCGCGGCCACCTGGCAGGTAGTCGTGACACATGAACAGCCGGGTCTGGTCGGGGAACGCCAGCAGACGACGGATCGAGCGGTACAGGGTACGGGCATCGGCCCCAGGGAAGTCGCAGCGGGCAGTGCCGTAGTCGGGCATGAACAGGGTGTCCCCCACAAACACCGCGATCTCCCCGGCGTCTTCGATCATGAAACTCATGCATGCGGGTGTATGCCCCGGCGTGTGCAGCGCCCGCGCGTGCAAGTTGCCAATACGAAAGCCTTCCTCGTCTTCGAGCAGCACATCGAATTGGCTGCCATCTCGGGCGAAGCCAGGCTCTGCATTGAACAACGCACCGAATACTTTCTGCACCTGGGTGATATGCGCGCCGATGGCGGTATGGCCGCCCAGCTTTTCCTTCAGGTAGGCGGCTGCTGAAAGATGGTCGGCGTGTACATGGGTTTCCAGTACCCAGCGCACGCTGGCATTCAGTTCGGTCACGCGCTCGACCAGGCGATCCGCCGAAGCGGTGCAGGTGCGCCCGGACTTGGGGTCGTAATCCAGCACACTGTCGATCAATGCGCATTGCCGGGTTTCACGGTCCATGACCAGGTAGCTGATGGTCGAGGTCGCCTCGTCGTAAAAGGCGTCCACGTGAAGGTTGTTGCCGATGATCATCACGTTCTCCAATTTATCCGCCCCGCCTTGCAAGGCGTAGGCAGTGACAGGAGGTTTATCAAGATGCATGCCAGCCTTTTCAGCGCGCTTGGGCCAAGGAAACCGGCCGGTTGCAGACAACTGGCAGCAGCAGTGGCAGAGCAGGTGGCAGTCGACTGTCAGCCAATGGCAGTGTTTGGCAGTCCTTGTTACGCTGCTCAGTCATCCAAACGGTGCCGTCATGCCTGAAGCCCATCCCCTCATCCTAGCTCTGGTTTCCTACCTTGAGCACGATGCCCTGCCGGCCATCGTGCTGGACACCGACTACAATATCCTGGCCGCCAACGCCGCCTATCGGCGCCAGTTCGCCCACCATGACCAGGCCCCGCTGGGGGAGAAGTGCCACAAGGTCTCGCACCATTACGCCGTACCGTGCGACCAGGCCGGCGAGCATTGCCCCATGCGCAAGGCCTGGGACAGCAAGGTGCCCGAGCGAGTGCTGCATGTGCATCACACACCACGCGGCCCCGAGCATGTGGATGTCGAGCTGCGCCCGATTCTGGATGAGCAGGGCAGGGTGGTGGCTTTTGTCGAACGCCTGACCACCATCACCCTCGCATCAGCGCAACCTCAAGAGCAGGGCCTGGTTGGCCGTGCGCCAGCCTTCAAGGCCGCCTTGGCCAGCCTGCAACGTGCTGCGCCAGCGCAGATCCCGGTGCTGCTGCAGGGTGAGTCCGGTAGCGGTAAAGAACTGTTCGCCCGTGCGGTCCACATGGGCAGCCCCAGAGCAAACGGCCCCCTGGTGGTGGTGGACTGCACTGGCCTGACGGAGCCGTTGTTCGAAAGCGAGTTGTTCGGTTATGAGAAAGGCGCGTTCACCGGTGCCAACCAACGCAAGATCGGCTTGGCTGAGGCAGCCCATGGCGGCACCCTGTTCCTCGACGAAATTGGCGAAGTACCGCTGGCGATGCAGGTAAAGCTGCTGCGTCTGATCGAGTCCGGCAGCTTCCGCCCGGTGGGCAGCCTGCGCACGGTGCATTCAGATTTCCGCCTGGTATCGGCCACCCACAAGCCGCTCAAACAGATGGTGGCGCAGGGCGCCTTCCGTGAAGACCTGTACTACCGCATCAGCGGCTTTCCGATTCGCCTGCCGGCATTGCGCGAGCGGGTGGAAGACCTGCCGCTGCTCGCGCAGAGCCTGCTGCAGCGCATGGCCACGGCCGGCAAGCCAACGCCCAGGTTGAGTGACGATGCCTTGCAGCAACTTGGCTTGCATCCGTTTCCGGGCAATATCCGCGAGCTGCGCAACATACTGGAAAGGGCGCGTCTGTTTGCCGATGACGGACTGATCCGACCTGAGCACTTGCCGGAAGATATCGGGCCGGTGGGGGCGCTGAAAGGAAGCGGCCGTCGTAATGACTTGGGTGAGCTGGCGCAGGCGCTGGAACAGTTCAAGGGCTCGCGTAGCGAACTGGCCAGCCATCTTGGCATGAGTGAACGCACGCTCTATCGCCGCTTGAAGGCCCTGGGGCTGAACTAACGAATATCCACAAACGCGGACTCTGTGGGAGTCAGAGGGTTGATGCGATACAGCATCCACAGCGGTCTTCCTTCTACACCTTTACCCGACCTTTACCTCTGCCCTTACATTAAACGGCTAGAACCATGGTCTGATTGGTTAACCGTACCCGGTACCCAGACAGTGACAACCGGGCGTTAATAGGCAGAGGACCGCAGCAAATGAAGAAAACCCTAACCGTGATCTGCGCCGCGCTCATGTTCAGCGCACCGTTGGCCAGCTTCGCGCAGCCGGGCCCACCAGACCGACATGATGGCGGCCCATCGCACCAGGGCAACCCGCCACATGGACAGCCGAAGCAGCAAGGTCGACATGACAACGGGCGAGCACCCGCTTACCGCAACCCGAATTTCCGACCGCAGCAGGGCATGCCGGTACCTCATCAGCAGTGGCAGCGTGGACATGCCGTTGACCCACATTACCGTGGTGACCGTTACTGGGTGACCGACTGGAAAGCGCGCCACCTGTATGCGCCACCGCGTGACCACCGTTGGCTGTACGTGAATGGCGACTATGTGTTGATGTCGATCGCCAGTGGCAGGATCGTCAACATTCTTACCGGTTACTGATTTTTTGCAGACACTAAAAAGCCCGCATCAGCGGGCTTTTTAGTGTCTGGCGCATTACACCTGATCAGAAGTCCAGGTTGGACACCGACAGTGCGTTGCTTTCGATGAACTCACGACGCGGCTCGACTGCATCACCCATCAGGGTGTTGAAGATCTGGTCAGCAGCGATTGCATCCTCGATGGTGACCTTGAGCATACGGCGAACGGTCGGGTCCATGGTGGTTTCCCACAGCTGGTCCGGGTTCATCTCACCCAACCCTTTGTATCGCTGGATGGTATGACGCTTGGTGGTCTCGTTCATCAGCCAGTCCAGGCCTTCCTTGAACTCGACGATTGCCTTGCGACGTTCACCACGTTGTACGTAAGCACCTTCACCCAAAAGGCTGGAGAGCTTGGCACCGATGTTGACGACGGTCCGGTAGTCATTGCTGCCAAAGAAGTCACGGTTGAACGTGATGTAGCTGGCCAGGCCGTGGGAGGTGATTTCCACTTCCGGCAGCCACACGTTGCGCTCTTTGTCTTCACGCAGGCTGGCGTTGTAAGCCAGGCCAGACTTCTGGCTGGAGTTCAGACGCTCCTGCAGCTTGGCCAGCCAGGCTTGCATCACTGCGTGGTCACCCAACTGCTCCAGGGTCACCTCAGGCAGGTAGACGAAGTGCTCGGTCAGCTCTTCCGGATACAAACGCGACAGGCGCTTGAGGGTCTTCATGACGCTACGGAATTCGTTCACCAGGCTTTCCAGCTGCACGCCAGAAACCGCTGGGGCCGACTCGTCCAGGTGCAGGCTTGCGTCCTCCAGGGCCGACTGGGTCATGTATTCTTCCATGGCCTCGTCGTCCTTGATGTACTGCTCCTGCTTACCTTTTTTCACCTTGTACAGTGGAGGCTGGGCAATGTAGATGTAGCCGCGCTCGACCAGCTCCGGCAACTGACGGAAGAAGAAGGTCAGCAGCAGGGTACGGATGTGCGAACCGTCCACGTCAGCATCGGTCATGATGATGATGTTGTGATAACGCAGCTTGTCGATGTTGTACTCTTCGCGGCCGATACCGCAGCCAAGCGCAGTGATCAGCGTGCCCACTTCCTGGGACGAGATCATCTTGTCGAAGCGTGCTTTCTCGACGTTGAGGATTTTACCCTTCAGCGGCAAGATCGCCTGGGTACGACGGTTACGACCTTGCTTGGCCGAGCCACCTGCGGAGTCACCCTCCACCAGGTACAGTTCGGAAAGGGCAGGGTCCTTCTCCTGGCAGTCTGCCAACTTGCCTGGCAGGCCGGCGATATCCAGCGCACCTTTGCGGCGAGTCATCTCACGGGCTTTACGTGCCGCTTCACGCGCACGAGCTGCGTCGATCATCTTGCCAACGACGGCCTTGGCCTCGTTCGGGTTCTCCAGCAGGAAGTCGGAGAAGTACTTGTTCATCTCCTGTTCCACGGCGGTTTTCACCTCCGAGGAGACCAGCTTGTCTTTGGTCTGCGAACTGAACTTGGGGTCCGGAACCTTTACCGAAATGATCGCGGTCAGGCCTTCACGAGCGTCGTCACCCGTGGTCGCCACCTTGTTCTTCTTGGCCAGGCCTTCCTGTTCGATGTAGCTGTTCAGGCTGCGGGTCAGCGAAGAACGGAAGCCCACCAAGTGTGTACCACCGTCGCGCTGTGGAATGTTGTTGGTGAAGCACAGCAGGTTTTCGTTGAAGCTGTCGTTCCACTGCAGAGCGACTTCCACACCCACGCCATCTTCACGCTGAACGTTGAAGTGGAACACCTGGGAGTTCACCGGCGTCTTGTTGGTATTCAGGTACTCGACGAATGCACGCAGGCCGCCTTCGTACTTGAAGAACTCTTCCTTACCGCTGCGCTCATCCTTCAGCAGAATGCCAACGCCCGAGTTGAGGAACGACAACTCGCGGATACGCTTGGCCAGGATGTCCCAACTGAAGTGGATATTCTTGAAGGTTTCAGCCGACGGCTTGAAGTGGATGTGGGTACCGGTGGTTTCGCTTTCACCGACAACCGCCATCGGCGCTTGTGGTACCCCGTGAACGTAGGTCTGTTCCCAGATCTTGCCGCTACGGCGAACGGTCAGTACCAGTTTCTCGGACAAGGCGTTCACAACAGAAACACCCACGCCGTGCAGGCCGCCGGATACCTTGTAGGAGTTATCGTCGAACTTACCGCCGGCGTGCAGTACGGTCATGATGACCTCAGCTGCGGAAACGCCTTCTTCTTTATGCACGTCGACCGGAATGCCGCGACCGTTGTCGCGCACACTAATGGATTCGTCCGTGTGGATGATGACGGTGATGTCATCGCAGTGACCGGCGAGGGCTTCGTCGATCGAGTTGTCGACCACCTCGAAGACCATGTGGTGCAGGCCGCTACCATCATCGGTGTCGCCAATGTACATGCCGGGACGCTTGCGTACGGCATCCAAACCTTTCAGCACCTTGATGCTGGAGGAGTCGTACGTTTGATTTTCGCTCATGCCTTCACTCCCGATGGTCGTGGGTCTGGGTGATACGGCCTTGTTCCACGTGGAACAAAGCAACTGGCGTTTCCGTCTGCCAGCCTTCCCTCAGTAATTCGTGATCTACACAGGTGATGAACACCTGGCAGCGTAATTCTTCAAGCAAGCGGCACAGCGCGCGGCGATGCTTGTCGTCCAGTTCGGACGGCAAGTCATCCACGAGATAAATACAGTTACCGCGACGAGCCTGGCTGACGAGGTGGCCTTGGGCAATGCGCAATGCGCACACCACCAGCTTTTGCTGACCACGCGACAGGATGTCGGCCGCGTTATTGGCAGCCAGACGAAGACGCAGATCAGCACGCTGCGGACCGGCCTGGGTATGGCCCATCTGCTGATCGCGAAGGAGAGAGGATGCGAGTACTTCTTGCAGTTCCCGGTCCTTGTCCCAGCCTCGGTAGTAGCTAAGGGTCAACCCGTCCAGCTCGACCAGTTCGCTCAGGGTTCGCTCGAAGACGGGCTTCAAGGCCTTGATGTAGTTGCGACGGTATTCATCTATTTCCGCGCTGGCCAGGCACAATTCCCGGTCCCAGGCGGCTTGCGAAGCTGCGTCAAGTGTACCATGACGCAACCATGAGTTCCGCTGCCGCAGCGCCTTCTGCAGCCGTTGCCAGGCTGGCAAAAAGCGAGGTTCCACGTGGAACACACCCCAATCCAGAAACTGGCGGCGTATTTTCGGGGCACCTTCCAACAGCCGGAAACTGTCTGGGTTGATGAGCTGCAGCGGTAACAACTCCGCCAGCTGGGCGGCGCTCCGTGCGTTCTGCCCATCGATGCGTATGGTGAATTCTCCCTGCCGCTCTCGGGAGACACCCAGGTTGCTGGTGCCACCTTCAGCCAACTGCACTTCGCCAAACACGGTACAGGCAGGCTGTTCGTACTGGATGACCGGGTTCAGGCGGGTGCTGCGAAATGAGCGTGCCAGCCCAAGCAAGTGCACGGCCTCGAGCACGCTGGTCTTGCCACTGCCGTTGGCGCCGTAAAGGATATTGATGCGGGGGGAGGGCGAGAGGGTCACCGGGTGCAAGTTGCGCACCGCGGTGACCATGATCCGTCGAAGGGACATTGCGCCTGCTACAGGTTACAGACGCATCGGCATGACAACGTAGGAAGAATCGTCGTTGCCAGCTTCCTGCAGCAGCGCACTGCTGTTGGAGTCGGAAAGGATCAGACGAACTTGCTCGGTAGTCATCACGCCTAGCACGTCCAGCAGGTAGCTGACGTTGAAGCCGATTTCCAGCGAGCTACCTTCGTAGTCCACGCTGATCTCTTCTTCAGCTTCTTCCTGCTCGGGGTTGTTGGCCTGGATCTTCAGTTGGCCAGCCGCCAGTTGCAGGCGAATACCGCGGTACTTTTCGTTGGAAAGAATCGCCGTGCGGCTGAAGGCTTCACGCAGCGCCTGACGGTCGCCGACCACCAGCTTGTCGCCGCCCTTGGGCAGTACACGCTCGTAGTCCGGGAACTTGCCGTCCACCAACTTGGAGGTGAAGGTGAATTCACCGGTCGTGGCGCGGATGTGGTGTTGGCCCAGGACAATGCTGACCATGCCTTCGGGGTCGGTCAGCAGACGCGCCAGCTCCAGGATACCTTTGCGCGGCACGATGACCTGATGGCGATCTTCCTGCTCGATCGGCGCGGTCATGGAGCACAGCGCCAGGCGGTGGCCGTCAGTGGAAACTGCGCGCAGGGTGTTCCGAGAAACCTCGAGCAGCATGCCGTTGAGGTAGTAGCGCACATCCTGCTGGGCCATGGCAAAGCTGGTGCGCTCGATCAGACGGCGCAGCTTGCTCTGTTCCAGGTTGCAGGTCAGCGAACCCGGGCCTTCTTCCACAGTCGGGAAGTCATTGGCTGGCAGGGTCGACAGGGTGAAGCGGCTGCGACCGGCCTTCAGCAACAGTTTCTGCTCGTCGACCTTGATATCGATCAGGGCGTCGTTCGGCAGACTTTTACAAATGTCCATCAGCTTGCGCGCCGGCACAGTGATTTCGCCAGGCTCGGCCGGCTCTTCCAGTTGTACGCGGCCTACCAGTTCGACTTCCAGGTCGGTACCGGTCAACGACAGCTGCTGGCCTTGCACGACCAGCAATACATTGGACAGGACCGGCAAGGTCTGACGGCGCTCTACGACACCGGCGACCAGTTGCAGGGGTTTCAACAGGGCTTCGCGTTGAATGGTGAAATGCATGGTCTAGTCCCTTGCCTTCAATTAGCTGCGCAGACGGCCATCAGGTCGTCAGCGTCCGCAGCAGGTTCTTGTAGTCCTCGCGGATGTCCGCGTCGGATTCCTTCAATTCGTTGATCTTGCGGCAGGCGTGCAGCACGGTCGTATGGTCGCGACCACCGAACATGTCGCCGATTTCCGGCAGGCTGTGGTTGGTCAGCTCCTTGGACAGGGCCATGGCCACCTGACGTGGACGCGCGACAGAACGCGAACGACGCTTGGACAACAGATCAGAGATCTTGATCTTGTAGTACTCGGCAACGGTGCGCTGAATGTTATCCACACTGACCAGTTTATCTTGCAGCGCCAGCAGGTCTTTCAGCGACTCACGGATCAGCTCGATGGTGATATCGCGGCCCATGAAGTGCGAGTGGGCAATCACCCGCTTCAGTGCACCCTCCAGCTCACGTACGTTGGAGCGAATGCGCTGGGCGATGAAGAAGGCCGCATCGTGTGGCAGCTCGACCTTGGCCTGGTCGGCCTTTTTCATCAGGATCGCTACGCGGGTTTCCAGCTCTGGTGGCTCGACTGCCACCGTCAGCCCCCAACCAAAGCGCGACTTCAGGCGCTCCTCCAGGCCTTCGATTTCCTTGGGGTAACGGTCAGAGGTCAGAATTACCTGCTGGCCGCCCTCAAGCAGGGCATTGAAGGTGTGGAAAAACTCTTCCTGCGAGCGCTCTTTGCGTGCAAAGAACTGGATATCGTCGATCAGCAACGCATCCACCGAACGGTAGAAGCGCTTGAACTCGTTGATGGCGTTGAGCTGCAGCGCCTTGACCATGTCTGCGACGAAGCGCTCGGAGTGCAGGTACACGACTTTGGCGTTCGGGTTCTTCCTCAGCAGGTGGTTACCCACAGCATGCATAAGGTGGGTTTTACCCAGGCCAACGCCGCCGTACAGGAACAGCGGGTTATAGCCATGCTTGGGGTTATCAGCCACCTGCCAGGCAGCCGCGCGCGCCAGCTGGTTCGACTTACCTTCGACGAAGGTGTCGAAGGTGAAAGTGCGATTCAGGTAGCTGGTGTGCTTGAGCGCACCTTCTACCTGGACGGTGCGCTGTTCGGTCCGGGCATTGCTGGCTGGCGCCGACACAGGCTCGACCATGGCATCAAAGCTGTCACGCGAGGACGGCTCTGCCAATTCATTGACCAGTACAGGCTCGGTGGCCGTGACAGCAACGGGTTCGACCGCTGCCGCTACCGGCACTGGCTTTTGTGCCTGGCTCTGCGACCGGGTCTGCGCCAGCGAAGCGGCTACCGCGGCGCTGACAGGCGCGTTGGGCGCGGCACGTGGGGCCGAGCTGCGCCGGCTGCCTATTAATAAGGAAAGGGCAGGCGCAATGCCGCTGCCGTTCTCACCCAACAGCTCGAGCAAGCGGCTCAGGTACTTTTCATTGACCCAATCGAGAACGAAACGGTTAGGCGCATAGACGCGCAACTCGTCGCCTTCGGCTTCGACCTGTAGCGGACGGATCCAGGTGTTGAATTGCTGGGCAGGCAGTTCATCGCGCAGAAGCTCCACGCACTGCTGCCAAAGTTCCACTGACACGGATATCCCCTGAGTTTGAAAGCCGGATGAGGCAAAAGCAAACCGCCATTGTACCGGTCGAGCGTTCAGTTATCCACATGTGGACACGTTAGGAACCATGACAAAACAGCCATTTATCGACCAAAAAGGCTTTGCCTCACTGTGAATAAGCCCTGTGGATAAACGACCATGAGGGCTATGCACAACCCTGGGTCCAGATCTGTTGATAACTCATCTGTGGATAAGCGCCATTTTAATCCACAGGTTTCGACCACGATGGAAACAAGCGCAGCACCGGTTGAGAACAAGGTTTTAAAACTCTGTACAGCTCGTATTTACTGGCCTACAGAAGGTTATCCACAGAAGGTTATCCACCTAAGATTTATAAGTTATTCAGAAAAGCTTTTTATATGTCTCTTCTTTTTTTTCATGTTGTCCCCAATTCGTGTGTCCGATCAACCACCCCCTTGAGGATGAACGAGCAGGCACCGTCCATCACACGGCCTATAGGGAATAGCTGGTTGGAAATTGACCTACGGGCTTGCTTTCTCTAGAATCGCCGGTCTCTTAAAAAGGGGGCCATCCCGGCCCGTCGTCGACAAACCAGGTAACACGCCATGAAACGTACTTTCCAACCAAGCACCATCAAGCGCGCCCGCACCCACGGTTTCCGTGCCCGTATGGCTACCAAGAACGGCCGTGCTGTTCTGTCGCGTCGTCGTGCCAAAGGCCGTAAGCGTCTGGCCATTTGATTTTTCGGCACAGGTGGTGAGTCAGGACTTCAGTCGGGAAAAGCGACTGCTTACACCCCGACACTTCAAAGCGGTCTTCGACTCCCCAACCGGCAAGGTTCCAGGGAAAAACCTGCTGATCCTTGCTCGCGAGAACGGTCTCGATCACCCACGTCTCGGCCTGGTGATTGGCAAGAAGAGCGTCAAGCTCGCCGTTCAACGCAACCGCCTCAAGCGCTTGATGCGCGATTCCTTTCGTCTGAACCAGCAATCGCTTGCCGGGTTGGACATCGTGATCGTCGCGCGCAAGGGATTGGGTGAGATAGAAAACCCGGAATTGCACCAACACTTTGGCAAGCTCTGGAAACGCCTGGCACGCAGCCGGCCAACACCAGCAGTCACCGCCAATTCCGCAGGGGTAGACAGCCAAGATGCGTAAACTGGCACTCGTTCCGATCCAGTTTTACCGTTACGCCATTAGTCCTCTGATGGCCAGTCACTGTCGTTTTTTCCCCAGTTGCTCCTGTTACGCTTATGAAGCCATCGAAAACCATGGCCTCTGGCGTGGTGGGTGGCTGGCCGTTCGTCGCCTGGGGCGTTGTCATCCGTGGAATGACGGCGGTTTCGACCCCGTTCCACCCGCTCCTTCCTCCCGAACTTCTTCGATAGCCGAGTAATCATGGATATTAAACGCACGATCCTGATCGCCGCGCTGGCAGTCGTGTCCTACGTCATGGTCCTGAAGTGGAACGATGACTACGGCCAAGCTGCCCTGCCGACTCAGAATACTGCTGCCAGCACTGTTGCTCCGGGTTTGCCTGATGGCGTGCCGGCCGGTAACAACGGCGCCAGCGCCGATGTACCAAGCGCCAACGCCGAATCGAGTGCTGCCGAACTGGCACCGGTCGCACTCAGCAAGGACCTGATCCGCGTCAAGACCGACGTCCTGGAACTGGCTATCGATCCGGTCGGTGGTGACATCGTCCAGTTGAACCTGCCGAAGTACCCACGCCGTCAAGACCACCCGAACATTCCATTCCAGTTGTTCGACAATGGTGGTGAGCGTGTCTACCTGGCACAAAGCGGCCTGACCGGTGCCAACGGCCCGGATGCCCGCGCCAGCGGCCGTCCGCTGTATGCCGCCGAACAGAAGAGCTACCAGCTGGCCGACGGCCAAGAACAACTGGTGGTCGACCTGAAGTTCAGCGACAACGGTGTCAACTACATCAAGCGCTTCAGCTTCAAGCGCGGTGAGTACGACCTGAATGTCAGCTACCTGATCGACAACCAGAGCGACCAGGCCTGGAGCGGCAACATGTTTGCCCAGCTCAAGCGTGACGCCAGCGGCGATCCGTCCTCGAGCACTGCCACTGGCACCGCCACCTACCTGGGCGCAGCCCTGTGGACAGCTTCCGAGCCCTACAAAAAGGTCTCGATGAAGGACATCGACAAAGGTAGTTTGAAAGAAAATGTGTCCGGCGGCTGGGTTGCCTGGCTGCAGCACTACTTCGTGACCGCCTGGATTCCGGCCAAGTCGGACAACAACGTTGTCCAGACCCGCAAGGACAGCCAGGGCAACTACATCATCGGCTACACCGGCCCAGCCCTCAGCGTCCCTGCGGGTGGCAAGGTCGAAACCAGCGCCATGCTGTACGCCGGCCCGAAGATCCAGTCCAAGCTCAAAGAGTTGTCCCCAGGCCTGGAACTGACCGTCGACTACGGCTTCCTGTGGTTCATCGCCCAGCCGATCTTCTGGCTGCTGCAACATATCCACAGCCTGCTGGGTAACTGGGGCTGGTCCATCATCGTGCTGACCATGCTGATCAAAGGCCTGTTCTTCCCGCTGTCGGCTGCCAGCTACCGCTCCATGGCGCGCATGCGTGCTGTTGCGCCCAAGCTTGCCGCGCTGAAGGAACGCTTCGGTGACGATCGCCAGAAGATGTCCCAGGCGATGATGGAGCTGTACAAGAAAGAGAAGATCAACCCGCTGGGCGGCTGCCTGCCGATCCTGGTGCAGATGCCGGTATTCCTGGCCCTGTACTGGGTACTGCTGGAAAGCGTAGAAATGCGCCAGGCCCCATGGATGCTGTGGATTACCGACCTGTCGATCAAGGATCCGTTCTTCATCCTGCCGATCATCATGGGCGCCACCATGTTCATCCAGCAGCGCCTGAACCCGACGCCGCCGGATCCGATGCAGGCCAAGGTGATGAAAATGATGCCGATCATCTTCACCTTCTTCTTCCTGTGGTTCCCGGCTGGTCTGGTGCTGTACTGGGTTGTGAACAACTGCCTGTCGATTTCGCAGCAGTGGTACATCACTCGCCGTATCGAAGCAGCCACCAAAAAAGCTGCTGCTTGACGGGCTAGTACGCTAGCCTGTGAATAAAAAACGCCCCCTAGTGGGGCGTTTTTGCTATCTGTCGTTTTTGTCGTAGAGGCTTTCGAGCATGAACACTGTGCGTGAAACCATCGCCGCCATCGCTACCGCCCAAGGCCGCGGTGGTGTGGGTATTGTCAGGTTGTCCGGCCCTTTGGCCAGCAAGGCCGGGCAGTTGATCACCGGTCGTACGCTGACCCCTCGCCATGCCCATTACGGCCCGTTCCGCGACGATGAAGGGCTGGTGCTGGACGAAGGGATCGCGTTGTTCTTCCCAGGGCCAAACTCGTTCACCGGCGAAGATGTGCTCGAACTCCAGGGCCACGGTGGCCCGGTGGTGCTGGACATGCTGCTGCAGCGCTGTGTACAAGTTGGCTGTCGCCTGGCCCGCCCGGGTGAATTCAGCGAACGTGCGTTCCTCAACGACAAGCTCGACCTGGCCCAGGCCGAAGCCATTGCCGACCTGATCGAGGCCAGCTCCAGCCAGGCGGCACGTAACGCCCTGCGCTCGCTGCAAGGGGAATTCTCCAAGCGTGTGCACAGCCTCACCGAGGCGCTGATTGCCCTGCGCATCTACGTCGAGGCAGCAATCGACTTCCCTGAAGAGGAGATCGATTTCCTCGCCGATGGCCACGTCCTGTCGATGCTCGATGCAGTGCGCGGCGAGTTATCCACCGTGCAACGTGAGGCCGGGCAGGGTGCCTTGCTGCGTGACGGCATGACGGTGGTCATCGCCGGGCGGCCGAACGCCGGCAAGTCGAGCCTGCTGAATCAGCTGGCTGGTCGGGAAGCCGCCATTGTCACCGATATCGCCGGCACCACCCGGGACATCCTGCGCGAACATATCCACATCGACGGTATGCCGCTGCACGTGGTCGATACCGCCGGTTTGCGTGATACCGATGACCATGTGGAAAAGATCGGCGTAGAACGCGCCCTGAAGGCCATTGGCGAGGCCGATCGTGTGTTGCTGGTGGTCGACTCCACCGCGCCCGAGGCCAGCGACCCGTTCGCCTTGTGGCCCGAGTTTCTCGCTCAGCGGCCGGACCCGGCCAAGGTCACGCTGATTCGCAACAAGGCCGACCTGAGTGGTGAGCGGGTAGCGCTGGAACAGTGCGATGACGGCCATGTGACCATCACCCTCAGTGCCAAGGGCGACGACACAGGGCTGCAACTGCTGCGCGACCATCTCAAGGCCTGCATGGGTTACGAACAGACGGCAGAGAGCGGCTTCAGTGCCCGCCGGCGCCACCTGGATGCCTTGCGCCAGGCCAGCGAGCACCTGGAGCACGGCCGCGCACAGTTGACCTTGGCGGGCGCAGGAGAGCTGCTGGCAGAGGACTTGCGCCAGGCACAGCATGCCCTGGGGGAAATTACCGGGGCATTCAGCTCGGATGACCTGCTGGGGCGGATTTTCTCCAGCTTCTGCATCGGCAAGTAATCCACAGCCAGACACGGCCAAGCGCCGCTCCTTAGGGAGCGGCTTTTTTTTGCCTGAAATTCGTTGCAGGAAGTGACCACAGTGAGGTTAACAGCGCACCTGTGGGAGCGGGCATGCCCGCGAAGACGGCATTACAACCGCTAGATCTCTATGGCTGGGCCGACGCTTTTGCGGAAAACCGGCTGTCGCCTTTGTCCGCATCTGTCGTGAACTTGAGTATTTTTTCATCCACAACCTGAAAACTGCGCTCAGGAGCCCTGTGGAAAACCCATCTTCAGCTCAGTTGATAAGCAGGCTTTTTTTCTGAGGAAAAATCCGCCTGTGGGTAAATAGCCATTTCATCCACAGGCTAAATGACGTTATCCATAGCCCTCATGGCACTCCAGACACAGGGTTTAATTTCTCTCTACACATCGCAAATCGTGGCCTACAGAGCTTTATCCACAGATATCGTTGTGCATAAGAATAAACATAAAAACAAAGCTTTTATAAATTTCTTCTTGTTGATTTCTGTTGTCTGCCACTCATCCACAGACTGGTCAAAATTTGCTCAGACGGTTTCTTTAAAGGGGGTGAAGTCCCTATACTTGTCGGCTTACCTTCTCTATTCGCAAAAACAGGCACGAGGTGCGTGGTGGATTTCCCTTCCCGTTTTGAAGTGATCGTCATCGGCGGCGGCCATGCCGGTACCGAGGCTGCGCTTGCGTCTGCACGCATGGGTGTGAAAACCCTGCTGTTGACCCATAACGTGGAAACCCTCGGTCACATGAGCTGCAACCCCGCCATCGGCGGTATTGGCAAAAGCCATCTGGTCAAAGAGATCGATGCCCTCGGCGGCGCCATGGCGCTGGCCACCGACAAGAGCGGCATCCAGTTCCGCGTTCTGAACAACCGCAAGGGCCCGGCGGTACGCGCCACCCGTGCACAGGCCGACCGCGCCATTTACAAGGCGGTGGTGCGTGAAATCCTGGAAAACCAGCCGAACCTGTGGATATTCCAGCAGTCCTGCGACGACCTGATCGTCGAGCAGGACCAGGTCAAGGGCGTAGTTACCCAGATGGGTTTGCGTTTCTTCGCAGAATCCGTAGTACTGACTACCGGTACCTTCCTGGGCGGGCTTATCCACATTGGCCTGCAAAACCATTCCGGTGGTCGCGCCGGTGATCCACCCTCGATCGCCCTGGCCCACCGCATGCGGGAACTGCCGCTGCGCGTCGGCCGCCTGAAAACCGGCACTCCGCCACGCATCGATGGGCGCTCTGTGGATTTCTCGGTGATGACCGAGCAGCCAGGTGATACCCCGATCCCGGTCATGTCCTTCATGGGCAATGCCGAAATGCACCCACGGCAGGTGAGCTGCTGGATTACCCATACCAATGCGCGTACCCACGAGATCATCGCCTCGAACCTCGATCGTTCGCCGATGTACTCAGGTGTGATCGAAGGCGTCGGGCCGCGCTACTGCCCATCGATCGAAGACAAGATCCACCGCTTCGCCGACAAGGAAAGCCACCAGGTGTTCATCGAGCCGGAAGGCCTGAACACTCACGAGCTGTACCCCAACGGTATTTCCACTTCGCTGCCGTTCGACGTGCAGCTGGAGCTGGTGCGTTCGATCCGCGGCATGGAAAACGCACACATCGTCCGCCCGGGCTACGCCATCGAGTACGACTACTTCGACCCGCGTGACCTCAAGTACAGCCTCGAGACCAAAGTCATCGGCGGCCTGTTCTTCGCCGGGCAGATCAACGGCACCACCGGTTACGAAGAAGCCGGTGCCCAGGGCCTGCTGGCCGGGACCAACGCCGCACTGCGCGCACAGGGCCGCGACAGCTGGTGCCCGCGCCGCGACGAGGCGTACATCGGCGTGCTGGTCGACGACCTGATCACCCTGGGTACCCAGGAGCCGTACCGCATGTTCACCTCGCGTGCCGAGTACCGCCTGATCCTGCGCGAAGACAACGCCGACCTGCGCCTGACCGAGAAAGGCCGTGAACTGGGCCTGATCGACGACCAGCGCTGGGCCGCCTTCTGCGCCAAGCGTGACGGCATCGAGCGTGAGGAACAGCGCCTGAAGTCGACCTGGGTTCGGCCGAACACCGAGCAAGGCCAGGCCATTGTGGATAAGTTCGGCACGCCGCTCAGCCACGAGTACAGCCTGCTCAACCTGCTGGCGCGCCCGGAAATCGACTACGCCGGGCTGATCGAGGCGACCGGCGGTGAAGCGATCGATCCACAGGTCGCCGAGCAGGTCGAGATCCGCACCAAGTACGCGGGCTACATCGACCGCCAGCAGGATGAAATCGCTCGCTTGCGCGCCAGTGAAGACACCCGCCTGCCTGTGGATATCGATTACTCGACGATTTCTGGCTTGTCCAAGGAGATCCAGGGCAAGCTGGGTCAGACCCGGCCGGAAACCCTGGGCCAGGCTTCGCGCATTCCCGGCGTGACCCCGGCGGCGATTTCCCTGTTGCTGATTTACTTGAAAAAACGCGGCGCTGGCCGCGAATTGGAGCAAAGCGCTTGAGTTCCCTGGTCACCCCGCAACACGCTGAAGAGTTGTCCACAGGCGCGCGCCAGCTCGGTGTCGAGCTGAGCGCCGAGCATCACGAGAAACTGCTTGGCTACCTGGCCCTGTTGATCAAATGGAACAAAGCCTACAACCTTACGGCGGTGCGCGACCCGGACGAGATGGTGTCGCGCCATCTGCTCGACAGCTTGAGCGTCATGTCGTTTATCCACAGCGAGCGTGACAACTGGCTGGATGTGGGCAGCGGCGGTGGCATGCCGGGTATTCCGTTGGCTATCCTGCATCCGCACAAGCGCGTGACGGTGCTGGACGCCAACGGCAAGAAGACCCGCTTCCTGACCCAGGTTAAAATGGAGCTCAAACTGGACAACCTCACGGTTATCCACAGCAGGGTCGAAGCCTTCCAGCCGGCTCAGCCGTTCGACGGAATCATCTCCCGCGCCTTCAGCAGCATGGAGAACTTCACCAACTGGACCCGCCATCTGGGCGACACCGGGACGCAATGGCTTGCAATGAAGGGGCTGCATCCTGCCGATGAACTGGTAGCATTGCCCGCAGACTTCACAGTAGAAAGCGAACAGGCCCTGACCGTTCCGGGTTGCCAGGGCCAGCGCCATCTGCTGATACTGCGCCGCAAGGCATGACTGGGAACACGCGCATCAATGGCTAAGGTATTCGCAATCGCGAACCAGAAAGGTGGTGTAGGCAAGACCACCACCTGTATCAATCTCGCCGCCTCGCTGGCCGCGACCAAGCGTCGTGTGCTGCTGATCGACCTCGATCCGCAGGGCAACGCCACCATGGGCAGCGGTGTGGACAAGCACGAGCTCGAGCACTCGGTCTACGACCTGCTGATCGGGGAATGCGACCTGGCCCAGGCCATGCATTACTCCGAGCATGGTGGGTTCCAGTTGCTGCCGGCCAACCGCGACCTGACCGCCGCCGAGGTGGTGCTGCTGGAAATGCAGGTCAAGGAGAGCCGTCTGCGCAACGCCCTGGCGCCAATCCGCGAGAACTACGACTTCATCCTCATCGACTGCCCGCCGTCACTGTCGATGCTCACGCTCAACGCCCTGGTCGCTTCCGATGGCGTGATCATCCCCATGCAGTGCGAGTACTACGCACTCGAAGGTCTCAGCGACCTTGTGGATAACATCAAGCGCATCGCCGCCCGGTTGAATCCGGAGCTGAAGATCGAGGGCCTGCTGCGGACCATGTACGATCCTCGCCTGAGCCTGAACAACGATGTTTCGGCGCAGCTGAAGGAGCACTTTGGCCCGCAGCTGTACGACACGGTCATTCCGCGCAATATTCGCCTGGCCGAGGCCCCTAGCTTCGGCATGCCGGCCCTGGCTTACGACAAGCAATCGCGCGGCGCGCTGGCCTATCTGGCCCTGGCTGGGGAACTGGTTCGCCGTCAACGCCGTCAATCACGCACTGCACAAACAACTTAAGGAATCCGTATGGCCGTCAAGAAACGGGGTCTCGGACGTGGGTTGGATGCACTGCTCAGTGGTCCTTCCGTCAGCGCGCTCGAAGAGCAGGCTGTGAAGATCGACCAGAAAGAACTGCAACACCTGCCGGTCGAGCTGATCCAGCGTGGCAAGTACCAGCCGCGCCGGGACATGGACCCGGAGGCGCTGGAAGAGCTCGCGCACTCGATTCGCAGCCATGGCGTGATGCAACCGATCGTGGTCCGCCCGATTGGCGAAAACCGCTACGAGATCATCGCCGGTGAGCGCCGCTGGCGCGCGACCCAGCAGGCCGGCCTGGACACGATCCCGGCCATGGTCCGCGAAGTGCCCGATGAAGCCGCCATTGCCATGGCGCTGATCGAGAACATCCAGCGCGAAGACCTCAACCCGCTGGAAGAGGCCATGGCCCTGCAGCGTCTGCAGCAGGAGTTCGAGCTCACCCAGCAACAGGTGGCTGATGCCGTGGGCAAGTCGCGGGTAACCGTGGCCAACCTGCTGCGCCTGATCACCTTGCCTGAGGCGATCAAGACCATGCTCGCCCACGGTGACCTGGAGATGGGTCACGCACGCGCATTGCTCGGTCTGGACGAGAACCGTCAGGAGGAGGGGGCGCGTCATGTTGTCGCACGTGGTCTCACCGTGCGCCAGACCGAGGCACTGGTTCGCCAGTGGCTCAGTGACAAGCCTGATCCGGTCGAACCGAGCAAACCTGATCCGGATATCGCACGCCTTGAACAGCGGCTCGCAGAGCGCCTGGGCTCGGCCGTTCAGATCCGTCATGGCAACAAGGGCAAAGGTCAGTTGGTTATTCGTTACAACTCGCTTGACGAGTTGCAAGGCGTGCTTGCTCACATCCGCTGAAACAATTCCTGTTGTAGCGCGCAGTCGGAAATCACTACGAAGAGTTGAATAGGGGTTAATCCACCCCTATACTCTGCGCGCATTTTGTCGGCACAAATTATGCCAAGTCATAGCTGACTTGTTGGTCGACTTCCGAGGAGCAGTTGTGATGGAAATCCGCACGCCAAACCGCCTGCCTTTCCATCGCTGGGCGGTTTTTCCGGTACTGCTGGCTCAATTCGTCGTACTGCTGCTGGCAACCCTGGTGTTGTGGCAGTGGAAAGGGGCGGTCAGTGGATATTCAGGCCTTTGCGGAGGTTTGATTGCGTGGCTGCCCAATGTGTATTTCGCCTGGAAGGCTTTTGGCTTCAGCGGAGCTCGGGCAGCACAAGCCATCGTCAAGTCGTTTTACGCTGGCGAGGCAGGCAAGATGATTTTGACGGCAGTGCTTTTTGCACTGACCTTCGCAGGAGTGAAGCCACTGGCGCCGTTAGCAGTATTCGGCGTCTTCGTGTTGACCCTTTTGGTCAGCTGGTTCGCGCCCCTGCTGATGAATAAAAGACTTTCGAGACCTTAGGGCGTTTGAGGCAACCATGGCAGCAGAAACCGCTTCGGGCTATATCCAGCACCACTTGCAGAACCTGACCTACGGTCAACTACCAGACGGCAGCTGGGGCTTTGCCCATTCGGCTGCAGAAGCCAAGGCAATGGGCTTCTGGGCGTTCCACCTGGACACCCTGGGTTGGTCCGTCGCGCTGGGTCTGATCTTCCTGTTCATTTTCCGCATGGCGGCAAAGAAGGCGACTTCCGGCCAGCCTGGCGGTCTGCAGAACTTCGTGGAAGTGATGGTCGATTTCGTCAACGGCAGCGTGAAGGACTCCTTCCACGGCCGTAGCCCGGTAATCGCACCGCTGGCGCTGACCATCTTCGTCTGGGTATTCCTGATGAATGCCGTCGACCTGGTACCGGTCGACTGGATTCCTCAGCTGGCCATCCTGATCTCCGGTGATCCGCACATTCCGTTCCGCGCCGTGTCGACCACCGACCCGAACGCGACCCTGGCCATGGCCTTCAGCGTGTTCGCCCTGATCATCTTCTACAGCATCAAGGTCAAGGGCCTGGGTGGCTTCATCGGTGAGCTGACCCTGCACCCGTTCGGCAGCAAGAACATCTTCGTGCAGATCCTGCTGATTCCGGTCAACTTCCTGCTGGAATTCGTCACCCTGATCGCCAAGCCGATCTCGCTGGCACTGCGTCTGTTCGGCAACATGTATGCCGGCGAACTGGTGTTCATCCTGATCGCTGTCATGTTCGGCTCCGGCCTGCTGTGGCTCAGCGGCCTGGGTGTGGTGCTGCAATGGGCGTGGGCTGTGTTCCACATCCTGATCATCACCCTGCAAGCTTTCATCTTCATGATGCTGACCATCGTCTACCTGTCGATGGCGCACGAAGATAACCATTAAGACCGCCTGGCGTGTCTGATAGCCTTCCCCGCCCGTTCGGGGGGAGGGCTTAAAAAGTCCGCAAGGGCATGCTGTACCAAACGATTTGTTTTACCGCTTCAAACTAAAAACCTAACCAATACGACGTAAAAGTCGGGAGGAAAGATGGAAACTGTAGTTGGTCTGACCGCTATCGCTGTTGCTCTGCTGATCGGCCTGGGTGCTCTGGGTACCGCCATTGGTTTCGGCCTGCTGGGCGGCAAATTCCTGGAAGGCGCTGCTCGTCAACCAGAAATGGTTCCGATGCTGCAGGTTAAAATGTTCATCGTTGCCGGTCTGCTCGACGCCGTAACCATGATCGGTGTTGGTATCGCTCTGTTCTTCACCTTCGCGAATCCGTTCGTTGGTCAGATCGCCGGCTAATCACTCGTCACCACGAGTTGATGGCTGTATGAATTAAGACCGAGCGAGGTGTTGGCGTGAACATTAATGCAACCCTGATTGGCCAATCCGTTGCTTTCCTGATTTTTGTACTCTTCTGCATGAAGTATGTATGGCCTCCGGTCATCACTGCCCTGCAAGAGCGCCAAAAGAAGATTGCCGACGGCTTGGACGCTGCCAACCGCGCAGCTCGCGACCTGGAGCTGGCCCAAGAGAAAGCGGGTCAGCAACTGCGTGAAGCTAAAGCACAGGCAGCCGAAATCATTGAGCAAAGCAAGAAACGCGCTGCTCAGCTTGTCGAGGAAGCCCGTGAACAGGCCCGCGTCGAAGCTGACCGTGTGAAGGCTCAGGCTCTGGCCGAGATCGAACAGGAACTGAACAGCGCTAAAGACGCCCTGCGTGCCCAAGTGGGTGCTCTGGCTGTTGGCGGTGCTGAAAAGATCCTTGGCGCCACAATCGATCAAAACGCGCATGCGGAGCTGGTTAACAAACTGGCCGCTGAAATTTAAGCGAGGGCGATCATGGCAGAACTGACCACGTTGGCCCGACCTTACGCTAAGGCTGCCTTTGAGCATGCCCAGGCCCATCAGCAACTGGCCAATTGGTCAGCCATGCTCGGCCTGGCTGCTGCAGTGTCGCAAGACGACACCATGCAGCGCCTGCTCAAGGCCCCGCGACTGACGAGCGCAGAAAAGGCCGCCACGTTCATTGACGTGTGCGGTGACAAGTTCAATGCACAGGCACAGAATTTCATTCATGTTGCCGCGGAAAACGACCGTCTCCTGCTTCTGCCGGAGATTGCCGCTCTGTTCGACCTGTACAAGGCCGAGCAAGAGAAATCCGTGGACGTGGAAGTCACCAGTGCCTTCGCGTTGAACCAAGAACAGCAAGACAAACTCGCCAAGGTTCTCAGTGCACGGTTAGGCCAGGAAGTGCGCCTGCACGCGTCGGAGGATGCCAGCCTGATTGGCGGCGTCGTCATCCGCGCTGGTGACCTGGTAATCGATGGCTCTGTTCGCGGCAAAATCGCGAAACTGGCCGAAGCATTGAAATCTTGAGTTTGAAGGGGCAGCAGAGCAATGCAGCAACTCAATCCTTCCGAAATTAGTGAAATCATCAAGGGCCGCATCGACAACCTCGATGTGAGCTCCCAAGCCCGTAACGAAGGTACCGTCGTTTCGGTTTCCGACGGTATCGTGCGGATCCACGGTCTGGCCGACGTCATGTACGGCGAAATGATCGAGTTCCCGGGCGGCGTCTACGGCATGGCACTGAACCTGGAGCAAGACTCCGTAGGTGCAGTGATCCTGGGTGCCTACGACACCCTCGCCGAAGGCATGAGCGCCAAGTGCACCGGCCGCATCCTGGAAGTTCCGGTTGGTAAGGAACTGCTGGGTCGCGTCGTCGACGCACTGGGCAACCCGATCGACGGCAAAGGTCCTCTGGGCAACACCCAGACCGACGCGGTCGAAAAAGTTGCTCCAGGCGTGATCTGGCGTAAGTCGGTAGACCAGCCTGTACAGACTGGCTACAAATCCGTCGACGCCATGATCCCTGTCGGCCGTGGCCAGCGTGAGCTGATCATTGGCGACCGTCAGATCGGCAAGACCGCCATGGCCATCGACGCCATCATCAACCAGAAAGACTCCGGTATTTTCTGTGTTTATGTAGCTGTCGGCCAGAAGCGTTCCACCGTTGCCAACATCGTTCGCAAGCTGGAAGAAAACGGCGCCCTGGCCAACACCATCGTGGTGGTTGCCAGTGCATCGGAATCCGCCGCACTGCAATTCCTGGCGCCATACGCCGGTTGCACCATGGGCGAGTTCTTCCGTGACCGCGGTGAAGACGCTCTGATCGTTTACGATGACCTGTCCAAGCAGGCCGTTGCCTACCGTCAGATCTCCCTGCTGCTGCGCCGTCCACCAGGACGTGAAGCGTACCCAGGCGACGTGTTCTATCTCCACTCCCGTCTGCTGGAGCGTGCATCGCGCGTTTCGGAAGAGTACGTCGAGAAGTTCACCAACGGTGCTGTCACTGGCAAAACCGGTTCCCTGACCGCTCTGCCGATCATCGAAACCCAGGCTGGCGACGTTTCCGCGTTCGTTCCGACCAACGTGATTTCCATCACCGACGGTCAGATCTTCCTGGAATCGGCCATGTTCAACTCGGGCATCCGCCCTGCAGTGAACGCCGGTGTTTCGGTATCCCGCGTAGGTGGTGCCGCTCAGACCAAGATCATCAAGAAGCTGTCCGGTGGTATTCGTACCGCGCTGGCTCAGTACCGTGAACTGGCTGCATTCGCCCAGTTCGCGTCCGATCTGGACGAAGCGACCCGCAAGCAGCTGGAGCATGGTCAGCGCGTTACCGAGCTGATGAAGCAGAAGCAGTACGCGCCGATGTCCATCGCGGACATGGCCCTGTCGCTGTATGCCGCTGAGCGTGGCTTCCTGACCGACGTAGAAGTCTCCAAGATCGGCAGCTTCGAGCAAGCTCTGATCGCCTTCTTCAACCGTGATCACGCTGAACTGATGGCGAAGATCAACGTGAAGGGTGACTTCAACGACGAAATCGACGCAGGCCTGAAAGCCGGTATCGAGAAGTTCAAGGCCACCCAGACCTGGTAAGCCGCAGCGGGGGCCCTGGCCCCCGCTTGCTAACCTGATAGGTGATACATGGCAGGCGCAAAAGAGATTCGCAGTAAGATTGCGAGCATCAAAAGCACGCAAAAAATTACCAGCGCCATGGAGAAAGTGGCGGTCAGCAAGATGCGCAGGGCACAAATGCGCATGGCTGCTAGCCGTCCTTACGCGGAGCGTATCCGCCAGGTGATCGGTCATCTGGCCAACGCCAACCCGGAATACCGCCACCCGTTCATGATCGAGCGCCCTGTAAAGCGCGCCGGTTATATCGTGGTGAGCAGTGACCGTGGTCTGTGCGGTGGCTTGAATACCAACCTGTTCAAGGCCCTGGTCAAGGACATGAGCGCAAACCGCGAACAGGGCGTGGAAATCGACCTGTGCGTGATCGGCAGCAAGGGTGCGACTTTCTTCCGCATCTTTGGCGGCAACGTCGTAGCAGCGATCAGCCACTTGGGCGAAGAGCCATCGATCAACGATCTGATCGGCTCCGTCAAAGTGATGCTGGACGCCTACCTGGACGGCCGTATCGATCGCCTCTCCGTGGTTTCGAACAAGTTCATCAACACCATGACCCAGAAGCCAACGGTCGAGCAATTGGTACCGTTGGTGGCAACCCCGGATCAGGATCTCAAGCATCACTGGGATTACCTGTACGAACCCGACGCAAAAGAGCTGCTGGACGGCTTGATGGTGCGTTACGTGGAGTCGCAGGTATACCAGGCGGTGGTCGAGAACAACGCTGCTGAACAAGCGGCCCGGATGATCGCCATGAAGAACGCCACAGACAACGCCGGTGATTTGATCAAAGAGCTTCAGTTGATCTACAACAAGGCGCGTCAGGCTGCGATCACCCAGGAGATCTCGGAAATCGTCGGCGGCGCTGCCGCGGTTTAACGGTTCAAAAATTCAGAGGATCCAGCTATGAGTAGCGGACGTATCGTTCAAATCATCGGCGCCGTCATCGACGTGGAATTCCCACGTGATGTCGTGCCGAGTGTATACAACGCGCTGAAAGTACAAGGCGCGGAAACCACCCTGGAAGTTCAGCAGCAGCTGGGCGACGGCGTGGTTCGTACCATTGCGATGGGCTCCACCGAAGGCCTGAAGCGCGGTCTGGAAGTCGTTGACTCCGGCGCTGCCATTTCCGTTCCTGTTGGTAAGGCCACCCTGGGCCGTATCATGGACGTACTGGGCAACCCGATCGACGAAGCCGGCCCGATCGGTGAAGAAGAGCGTCGCGGTATCCACCAGCCAGCGCCTTCGTTCGCTGACCAGGCAGGCGGCAACGACCTGCTGGAAACCGGCATCAAGGTTATCGACCTGGTTTGCCCGTTCGCCAAGGGTGGTAAAGTTGGTCTGTTCGGTGGTGCCGGTGTCGGCAAGACCGTAAACATGATGGAACTGATCCGTAACATCGCCATGGAACACAGCGGTTACTCCGTGTTCGCTGGTGTGGGTGAGCGTACTCGTGAGGGTAACGACTTCTACCACGAGATGAAGGACTCCAACGTTCTCGACAAAGTAGCACTGGTCTACGGTCAGATGAACGAGCCACCAGGAAACCGTCTGCGCGTAGCGCTGACCGGCCTGACCATGGCTGAGAAATTCCGTGACGAAGGTAACGACGTTCTGCTGTTCGTCGACAACATCTATCGTTACACCCTGGCCGGTACCGAAGTATCCGCACTGCTGGGCCGTATGCCTTCGGCAGTAGGTTACCAGCCGACCCTGGCTGAAGAGATGGGCGTTCTGCAAGAGCGCATCACCTCCACCAAGGAAGGTTCGATCACCTCCGTCCAGGCCGTATACGTACCTGCGGACGACTTGACCGACCCGTCGCCGGCGACCACCTTCGCCCACTTGGACGCCACCGTCGTTCTGTCCCGTGACATCGCCTCCCTGGGTATCTACCCAGCGGTCGATCCACTGGACTCGACTTCGCGCCAGCTGGACCCGAACGTGATCGGCAACGAGCACTACGACACCGCTCGTGGCGTTCAGTATGTTCTGCAGCGCTACAAAGAGCTGAAGGACATCATTGCGATCCTGGGTATGGACGAACTGTCCGAGACCGACAAGCAACTGGTAGCCCGCGCTCGTAAGATCCAGCGCTTCCTGTCGCAGCCGTTCTTCGTGGCCGAAGTCTTCACCGGTTCGCCAGGCAAGTACGTTTCCCTGAAAGACACCATCGCTGGCTTCAGCGGCATCCTCAAAGGTGACTACGACCACCTGCCAGAACAAGCGTTCTACATGGTCGGCAGCATCGACGAAGCGATCGAGAAAGCCAAGAAACTGTAATTCCTGCGCCCCGCAAGGGGCGCTATCAGGTTGAGGCAAGCAGATGGCTATGACAGTCCATTGCGATATCGTCAGCGCGGAAGGAGAAATTTTCTCCGGTCTGGTCGAGATGGTGGTTGCGCACGGTAACCTGGGTGATCTTGGTATCGCTCCAGGCCACGCGCCGCTGATCACCAATCTGAAGCCAGGTCCGATTACGCTGACCAAGCAGGGTGGCGCCCAAGAGGTGTTCTACATCTCTGGTGGTTTCCTCGAGGTTCAGCCGAACATGGTCAAGGTGCTTGCCGATACCGTGCAACGTGCTGCAGACCTGGATGAAGCTCAGGCTCAGGAAGCCCTCAAGGCTGCCGAGAACGCCCTGAATCTGAAAGGCGCGGACTTCGACTACGGTGCCGCCGCCGCACGTCTGGCAGAGGCCGCAGCCCAGCTGCGTACCGTCCAGCAAATGCGCAAAGGCAAGTAATCGGCCCCGGCTGATGACTTCTGTTGCGATTGAGTAAAAGGGTAGCCTCGGCTACCCTTTTTCTTTTTCTGATTTCTCCCCCGGTCATTTCACTGACCGCCCAGGATTGGTAGCCAGTAATGTCACTCGATATCGTTATCCTCGCCGCCGGCCAAGGTACCCGCATGCGCTCGGCGCTGCCCAAGGTGCTGCACCCGGTAGCCGGCAACTCCATGCTCGGCCATGTTATCCACAGCGCGCGCCAACTACAGCCACAAGGTATTCACGTGGTCATTGGTCATGGTGCCGAGCTGGTACGCGAGCGCCTGGCCGCTGACGACCTGAATTTCGTCATGCAGGAAAAACAGTTGGGTACCGGCCATGCGGTTGCCCAGGCACTGCCAGCCGTCACCGCCGACACCGTGCTGGTGCTGTACGGCGATGTACCGTTGATCGAAGTGGAGACCCTGCAACGTCTGTTGGCCAAGGCCAATGACCAGCAGCTGGGCCTGCTTACGGTCACGCTCGACGACCCGACCGGCTATGGCCGCATCGTGCGTGACGAGCAAGGCCAGGTGACTGCCATCGTTGAGCACAAGGACGCCAACGACGCGCAGAAAGCGATCAAGGAAGGCAACACCGGTATTCTGGCCCTGCCAGCTGCGCGCCTGGCTGACTGGATGGGCCGCCTGTCGAACAACAACGCCCAGGGCGAGTACTACCTGACCGACGTCATCGCCATGGCGGTGGCTGACGGCCTGGTGGTGGCCACTGAACAGCCACATGACCCGATGGAAGTGCAGGGCGCCAACGATCGTCGTCAGCTGTCCGAGCTTGAGCGTCACTACCAGCTGCGTGAAGGCCGCCGCCTGATGGCCCAGGGTGTGACGCTGCGCGACCCGGCGCGCTTCGATGTACGGGGTGAAGTGACCGTTGGTCGTGATGTGCTGATCGACATCAACGTGATTCTCGAAGGCAAAGTGGTCATCGAGGACGATGTGCAGATCGGCCCAAACTGCGTCATCAAGAACACCACCCTGCGCAAAGGCGCGGTGGTCAAGGCCAACAGCCACCTCGAAGGCGCCGTGATGGGCGAGGGCAGCGATGCCGGCCCGTTCGCCCGCCTGCGCCCGGGCAGCGTGCTGGACGCCAAGGCCCATGTGGGTAACTTTGTCGAACTGAAAAACGCCCACCTGGGTGAAGGCGCCAAGGCCGGTCACCTGACCTACCTGGGCGATGCTGAAATCGGTGCACGCACCAACATCGGCGCCGGTACCATCACCTGCAACTACGATGGTGCCAACAAGTTCAAGACGGTGATGGGCGAGGACGTGTTCATCGGTTCGAACAACTCACTGGTGGCGCCTGTGGAAATCAAGGCCGGTGCCACTACCGCAGCCGGTTCGACCATCACCCAGGCCGTCGAAGCCGGCGACCTGGCTGTGGGCCGCGCGCGCCAGCGCAACATCTCGGGCTGGAAGCGGCCGGAGAAGATTAAGAAGAGCTGAGTTATCCACAGCTGTTTCAATCGAAAGCCGACTTATGCGAATAAGTCGGCTTTTTTATTGGCCGATCGGTAATCCCGTGGGACCGCGCCAAATCTGACAAAACTATCCACAGGGCAGCGACTGCTTGACGAAACGGGCGACTTAGGTTTTGATTGCAACCATTATCTTTCGAAACGAAACTTAAGCGCTCATGTCGAAACGAAACACACCGCAGCGGCGGCACAATATCCTGGCTTTGCTCAGCGAGCAGGGCGAGGTAAGTGTGGACGCCTTGGCCAAGCGTTTCGAAACGTCGGAAGTGACCATTCGCAAAGACCTCGCGGCCCTTGAAACAAACGGGCTGTTGCTACGCCGCTACGGTGGTGCGGTGCCGGTGCCGCAAGAGCTGCTCGGTGAACCCGCCCAGCCTGTGTCTTCCTATAAAAAGGCAATTGCGCGGGCCGCCGTGGGGCGTATCCGCGAACACGCGCGCATCATCATCGACAGCGGCAGCACCACCGCCGCCATGATCCCCGAACTGGGGCGCCAGCCAGGCCTGGTGGTGATGACCAATTCGCTGAACGTGGCCCGTGCCATTTGCGACCTGGAACACGAGCCAGTGCTGCTGATGACCGGTGGCACCTGGGACCCCCATTCCGAATCGTTCCAGGGGCAGGTTGCCGAGCAGGTACTGCGCTCCTACGACTTCGACCAGCTGTTCATCGGTGCCGACGGTATCGACCTTGGCCGCGGTACCACCACCTTCAACGAGCTGCTTGGGTTGAGCCGCGTGATGGCCGAAGTCGCCCGTGAAGTGATCGTGATGGTCGAGTCGGACAAGGTGGGGCGCAAGATCCCCAACCTGGAGCTGCCTTGGGGCAGCGTCCACACCCTTATTACAGATGAACGCCTGCCCGCAGCGGCACGCGAACAAATTCAAGCCCGCGGCATCAACCTGATCTGCGCCGCGATCAGCCAGGAGCAATAAAACATGTGTGGAATCGTTGGTGCCGTCGCCGAGCGCAATATCACAGCCATCCTGATCGAAGGCCTCAAGCGTCTTGAGTACCGCGGGTACGACAGCGCCGGCCTGGCCGTGCTCACCCAAGGCGGTGAACTGCAGCGCCGCCGCCGCATTGGCAAGGTCAGCGAGCTGGACGCTGCTGTCGTAGCCGACCCCCTGGCGGGCCAACTGGGCATCGCCCACACCCGTTGGGCCACCCACGGTGCGCCAACCGAAGGCAATGCCCACCCGCACTTCTCGGGCAATGAAGTGGCTGTGGTGCACAACGGCATCATCGAGAACCACGAAGAGCTGCGTGAAGAGCTCAAGGGCCTGGGCTACGTCTTCAATTCGCAGACCGACACCGAAGTTATCGTCCACCTGATCGACCACACCCTGAAGAGCATTCCGGACCTGGCTGATGCCTTGAAAGCCGCCGTGAAGCGCCTGCATGGCGCCTATGGCCTGGCACTGATCAGCGCCAAGCAGCCTGACCGCCTGGTAGCTGCACGCAGCGGCAGCCCGCTGGTCATCGGTTTGGGCCTGGGTGAAAACTTCCTGGCGTCCGACCAGTTGGCCCTGCGCCAGGTCACCGATCGCTTCATGTACCTGGAAGAGGGCGACATTGCCGAAATCCGCCGTGACCAGGTCACCATCTGGGACCAGGCCGGCCACAAGGTCCAGCGCGAAACCGTGCAGTACCATGAAGGCGCTGAAGCTGCCGACAAGGGTAACTATCGCCACTTCATGCTCAAGGAAATCCACGAGCAGCCAAGCGTGGTGCAGCGCACCCTGGAAGGCCGCCTGGGCAAGGACAACGTACTGGTCCAGGCCTTCGGCCCGCAGGCAGCCGAACTGTTTGCCAAGGTGCGCAACGTGCAGATCGTTGCCTGTGGCACCAGCTACCACGCCGGTATGGTCGCCCGTTACTGGCTGGAAAGCCTGGCTGGCATCCCGTGCCAGGTAGAAGTCGCCAGCGAATTCCGTTACCGCAAAGTTGTGGTGCAGCCGGATACCCTGTTCGTCTCTATCTCGCAGTCTGGCGAAACCGCCGACACCCTGGCCGCGCTGCGTAACGCCAAGGAGCTGGGCTTCCTCGGCAGCCTGGCAATCTGCAACGTGGGCATCAGCTCGCTGGTGCGTGAGTCGGACCTGACCCTGCTGACATTGGCCGGCCCGGAAATCGGTGTGGCCTCGACCAAAGCCTTCACCACCCAGTTGGTCTCGCTGATGCTGCTGACCTTGGCCCTCGGCCAGGTGCGCGGTACCTTGGAAGCAGGTGTCGAAGCCGAGCTGGTTGAAGAACTGCGTCGCCTGCCGACCCGCCTGGGCGAAGCCTTGGCCATGGACGCCACGGTCGAGAAGATCGCCGAGCTGTTCGCCGACAAGCACCACACCCTGTTCCTCGGCCGTGGTGCACAGTACCCGGTGGCGATGGAAGGTGCGCTCAAGCTCAAGGAAATCTCCTACATCCACGCCGAAGCCTACCCGGCAGGCGAGCTGAAGCACGGCCCGTTGGCACTGGTGGATAACGACATGCCGGTGGTTACCGTTGCTCCGAACAACGAACTGCTGGAGAAGCTGAAATCCAACCTGCAGGAAGTGCGTGCCCGTGGTGGCGAGTTGGTAGTGATTGCCGACGAGCACGCTGGCATGACCAATGGTGAAGGCACTCACGTGATCAAGGTTCCGCACATCGTCGATGCGCTGGCGCCGATCCTGTACACCATTCCACTGCAGCTGCTGTCGTACTACGTGGCCGTGCTGAAGGGCACCGACGTGGACCAGCCGCGTAACCTGGCCAAGTCGGTTACTGTCGAATAACCAACGCTGATTGACCGGTTCGAAATGGCTTTGAACAATAAAGATTGACACAAAACAATAAAGTTTGACACAAGCTATTAAAGTTTGACACAACGCGTAAACCCCCGTATCTACGGGGGTTTTCCGTTTATGGGCCAAACCGTTGGTCCGGATCCGCCGCTTCGCTTTTCAGCGGGAGTAGTCTAGGAATTCCTTCGGAGTGGCCGTGCAACAGGCCATTTTTTCCTATTACTTTTTTTGAGAGTGAGGTGAAGCGGTCCGGGTGGACTAAGGAGGGAAGGTTGCGCGGTCGTAGGTTTGCGTCAAAGCAGGACATAGAACGGCACATCGCCAATGGATTTGGGGGCGGAGCCGGAGCCGGTTACATGCCCTGGTTGAGAGTGCAGGATGTTCCGTCTAGAGGGCGCTCCCACAAAATCCTGGGCGTCAAAGTCGAACGCATCCACCATCTCCTGTCTGACCTGGAACGGGCATACCTTTTGGTCTGTGAATTCTCTGAGGACGTTGTTGATATCCGTGAGCAATATCCGTTACTGCCTGTGGAGAGCACCCAGGCCATTGCACGTGCGATCGGTGTCCGTTACCCAAAATACACAGGGACCACCCTTCCGTTAGTCATGACTACCGACTTCCTTTTGACCGTCAAGCAGCCAAACGGAGACTTCAAGACCGTAGCTAGGACGATCAAATATCAACACGATCTAAAAGGGAAGGATGCTGTTCGGACGCTGGAGAAACTTGAGGTCGAGCGACGTTTCTGGATGAGTCAGGGGGTAGATTGGAGCATCGTAACCGAGGAGTTGTTCACGCCTGATCTCATCAAAAATCTAGGTCTGTTGAGGCGGTATGCGCAACTGCCCCGTGCTTTGATGGGTTCCTCTTTGCACTGTGATTTCATGGAAGCCATGGAAGAAAGCAAGGTGTATCCGTGGACAACGGCAGAATGCTTAAGGAAAATTGCCGCTCGGCTGTCCATACCTTATGGCGAGGCCCGTGACATATTCTTCAACCTGATCTGGCGAAAGTTGATTCAGATTGATCTGAGTAGCGCTCCTCTTCACCTAAAGTCGCCGTTACCTGATTTCAACCTCGTTTACCCCTCCGAAATCGCCGCCCTGAGCGAGAAATTGTCATGATTATTTCAGTCAATGACGTGCTCGAACCCGTCACAGAACTGTCCGCGCTCTCCACCATGGTGAGAGTCCTCCATATCGATGAAGCGCGTGACGTAGTGATGGTCATAGATCTGATTGAACCACCAGGCAGGCCTAATCCTGTGGGATTGGAGGAGCTTCAGCTGTCGCTGGGGTCTGGTGATACAAAACCTGTGACTTTGTCGGTTCCCGAATTTCTGTTGGTATTAGAAGATGATTTAGAAGCGAGCGCCAAACGGGATCGGGATGATAAATGGGCTGTGATAGCGCCACTTTTGGATCCGGCTTACCCAGGTCAGATCTTTGTTCGGGGTGAGATGGGTCGCCTAGTCGGAAATCGAGCGGCTGAACTGGGCATGCAACGAAAAACAATTTACCGGCTTCTGTATCGATACTGGTTCTATGGTCAGGTGAGAAATGCGCTTCTGAAGAACTACTCGGCAGTGGGGGTTGAGAATCGCAACTACAAACCCGAAAGCCGACCGGGGCGTAAACCAAAATTCCAAGGTGTGCTCGTCTCCCCGGCCAAATTGCTCAGTGTTGCCGATAAGCGATGCATTCGGGTGGGTTACGCCCTGTACACAAAAAATAAGACGTCCACGGTCCGTAGTGCCTACGACAAGATGCTTAGTAGGTTCTACTCGGTTAAAGAACTCGCCAAGAACCCGGAGAATCGTGTCCGCCTGCTCCCCCAGTCGGAAATTCCCACATTTAGGCAGTTCGATTATTGGGGGAAGCAGTTTTTTGATGTAATCGAAACTGACCGCGGTCGGAAGGGAATGATCAAGTGGCTCAAGGATTGCCGTCCGCTTTCTGGCACTGTCCGCGACTGGCTTCGCGGACCTTGCCACCAGTTTGAGATCGACGCGACGATTGCAGACATCTATCTGGTCAATAGCTACTCCAGACGGATGCTGATCGGCCGACCGGTACTGTACATCGTGGTCGACAGTTTTTCGGGGATGATTGTCGGGTTGTATGTCGGTCTGGAGGGGCCCAGCTGGAACGGCGCCCGGCAGGCATTGTTCAATGCATTCACCCCTAAAGTCGATTTCTGTGCGCAGAATGGCGTTGAAATCACCCCCGAGGATTGGGACTGTCATCATCTGCCGCATCAAATCTATGCCGATCGAGGCGAGATGCTGTCTTTGGCGGCTGAAGGCCTAGCGACTGGTTTGGGTATCGAGATGGGGACAGCTCCTCCGTACCGACCAGATTGGAAACCTATGGTCGAGAGCCGGTTTGGCATCCTGAATGATCTGACCGGCATTAGATGGCTTCCAGGTGGTGTTGCTGCGCGGGAAAAGGAGCGGGGCGATCGCGATTATCGACTCGATGCCACTCTAAACGTGAAGGAGTTCACACAGATAATCATCGAGAGTGTCCTTCACTACAACCGCTATCACCGGCAACCGGAGCGACTCACCCAAGCGATGATGAATGATGGTGTCGAGCCTACCCCGATGGGTATCTGGAATTGGGCATCAGAGAACGACCTGATCCAGCCAAACAACCGGCCTGAGGAGCTGATTTATTTGCACCTGCTGCCTCGTGAGAGAGCCACCGTACAAAAGAGTGGTGTGCTGTTCCGTGGGATGCACTATGTCTGCGAATTGGCGATCCAGGAAAATTGGTTCGCCAAATCACGTCGCAACGGTGTCTGGTCGATTGAGTGTCGGTTTGATCCGAATTCAGCCGCTCATATCTGGATTCAGGATGAGAACAAACAATTCGTCCGCTGTGACCTTCGACGTTCGGATGCGAAGTACGCGAGTTATCGCTCAGACGAGGTTTACGATCTTCTGGAAGCGTACCGGCAGTCGCCACCCGCTCATAAACGTGCGGAGCTGGAAAGTCGTGTGGATTTGGTCGACACGGTCGAGCAAATCATCACCAACGCAAAAGCCGAGCGTAAGCTTGAGCCTCCTCCCAGCAGCAAGGCTGAGGCGGTGGCCAATATCCGCGAGAATCGCACTGAAGAACGGCTGCAGGAGCGCGAGAATGCCACTGTTCCAGTTGGTGTCCGTGCAGAACCCGTGCAATCCGCCACGGATCCTTCGACCGTTACGCACGATTCTTATGCGGGGCCGCGCAGTGCACAAGTTATCGATCTGCTCAAAAGACTCCGGCCGGGACAATCTCAATGAAAGGTGCACAGATTTTTGCCGGCTACACCAAGCAGGCCATCACGGAGTATGCGGGAAATCCGCTGATTGAAGCTCTGCCGCCAATTCTTGCGGAAACGACGGCGATCGAGCTGATTTCGAATTTTCCTCAGCCAGTAGTGGCTGAAGAGCTTGATCTTGATGGGGCAACACGGATCCACTGCATAGAGCGCCTGAGGACGGTCGTCCAGCCGTTCCTGCTGCATTTGGAGCTGGAGTCCATGTTCTCGTTGCTGATCCGCCGCGGATATGTAGGACGCAATCCAACCTCACCCGACACGGTCAGGCATCTGCATTCCTTGTCGGGGGCTCAGCGCTATCACGACTCCTTTAAGTCGACCGCTGATTCCTTCAGTGTTGTGGGCTTGAGTGGCATCGGAAAGTCCACCGCTCTCCACGCGATCTTGAGCCTTTATCCGCAGACGATTCGGCATGAGCGCTATGAGGGCAACCAGTTTGTCCACACCCAGATTACGTGGCTAAAACTTGATTGCCCGCGGGATGGTTCACTGGCTGGGTTCTGTCAGCAGTTTTTTTACGCTGTCGGCCATGCATTGGGCGACAAGGATTATCACAAGCGACATCGGCACCGGAATATCAACGACGCACTGCAGCAGATGGAGCAGGTCGCCAGCACGTTTTTCATCGGCGCCTTGCTCATTGATGAGTTGCAAAACCTTCACCTGGCGAAGACGGGCGGCAAGGAGAGCATGTTGAACTTCTTCCTCCACCTGGTGAACAACATCGGTATTCCGGTGGTATTCATCGGGACGAACTCGATGATCAGTTTGTTCTCGGACGTTATGCGTGTCGCCCGGCGTAGCTGCGGCGGCGGGATGGTGGAATTCAAGCGCTTCGAGAAGGAAAATGATGAGTGGCAGCTTCTTGTTGAGAATCTCTGGAGCTATCAGTGGTGCAAGAAGACCGCGGAACTGACCCCGGAGATTTTAGACGCGCTGTATGAGCACACTCAGGGCGTAACTGATTTCCTGGTTAAGCTACTTGTACTGAGCCAGCGCTATGCAATCCAAAGTGGCTCCGAATGCCTGACTGCCGAGATGATCGGCAAGGTAAGCAACGCCAAGATGCAGATACTCAAGCCAGCGCTAGCGGCTCTACGTAGCCGAGACCCTGCTCGTATGCGGCAATTCGACGACCTGCTTCCGATCGAGGAGCAGTTGATAGACATGATGGCGTTCGATGCACTTCCACGAGCAGACCGTCTCGCGTTGCTTCGTGGTGTAACGTCGCTTGCGAGGCCAGAGGCTGCAGCCCAAGTCGCTGTTGCAAGTAAACCCGCAGCTCCTGCAGCTGCAGCAGTGGAGACATCGGAAGCAAAAGTGCTGAGCGAGCAGGCGGACACCATCGCAGCGCTGAAGTCAGCAGGCTGGATAACCACGGACCTTTTGGAGTTTTCGCCGGCCTACCGCAAATCATGAACTGAAGGTGGTGGAATGGAGCTCAATTTCCATTTCTTCCCTACCGCTTTTCCTGACGAGACACTTCACAGTGTCCTCTCTCGCTACGCCCGGCTCTGCGGTGGAAGTAGCCGCAAAGCGGCTTTCGCTGGCGATCGGGCAGCAGCCTCATTCACGCAGAATGTGACGTTCCCACATCGGTTGGCTGACTTAGTCGAGGCACTTCCCCGCAGTACCGATCTATCCGTAGCTCAAATCATCAAGTGTCATACCGTACTTCCTTATTACGCGCCCTTTCTCACCAAGGACCAGCTGAAGCATGCTCAGGCTTCAATGGCGGGCGACGGCAAGGGGCTGATGCTTAAACTTGGAATCAATGCCAGTAGGCTTGAGGGTGCTTCGAGAGTGCGGTTCTGTCCGGTATGCCTCAATGAGGACATCTGTCGAGTGGGCGCAGCTTATTGGCACCGAGTTCACCAACTCCCGGGGGTACTGGTATGTCCCCACCACGAGCAGATGCTCAAGGTGGTGGATCCCAGCGGGTACAGTCGTAGTTCAAGGCAACTCAATTTGCCTGACGACACAGCAGTGCAGGAGCATGCCTTTCAGCTAGATGCTAACTTGGACACCCTCCCAGCATTACATCAGATTGCGCTGAGCTCACTGCAGTTGCTAGGTGCAGATCTTCCCGCACTGCCTGCGTCGTCGGTGCGCTCCTGTTTTCTTCACGCCGCTGTTCAATTGAACTTGGCCTCTGACTCACACCGTTTAGATTTGCATGAGTTGGCCAGACATATGGCCAGTTTTTTCACATCGCTACCGGCGTCATGGGAGTTCTCGATTCTAGGTGACTCGCCCGCAGATGCTCCTGCGACCTGGGTCACCAAGCTTCTTCGCAAGCCAAGAGGCACACACCACCCACTCAAATACATCGTGCTCGCGGGCGCCCTTAAGGTCGACCTGGTCAGCATGCTGGACAGAGACCAGCCACCACTGACACCGGAAGTTGCGGGTGTATCCATCCATGCTTTCCCCTTGCCACAGAATTTACCCATCGAACCAGCCATTGAGGGTTTAGAAAAGCTTCCGGCAGCGATTTGGGAACTCGCTAGCGGAGGTGCCGACGCGAGTGAAATTTCTTCTGCACTGGACCTATCCCGGGCGTCTGTTTACCGGTCCATCCGAGCCATCAATGGCGGTCCGGAGGCCTGGAGGAAAGCGAGATTTATCAGGATGCGCGATGAACGCAGGACGGCCTTCGAGGCTGAGTATCGCTTACTGCATGCACATGGTTGCCAAGGCTATGCCTGGCTGTATCGATGTGACCCTGAATGGCTCTCAGGTTGTATCGCAAAGCACACCGATACCCATACTCAGACCGGCCGAGCAGACGTTGCGGAGAAATTCGCGATACTGGATGAGAGCCTCGCCAAAAAAATCAACGAATGCGCGAAAAGCCTTCGGGCTCTCGCTGGAAAACCTGTTCGGATTTCTAGAACCAGGATTGGCCGAGAACTGCACGTGCTGTCTCGCTTTGAGAAACAGCTATCAAAGCTGCCGCTATGTATGGATGCCTTGGCAGAGGCCTGTGAGTCTTCCTACGAGTTTCATGCTCGACGTTTGCAGTGGGCCGAGGCGAAGCTGATGAGTGAAGGCCACGCCCTGACCCTTTCAGCGTTGTATCGTACCGCTGGTATCAGGCCGTTATAGACTTCACCGGACGGTATGCATAGCCTCCCAGCGGAGCTTCATAGCCTGGAGGACCTCCCCATTTGCGAGAAACGCCGGTTGATTTGAGCAATTTCGCCGGATCTATGCCGTTTTTATCAAGGTGTTCTAAGTTCCATTCAAAGAAATTAACAAGAGCTGGAAAAACTTGACGTGGTAAGGTCGAAACCAGATTAAGGCGGGAGCAATTTAACGGCAGGTCTCGTTTTATCATTTCAGCCAAAGCCCAGATCAAACGCCTCAAATGAAAATGCCAAATTGACTCACGGTGCAGCTCTACTTCCTGAGCGACCAGAGGGAAATTTCGCTGCCGAGCCATTGCTGCAGACCTCAGCCGTATCGGGAGTAATTTCAAGAGATTGCCTAGGTTCACGCGTTTTAGATCATTTCCGATGCGGTACAGGTCCTCAGCCCCTGAGGCGATAATGGCAGCAAACGACTCATCGCGAGGGTCGCTAGCTTTGTCCAGAGTTTTGGCCTTCGGGTCCTCATGACAGAGTTTTGCCTGTAGCCACGTGTTGTCATTCTCCTTGAGCCAGCGCGTTGCTTGGTACGCTTTCTTCCAAAGATACTCAAGGTCAGCATCCGGACGCAGAGCCAGAAGTGTCGCAACCTTTTTTCGATGCTGGTCTTTATTACTGTGCTGTTGTTTAGGTTTAACCCGAACATTTACCTTAGCAGCACTACGTAGTATCAGCTCACTGTTCAATGACTCATGGAATTTATCGGCGTTACCAAAGAGGTGCAAAGCGAGAATCAAATGCCGCGCGAGGGGTAGATCCATTTGTCCATCGCGGTGACTGAATCTGATCCATTGATTATAGTCGCCTTTTCCAAATGCCCCATCCATTTGCGATAAAATTTCATCACCAAACTTTACTCGAATACTCTCAAATAATTTAGCCTTGCTCACGAGATCGCCGCAGTTAAATTCACGCTTGCGGCATTGCCTTACATAACATGATGATAAGGCTTCGCCACTTATCAAAGGAAGATTACGCTGAAGAATATCATGTGCGAAAGCTGCAAATTGCACCTCAAGTTTAGAGCCTTGAGATTCTGGGGCAGGAGATAGAGCACTCCAACCGCAGATACAAGGCTCCGTCAAATTCGGCAATAATTTCAGTTTTCGATAGAACGGATGGCTGCAGTTTGGGCAGTCATGAATCAGTGAGTCTCCATGACGCCAACAGACCGTGACGCCAGGCAAATGGTGCGATCTGTGCCAGTAGGCGTAGCCCAGTTCGATGAGGTCCTGTCGAACGCAGCTAAGGCAGATCCGCGCCTTGCCATGAATCGTGGCTTCCCGGCGAGGAACGCGCGCCACCCCCGAGTAGATACGAGCTCTGGAGGGGTATTCAGTGCCCGTGTGCCTCCCTAGAAAAGGCTTGTATGCAGGGAACGTCGTGTTGCTGCAGATCAGCTCTTCGAGATTCCTTTGCTCGTCCCCCGGCAGTCTTCTAGCGAGGATTTCAATCTGCTTAGGTAACATACCCACACCAAACGGATCGGAGTCGAACAAATCGCGGAAGGTCTCCGCCTCAGTTCTGTTGCCTGAGAGGAAGTGATAGCGGGTGATACGAGAATGGAGCATCTCGTCTGGCATCGACATAGGGAAGAATAATAGATCCGACATCTGTTACCGACTTACAAGTGGGGCTCGAAAAGGACGTGCATCCGGTGAGGAGCATAGTTGTAACACACCGAGTCCTGTACCAGGGTTAGGATTTTTGAATTTTTTCAAGGCGGACTGGCTATAGCCCATGCTGTTGATTATGAAGTGTCCGGTCGCGCTCAGGGTATTGAATTCCATACAAAGCACGTATTGATACGAGCCCCAGGGTGAAAGTGTATTTCCCGAACCGGCTTTGCCATGGTTCGTGCATTGCTCTTGTGTAGGACAGGAACCAGAGCTAATGCTTGCGAGTAGCGATTAGGTCAAGACGGCTAAGGCAAAGTTTCCTTTACCTTAGCTGGGCGATTACGAGCTAATAGAAATCTTTATCTTATGCCTACCCTGCCAAAGCCCGTGCAAGCAGGTGCCAGCCTCGAAAACAACCTTATGTCGCATCCTCCTACGCTGATTCAGAGCGGGTTGAGGATTCTCCTGGCCTCTCCTAAGCCCTGTGCGCTCGCCGTGATGGGGTAGTTCAGTCGAGGTGAAATCTTTGCTTCTCAGTCAAAATGCGCCGCGGCAGGCTGCATCGAGCCGCTAGCACGAAGGACATCTAGCTGCATCGCTGCTGGCCCGATGTCAGAAGCAAGGTGATCCCAGTACGTGGGTCGACCACGGCGACAGGCCCTTGCGCAGATTGAAGTCAGTCAGCTGAGCGAGGGATCGAGGACGCTTCCAAGGCTGGTAGGTATGCACCAGCCCCCGCTCATGCCGATCCGTGCTGAAGCTGAGCGAAGCAGGGCGTTCAGAAAGCATGAATCTGGGGAAATGGGATGGCGGGGTGTCTATTAGCGCCTACAGCTATTAAATCGCCGCAGCCACACGAAGTGCCAGCTCGGTTCGGTTTGTCACTTTGGCTTTTCGAAAAAGAGCGTGGATCTGATTCCGAACTGTATTAGGGCTCGACCCCAGCTCTCGGGCAATTTGTTTGTTGCTTATGCCACTCGCAACCAGCTTCAAGATCTCAAGCTCCCGCGCGGTGAACTGGTACCAATCCAGCTCTTCAGTTTCCTGGGTTGGAGGGGGCACGTAGGCAGGAGTCTTGGACGAGTGCAGCTCGTTGGCTTGCCGCACCAGGTCAGCCACTATGGCTTTGACGCTTTCTACGTCGCTCCAGCGCTTTGTGGAACTGATTACGGCGAACAGCAAGAGGTTATCGCTGATCGGCGTCGCATCGATAGCGAAGCGTCTGCCCAATGTCGGTTCCTGCAGGAACAGGCGGCGGCCTATGCAGGTGCATTTTCCAAGGTCAATCAGTGACGGGGCTCGGACGGCAGCCCAGAGGGCTACGAGGGACGCGCAATGGCTCTGCAGGGTTTCTGGCTCTTCATGGATTTCGCCTTGCATGAAGAGCAACTGCTCAAAGTGAACTGCCGGGCCATTCACCGAGGCGGTACCGACAGCAACGCAGTCCACATCAAGGCCAGCCAGGGGTGGCGATTCTATGCTTTGACCAAGCACTTCCCAGCCGTTTTTGACCTTTTCCATGTACCGCTCTCCATGCCGTCATGAGCGCACCAGAAGCCTGAGTGCAGGCTCCTGATAAGCGTATTTGTCTCGATTATATGGACAAACGGATACCTCCGCGACAAATGCGACTCACAACGGTCTGGCTAGCAACATCCACTTACAGAGGAGCAACAGGCCGTCGCCTGACCACCCTCAAACGCCAACAGTCCTTTAGTAACCTTCGGGTCCCTCAGCGCTGGTGTATTGCAGTCAAACAGCACCGCCTCGGCCAAGGGTGGCTCGTTCACGCTGCGCAGTCCGAGTAAGGAGCCCTGATACGGAGCTCGCATCATGAGGTCGTAGGTTTTCGCACAGACAGCCACACGCTCCCCGCGCCGATACACATGGCCATCGTCATCGCGGACTTCACTCCAGGGGCCCCGGTACATGACTGCCTGACCCAATTCCCAGCAAGGCCCTTGCTTACCCTTGTAAGCCTGGATTGTGCAAATCCGGACTTCTGCCTCGCCGATCCTGTCGATTGCCTCCGCCGCTGTTGCCGACCAGTGGAGAGTAATACCGTGGAAGCCAGCCCGTTCAAACGCATTGATAACCGCCGTTTCAGAAGGAACTCTGAGCGCCGCGCCGGGAGGTGCGCAGCGGACGGAGTGCAGCGAATCCAGTGGTTCGTCACTCACCACTACCGCACAAATCACCGAGCCGCTCAGGCTGAGGGCGCGAAATGCTTCGGTCAGCAACTGCTGCTCGGCTTCGGCACCGACGCGGTTGAGCGCGAAGTCCATGACGATCCGGCTGGCCCATCCGGCCGGGACGGCCGGAGAGCGCTCGACACCGAAACGCAGCTTTTCTTCCAGGGCCAGATACCCGTCGATGTCGCGGAGTACCGCGCCTTGCAGCAGCGTCTCAATCACGCCAGCATCGCGGGACAGATCCGAGAGCGCCATCAGTCGAACAGCGCGAGCTTTGGGGAGCAAGACCGCGCCTTTGCGCAGTGTTCGCGGTTCGTGGTCGGCAATGAGCAGTTCGCCTTGTAAGCCATCGGCACACATGGCGAGCAGCTCGGAATAGGCGCCGCCCCACCAGAGCGTGCGTGGCAAGTCTGTGGTACTCGCATCATGGTCGAGGTTACTACCAAGCAGCGACGCGATGTGCATCAGCTCCCGCTGCCAGGGCTCCAGCCTCATGGCTGTGCTATCAAGCATGTTCATTGGCGGCGATGTCCAGAGTGTCTTGATAATGGCGGTATTCGGTGTGGGCGGGCAGATCCGCACCGAACCGTTCCAGATATCGCTGAATGGGTTGGGATGATCGAACGAACCGGTCTTGGCAAACCTTCAGCGTTTCCATGGTGGTCTCGGTGAAATGCAATCCGTGATTTCGTAACGTCTTCAGCCAATGGCGATCAAATGCCCAAGGGTAGGCACCTATTTCAAGGTTGGTCTGGGCGAAGGTCAGATAGCCGCGCTGGCGAATGTTGATGGCTTTGAGATCGACGTCCTGAAGACTGTCATAGAAGATAACCGTATTGGGCCGGGTGACTTCACAGAAGACTTGCCACAGGTCCCTCATGGACGGACTGGTCTGGTCGTCCACGACGAGATTGACGTATTCCCCCTCCGGGACCCAGCGGAAGATGCTGGCGATACTGGCTTGGAACACGTCCTGGTGCAGCAGGTTGAGTGCCTGGTTAGTGGCGACTGTGTGCAACTCAGCATGGTGTCGGTCCGATAGCAGCCGTTCGATGCCCATCCATTGCTGATACAAGCCGTAGCGCTTACCGCTGTAGCGTCCGTCCACTGAACTGCCGATTACGATCGAAGGCCGTATGACGATGAATGGGATACCGCATTCAGCGACGACCCGTTCGGCGGCCCGCTTGGTCAGGGTGTAGTTGGTCGGGTCTTTCGGTGGTTCGCTTAAGGCCGTTTCGGGCACCGGAGCACCGGAGTAACCCGCCGAGTAGGCCGTCGAAACGAAAATGAAGAGGCTGACGCCTGCACGCTTGGCCGCGATAGTCAGCCTTTCGGTGAAATCGACGTTCATCGCTTGGAGGGCGTCGTTGTCGAAGTAGTCGAGGCAGCCGGCGCAGTGAACGATGGTGTCAGCCTTGCCTGCACGAAGGGTATTTTCCAGCAGCTCTACCGTGGCGGTTTCGGCGCCTTGCCAGTGAACCGTCGAGACTTGGCCGGCAAAATCATCCGCGTTTTTCCCCAGCGCAAGCAGTTCGCGCTGGACCTCTTCGGGAATACTGCTTGGTGCGACTTCACGGCGAGACGGCAGGATCAGGTGGTCGGCCCATCCGTCAGTCAGCATCTGGGCAGCCATCAAGGCACCTAGAAAACCGGTACCTCCGGTGAGAAATACACGGCCCCCGTGGCGTGCGGTCGGCAACGGCGTTTTCATCGTGCTCCTCCGCTCGCCACAGTGGGCTCGCTCGTAACGGTCGGAAGAGTATCCTGGATCATGGTCTGGTCGGGTACACCGCCGTAGGACAGCAGTTTTTGGTCAACGATGACGATCGGGAACGCGCTCAGTCCGTGCGCCATAAACAGCTCAGAGACCTGCTGCGCCAACGCTGCTTCGGCTGGGTTCAGCGCGGAAGTAATTTTCGGAAGGATGGTTTGTGCCGTCGTCACAGTGACGGTCAACACCGGCCAGTCGAGTTTGGTCGCGGCCAAGGCCGCCCGCGCCGCCGATTCGATCTGCTCATCGACCTGATTGGTCCCTGGCATGCAGCAACTGGCAGAGAGTATGACCACTGCGTCGTTGCCCAGAGCGCGTTTTACCTGGGCGATATCTGCGTCCGAGGCTTTGTTGAAGAAACCTAACATGTCTTGTCCCTCTTGAATGGGTGGTTACAGCACGAGAGCCACGGTTACGCCCAGCGCAAGTGCGCAGAGGACGACGGTCAGGGTGTGGGCAATCACCAGTGGAAGTCTGAACAGCCTGAAAAGCAGCATTACTTCTGGCGGGCTCGTGCCGATCGCGGCGACGAGGAATGTCACCAGCGGGCCGACTGGGAACCCTTTTTCAATCAGCGCGAAGCCGATGGGCAGAGCTGCGATCGGGGAGATATAAAGCGGCACCCCGACCAGTGCGCAGGCGAGGTAAAGCCAGGCGATCGGCAAGCGGTCGACCAGCCCCATCAGCATGTCCTTGGGCACTGCGCCATAGATCAAACCGCCGATGAGCAAGCCAACCAGCAGGTAGGGTGCGACGGTGCGCAGCTCCTGCTTGGCGGCTAACCAGGCGAAGCGGCTTGCAGGTTTCCAGCCAGGCCAGGCTGCAACTTTCTGCCCCAGGAAGGTTGCGCTGCTCTGCGGGGCTGGGGTGATGGTGACGTGCTTGGCCATTCCCAGCCGACCAGCGATCACGCCGGCGGCCGAAGTCAGTGCCAGACCGGCGATGATGAACACAGCGCCTGGAATAAAGCCGACAGTCAGGAACAACAGGATGAAGACACCTTCGTTAACTACCGGGGACGCCACCAGGAAGGCGAAGCTCGGAACGAAACTAACGCCCGCCCTAAGCATGCCGCTCAGAACAGGAATGGTTGAACACGAGCAGAACGGAGTGATCACCCCTCCAACGCTTGCGGCAAATGCAGACCGCCAGCCTGAAGAGCCGAGCAAGCTGCCTTGCGTCGCTTGAAAGGGCATTCGTTGTTGCAGCATCACCACAGACCAGGTGACCAGCAGAAAGAGCCCAATGAGCAGGGTGCCGTCCATGAGCAGAAACTCGAAGAAGGCGCGAAGACCCTGCGCTAAGGTCGTGTTATCGGACATAGGTGCTCCGCCGGTACTGATGAGGGCGGGCTGATGCAACGCTTCAGGCGTTGGCCAGCCCGGCATTCAAGGACGGGGTGCCGCCGTAGGCCTGCATTGATTCGATCAGGGACGCAGTCACTACCGGGTCGAAGTTGGCCTTGTCGAGCGTTTCCACGTAGGTGTCCAGCGCTTCGATGCGGATTTCGTCAATGTCAGTTTTTAGGTCGCCAAGCGAGAGGGCACCGCAATCGATATTCAGGCGGTCGCAGAGGAAGTGGCAGCTAGTGCTCACCATGCTGAAAAGCTCTGGCATGACCCGGTGGTGCGCCCATTTGAGGCTTTCGTGGACGCCTTCCGAATCTTTTGCGATCAGACCGCGAATTCGGGCTAGGCCGATTTCCAGGTGTTCCAGCTCATCGTCGAGGATCTTGTTAGCCAGCGCTGCGGTATCCGGGTCGCCCTGACGCACCAAGGTGCGGTACAGCACGATGGCCATGGTTTCGGTCATTAGGTCCTGAATCACCAGGCAAGCGGCCAGATCCTTGTTTTGGACGGCGGTGCTGAAGTGCCGGCGGATGTTGAACCACTGCGGCTCGACGATCTCGCGCATGACGTTATAGTCATGGCGCTTGCCCAAGCTGGCCAGCATCTGGATGTGCTTCGATTCCTCGTGGGCCTGTTTAACGGTTTCGATCTTGCTCTCGGTATCCGGCATCAGCGGCACCATTTCCGAGTAGTTCTCCACCGCCATGATTTCGCCTGCAATCGCATTCGAAGCGATGTAGGCCAACAGGTTGAAGTAACCATCGGACTTGTTGTGCTCGGCGCCGAGTTCTTCGCGGCGGCTGGCGGAGCGCAGGTCGATTGGGGCGTGTGAAATTGGCTGAGTACCGGCAGATGCGTGTTGCATTTCTTATCCTCCCATAGGCTTCAAGGGCATTCCCTTGCCGCGGCAATTGTCGAGAGGCTGCTGGCGTGGTGCCATAGTACATAGCTTCTATTCAAAATTAGGCGCACTACCCCCTACCATGAGTCAGATAACGACGCATCGGTCATCCGGTGCGTTTCATGGAAGATGCTAGGGAACAAGATGAAAACAAGAACCTGGGCGGCCCGGCACGTCGGTATGCCTGCGCTGTTGACGCTGGGCGCGTTGCTCTGCCTGTCAGGCTGTAATGGTGAAGCAGAACTGAATGCTGACACCAAGTCGATGCGCGTCAGTGTCGTCGGTGCCAGCACCATTGCGCCGCTGATCAGCGAATTGGCCAAGGCCTACGAGAAGCAGCATCCCGGCGTTCGCATCGAGGTGCAGGCGGGCGGAAGTGCGCGGGGCATCATGGACGTGCGCAGCGGTACCGCCGTGCTTGGCATGGTGTCTCGCGACCTCAAAGCCGATGAGCAAGACCTCGAACATGCACTGATCGCCAAGGACGGCATCGGCATGATCGTCAACAAGAGCAACCCCGTGGTCGGGCTGAGCAAGGCGCAGGTCATTGCGATCTACACCGGCCAGATCAGCAACTGGAAAGAGGTGGGGGGCAATGATGCACCCATCACCGTGGTCAGCAAGGCCGAGGGCCGCTCCACGCTGGAGATCTTCAGCAGCTTCTTCGGCATCCCCTACAAGGACATCCGAGCCCACGTCATCATCGGCGACAACCAGCAAGGCATTCAGACCATTGCCGGATCGCCTGACGCAGTGGGTTATGTCTCCATCGGATCAGCAGAGTACGAAGCTGGCCAAGGCGCCGCCATCCGCTTGATCCCTATGGATGACCAGATTCCTTCGACCGCCTCCGTGGCCTCGGGGCAATACGCGATCAGCCGTGACCTGAACCTGGTCTACAAGGCGCCTTTGAACGAGCAGGTCCGGGACTTCGTAGCCTACGCACAATCGAAACAGGCCGAAGACTTTGTCACACGGATGTACTTCATCCCGGTGGTGAAATAACGGCCGGCGTTGCTGGCTAGGGCCGCTTCATGACACTACCTATCGTTGACTCCACCTCACCGCCCACAGCGGCACTGCGCGGCTGGGCATTCTGGTCAGCAATGGTCATGCTGGCTTTGCTCGGGGCCGCGATCGTATTCCTGATCGTCGCGTTTCTCTTGGGCGAAGCGCTGCCGCTGATCAACAAGGGTGGCTTCGCCCGGTTCTTCACCGACGAAGGCTGGTGGCCAAGGGATGCCAGCTTCAACATGACGCCGATGGTCATAGCGAGCCTCTACCTGACGGTCGGGGCGCTGCTGGTAGCGACCCCGTTGAGTCTGGCGATATCTCTGGTCACCACATTCAAAGCGCCACTTGGGCTAGCGCGGCTGATGCGCAATTTAGTGGAACTTAGCGCGGCCGTACCAACAGTGGTTTATGGCCTTTGGGGCGTGAGTGCCATCGTCCCGATCATCAACCTGTGGAGCCCACCGGGCGCCAGCTTGGTGGCCGGTATTCTCGTAGTGGCTTTGATGATCATTCCGACTATCACCGTACTGACTCAATCAGCCCTCCAGACGGTACCGTTCGCCTATGTACAGGGGGCGGCGGCACTCGGTGTTTCCGCCAATCAGACCCTGTTGCGCATTGTCGTTCCGGCAGCCAGGCAGGGCATTTTTTCCGCCATGGTGCTCGGTGCTGCCAGAGCCATCGGGGAAACCATGGTGGTTCTGATGGTCTGCGGCAATATCGTGCAAATACCCACTTCGTTATTTGATCCTGTCCGTGCGCTAACAGCCAACATTGCGCTGGAGATGCCGTATGCAATGGGTGATCACCGGGCCTCGTTGTTCATCGCTGGCGTATTAATGTTGCTGCTAGTCAGCGTGCTGGTTGCCACGGGCGAATGGGTGGGCAGGCGTCAGCGGGAGATGAGCTTATGAGACGGATGTTCTTGGCTCGACTCAAGGAGCGGGCTTGGACTGCATCCTTCTACGGCTTGGCCTTCGGGGCAATTGCAATGCTCCTGTGGCCTCTGCTGACTGTGTTCGGCAATGGGCTTCAGGTACTTAGCTGGGAGTTCGTTTTGTCCGACCCGCTCGATGCGGGCCGTGGTGGCGGGATCGCTCCGATCCTCGTCTCGACGCTGGGCATCGTACTGGTCAGCCTGACGGCAGCCTTGCCGCTGTCGTTCGGGGTGGCGGTGATGCTGACCGAAGGTTTCAAAGCCGGTGGCTGGCCCGCAACCTCTGTGCGCTGCAGCCTCGATATCCTCGCTGGCGTTCCCTCTGTGGTGTTCGGGCTCTTCGGCCTCAGCCTGTTCTGTCGGCAGTTGGGGTTGGGCTATTCCATCCTGGCCGGCGGCCTGACCCTGGCCTGCATGATCCTTCCGACACTGGCGCGGTCGCTAGCGTTTTCCCTAGAGGCGGCGGCCACGGCCCATCGTGCTGGCGGTGCCGCGCTGGGACTGTCGCGGCAAGCCGTGCTCTTGCGGGTGATGGTGCCAGTGGCGCTCCCGGGTATCTGTGCTGGGATCGTGCTGGCGCTGACTAGGGCCCTGGCGGAAACGGCGGTGTTACTGTTCACCAGTGGCTATTCGGACCGTATGCCCGGATCGCTGCTCGACTCTGGACGCAGCGTTTCGGTGCATATCTACGATTTGGCCACCAATGTGCCCGGCGGTACGCCGAACGCCTATGGATCGGCCCTCGCGCTTCTGTTGCTCCTGGCTCTGCTCAGTTTCGCGGTGCATACCCTGACTCGGTGGATGCAGCAGCGTATGACCGGCACAACTACAGGGAGATATTGAGCATGACCAATAAGACCGGTGCACAAAGGCTTGAAACCCCAATGCTAGCCATCCCCTACGAGCCAGGCACGGTTACGCATCTGAATAGCGCTGCCGAAGGCTACATCGAGATCCAGGATCTGTCGGTGAGCTACAACAAACGGATGGTCGTCGAGGGCGTGAGCCTGCGTGTTCCGCGAAATTCGGTCACAGCCTTGATTGGGCCGTCCGGCTGCGGCAAGTCCAGTTTGCTGCACTGCTTGAATCGCCTGAACGATCTTGTTCCCGATTGTTCAGTCTCGGGTTCGATCAGCTTCAGTTGGATGGACGGTAAGCTGTTATTGAAGAATCCGACCCAGTTGCGCCGTCAGGTCGGGATGTTGTTTCAGCGGCCTAATCCGTTCCCGTTCTCCATTCGCAAGAACCTCGAATTTGCATTGCGTCAGCACGGCATCAAGTCACGGGAAGAAATCGATACGCGGATCGAGGCGTCCCTGATGGAGGTAGGTCTGTGGGATGAGGTTCATGATCGCCTCGATGGCCCGGCGCTGGCGCTATCTGGCGGGCAGCAACAGCGACTATGCCTTGCGCGGGCCCTCGTACTGGGGCCGGAGGTGCTGTTGATGGACGAGCCATGCAGCGCCCTCGATCCGATCTCGACCCAAACGATCGAGGCGTTGATCTCAAGCCTGTCGCAGCGGCGAACCATCGTTCTGGTCACCCACAGCCTGAGTCAGGCCCGGCGGGTTGCGGACCAAGTGGCGGTGTTCTGGAAGGTCGATGGCGTGGGACGATTGATTGAGTGTGGCAAGGCGCGGGAGGTATTCGAGCGCCCGCGTCATGAGCTGACACAGGCGTATCTGCAATTCGCCTGAATCGAGCAGTCGGTGCAGCGGGGCGCCATGGTACATCGGTTCCATTGTGGGCACAGCGCGGCGATTCCTACCATGGCCGCATGAAAACTATCTCTGCTAATCCCGTGCAATACCCGGCCGCGAGAGTGAAAACCCTCCCGCTCCTTGTCCATGATGTGCTCAAGCATGCGGCAAGGGTGCATGCCGCAGTGAAAGTAACTTCCATCGCTCTCGACGGTGCTGTCAAACGCCAGAGCTACGTGGATCTGGCGGATTCCGCGCGTAATTGCGCCGCGCAACTCCATGCTTTGGGGTTTCAGCCAGGCGATGCGCTCGTCAGCTTTGGCCTGAGCTCGCTCGATCAGTTGGCCTGGCTGTACGGGGCACTCGATCAAGGCGTGGTCACCCACCTGCTGAACCCCCAGCATCGTCCTGAAGACCTGGGGCTTTTCCTTCAAAATATCCGTCCGAAGCTGGTGCTGCACGACGCCGCCACGGCCGGCGCGGTTCAGGCTTTTCAGGGGCTGCCTCCAGGGTCTGCGGTGCGCGCGATGACCCATCGCAACGCCGAGGGGGCGGTTGGCTATGTAGCGGCACAGTTTACGGAGGACAGCCTTTCCCACGTCTGTTACTCGTCCGGCACCACCGGCACGCCGAAAGTCGTCGAGTACACGCACCGTTCGACGCTGCTGCACACCTGGGCTTGTGCCTTGCCGGATGCCCTGGGCCTGACTGGCGCCGACCGGGTCATGCCGCTGATGCAGAATTTCCATGCCAGCGCATGGGGCGCTCCGTTCGTATGCCCGATGGTAGGCGCCGAGCTTATCCTGGTCCCGCCAACCCGTGATCCGGCGCAATGGTTCCAGTGGATCGAAGAGCATGGGGTGACAGTTCTGGGCGCGGTGTCGGCCCACTGGCTGGCGCTTGCTCATTACATGCAGGCCACCGGGCAGCGTTTCAGCACCTTGCGCCGGACCGTCGTGGGAGGAACCCGGCTGCCGTTCGAGGTTGCGCATTTCATTCAGGAGCAACTGGGCGTCGAGGTTTGCCACGCTTGGGGCATGACTGAGACCTCGCCTCTGGCCACCATCGAACGGTTCGACAGCAGCGCGACCGTCCTGGCCCACGGCAAGCCAGTCTTTGGGGTCGAGCTGGCAGTGCGAGGTGATGATGCAAAGTGCGTGGTCGAGGGCGTCGGCGAGCTCATGGTGCGCGGGCACTGGGTAGCTGTCGGCGCCGCGCAGGACGATTGGCTGGCGACCGGCGACTTCGCGACCCTTCGGGCCGATGCGCGGCTCGATGTCAGTGATCGGCTCAGCGACTCGCTGCTGGTCAGCGGCGCTCCCCTCAGTTCCGCCCTGGTCGAGCACCGGGCCAGACAGGTGCCGGGCGTCGCGGACGCAGCTCTGGTGATCTGCGAGCCCGGCAGCGGCCGGAGCGTCCTGGCTTTGGTCGCTGCTCCCGGTGCCGAGCACGCCGCCGTTCTCGCCGAGCTGCAGGTGGTTCTGGCCCGAGCCTTCCATGGCTGGTGCCCGACGCAGTGCACCGTCGTGGATGCGTTCCCCTACACAGCCTCGGCAAAGGTCCAGAAACACATCCTCAAAGCACAAATCGCGCGCCAGAACGAAAGCGATGCTGCCTCAAACCCTTCCTTGACGTGCTGATGCCTGACTCATGACACACATATCGAAAGTCGCAGCGGTAAATTCTGTTGAAACAAGCGGGCTGAAGAGCTCGCTGCCCCTGGAGCGGTACGTGACCTGGGTGGTGGACCATCGGCGTTGGGTCATCGCCATCGTGCTAGCGCTGTCGGCGTTCTTTGCGTTCTTTGCCGCCAAGCAGCAGGTCATCATCAACCCGGCCGCCGTGGTGCCGCAAAGCCACCCGTACATCAAGGCGACCAACACCATCGAGAAGATCTTCGGCTCGAAGTATCTGGTGGTGATTGGTCTCACCCCGACCCAGGGCGATGCTCTGCAACCCAAGGTGCTGGAGGCCGTGAAGCGTATTACCGACAAGCTCTATGCGGCACCGTCAGTCACCAAGCAGACGCTGCTGAGCCTGTCATCGCGGCAGGCCAAGAGCATTCGCGGTAACTCCGAGGGCTTCGAGGCCAAGCCGTTGCTGGGTGACCAGTTGCCGTCTAACGCCGCGCAGATCGACGAGCTTAAGGCGGTAATCAACGCCAATCCGGTCTACAGGGACACGGTGATCTCCAGTGACTGGCGTACCGCAACGATCATGCTGGAGCTAAAGGAAAACCCCAATGGGTTCGGCGCGATGCTTTCCGATGTCCGCCAGATACTGAGCCAGGAAAACACGCCAGGCATCGAGATCTCCATGAGCGGTAACCCAGTGTTCTTGCACCAGGCGGAAGTCTTCGCCGACCGGATCAACTGGCTGTTCCCGATCGCGGTACTGGTTATCGGCCTGTTGCACTACGAGGCGTTCAGGACCCGCCAGGGGCTGATCCTGCCACTGGTCACGGCGCTGCTGTCGGTGGTCTGGGGCGTGGGGATCATGGGACTTATGAAGGTACCGATGGATATCTTCAACTCGCCGACGCCGATCCTGATCCTGGCAGTTGCGGCGGGCCACGCGGTGCAGCTGCTCAAGCGCTATTACGAACGCTTCATCGAGCTGGTGAATGGTCAGCAGATGGATCCTGTGGTCGCCAACCGGCTCGCGACGATCCAGTCGTTGGCGGCGGTGGGCCCGGTGCTGGTGATTGCTGGCGGTGTCGCTGCCCTCGGGTTTTTCTCGCTGGTGGTGTTCGAGCTGGAAACCGTCCGGGCATTCGGCATCTTCACCGGTATTGGCATCCTGGCGGCCGTGCTGCTGGAATTCACCTTCACCCCGGCAGTGCGGGCCAGCCTCAAGCCGCCATCGGCCGCGCAGATCGATACCGAGACCAAGCCCCGGGTCTGGGATCGCCTAAGCGCGAGAATCGCTCACTTGGTAGTGACCCCACGAAGCCGACATTGGATTTTGGCTGGCTTCGTAGCGCTGATTGGCATCGCGGTTGCCGGCTGGCCGCTGGTGCATGTGGATAACTCCAGTAAGAGCTTCTTCTCCGATTCGCTACCGCTGCAACGCGATGACAACCTACTGAACACCCAGACCGGCGGCACCAACGTGCTTTACGTGATGGTCGATACCGGCGAAGCGGACGGGGTGAAGGACCCACAGGTACTGAGTGCGATCCGCTACCTGCAGGCGGATGCGGCGAAGCGCCCGATCGTGGGTAAGACGCTGTCCATCGACAACTTCCTCCAGCGCATGCACGAAGCAGCATCGGGGGATACGGGGGCTGCTACGCCACTTCCCGATGACCGTGAGTTAATCGCCCAGTACCTGTTCCTCTACTCGATGTCAGGGGATCCAGAGGATTTCTCGGCCCACGTCGATTACGACTACCAGCGGGCAAAAATCGCGATCATGTTGCGCACTAACAGCAACGCCGAGATTGATCACCTGGTAAACGAACTGCGTCAGGTCGCGAGCGAGCATTTCCCGCGCAACGTCACGGTGTCGTTCGGCGGTGAAGTCGCGCAGACCCTGGCGGTCACCGATGTGATGGTGCACAGCAAGCTGCTGAACATCGCCCAGATCCTCGGCGTGATCTTCGCAGTGTCGGTGATCGCGTTCCGTTCGGTGATCGCAGGCCTGTTGGTGCTGTCGCCGCTGGTGGTGGTGCTGTCGCTGGTGTTTGGCGTCATGGGCTACTTCGGCGTGCCGCTGAACATCCCCAACTCGCTGATCTCAGCCATGGCGGTCGGTATTGGCGCCGACTACGCAATCTATCTCATCTACCGCATAACCGAGTACACGGCCCAAGGCAAGCCGTTGCCCGAGGCTGTCGAAATGGCGATGAAAACCGCCGGCAAGGCTTGCCTGTTCGTCGCCACCGCCGTGGCCGGAGGCTACGCCGTCCTCATGTTCTCCTACGACTACAAGGTTCATATGTGGCTTTCTACCTTCATCGTTCTGGCAATGCTGGCGAGCGTTCTGGCAACTCTGACCTTGATCCCCAGCGCCATTCTAGCCTTCAAACCCCGTTTCATTTTCCAGCGCCGCTCCGGTGATCGTGGTGCGGTCCTGCTCATTATTCTGGCGGCCATTGGCTTCCTGACTTATTCACAGGTCGGATGGTCTGCCGAGCTGGAAGCGAAACAGATCATGGAGCGCAACGCAGCTGTCACCCGCTTCAGCACTTCAACCGCCGATGCGCAATTTGTGCTCCAGACCAAGGACGGTAGCCAGCGGACCCGCAAATCCAACATGTCCTCGAAGCTTCAGGAAAACGGCCAGGACACTATGCGCATGGTGCGCTTCGAAGCGCCTGCGGATATTCGCGGGACCACAACCTTACTCGTCGAGCGCACTGCCCAAGACGACGAAATGTGGGTCTACCTGCCCGCGATGAAGCGCGTTCGTCGTCTGGTGGCGTCGAACAAGAAAGACAGCTTCATCGGTACAGACTTCAGTTACGGCGATGTAATGGGGCACAAAGTCAGCGACTGGAAGCACACGGTGGTCAGGCGGGAGACCCGCGACGGAGTTGAGCACTACGTCATCGAGTCGCTGCCCGCCGAGGACCGCGTGCGCACCAACTCTGGCTACGCGAAACGCCTGACATGGATCCGCAAAGACAACTTCGCGACCACCTACGTGGAAGCGGCGGATGTCAGCGGGGCGCCGTATAAGCAGTTCTCCTTCGCCGATATCCAGTTGGTCGATGCCGCCAACGGCAAATGGCAGCCGATGAAGACCGAAGGCAAGAACCTCCAGAGCGGCCACACCACCACCATCACGTTCTCCAACTTCAAGGTAGGTGAGGCGTTGAGCGACAGCCTCTTCTCGGCGAACAACATGGCTTCGCGCTAAGGACAGGACATGAGCGGGTCTTTTCTTCCCGGATGGTGGGCTGGCGCCTTTGTGCCTCTGTTCTTCTCGGTGGGCGCTTTCGCCGGCGTGCCTGAAGTCACTGGCGAAGTTGCGGCAGGGGTGTGGTCGTCGAACAGGATGCTGGATGACCGTCATGCGGTTTCGTCCAATCGCGCCAAGCTCAAACTGGACTGGCAGGCCAGCGAGAGCCTGACATTGCGCAGTGAGGTGTGGGCACTGTCGTCCCCCGAGCGGCTGGATGAAAAGCGGGAGGATGCCGGGGTCAACGAGTTGTACGTCAAAAGTAGTGAGACCTTGTGCGCGCCGGCGCTTGGCAAGCAACTGGTCATGTGGGGCCGTGCCGACGGGATCAACCCCACCGACCAGGTGTCTCCCAGCAACTTCAGGCGCCTGACTCCGGAGACCACGGACCAGCGTACAGGCAATTGGGGACTGCACCTGGACTGCGCTGCTGGTGCGGGAAAGCTGCAGGTCCATGTGCTTGATCGGTTTCGCTTCAATGAGGTGCCGCTGGAAAAAACGCCCGGGGTGACGTTCCGCGAGCAGGATCCGGATGTCCGCCCTACGCTTGCCGTGAAGTATGACGTGCTGGGCTCGGAAGCGGATTGGTCGATCAGCGTGATTGATGGTCATGACCTGTTTCCGACCTTCGCGGTGCGTAGTGCCACGCCTGCTGGTGTGACCCTTGGTCAACACGCAACGCGCATGCGCCTGCTCGGCAGTGACTTCACAATCGTGCGGGGCGAGATGGCCTACAGGGGGGAAATCGCCTGGGTGGACTTCGAGCAGTCTTCTGACCCGGCGGTAGCTCGCCGGCAGCCCTATACCTCAGCTATTGGCGGCGCCGAGTGGTACATCGGCGATCGTGAAACAGTTTCTTTGCAGGGCTTCTGGCGACATTTGCGCTCGGTCGCGAGCATCGCCAACGATCCTGTGATGGCCCAGGTGCAGGAGGCCCAGGCCCTGATCAGCAACGAGCTGGACCGGGACCAATATGGGCTGACACTCCGCTACGCCAGGCCGTTGTTCGACTCGAAAGCGGATCTGGATCTCTTCGCGGTATGGACCGAACCCCGCAACGACTGGATGCTTCGGGGACGTCTGAAGTACGCCATCACTGACTCGTGGCGGGTCAGCACAGGGTTCGATGTTTTCCGGGGCCCGCAGGATTCTTTCTTGGGCCACCTGAGAACAAACTCACTGACGTTCGTGGAGGCGAGCTACATGTGGTGATGCTGAGGCCGTGCCAAGGTCCTTAACCATGTAGGCCGCTGATGCCGGGCAGAGCCCTTTGAATTCTGCAGAGCTGGAAATCGCCATAGGGGCTTGGGATCGATCTCTGCGCTCGTATCCGCGAGCCTCGAAAAACGCAGGAGCAGTTGTGGTCAGCAGATGAAGGCTGTGGGCGCCGTCGGCTTCGGCTATTCGTTCAAGTGCTCTCAGCAGCAAAGTACCGACCCCAGATTTTCTTTGGCCGGGCACCACAACCATTGAACGAATTAGACGAGCCTGGCCACTTCCTTCAATACCCCCATATCCCAGCTCCGTTTCTCCGCGGTGGAATGAATAAAACATACGGTCGGGCTGGAGAAGATCCTGGGTTGGCAAGCCGGCTGCGGCCAGATGCTCGGCCAGTCCCTGGATTTGATCGGGACCAAGCAGTCGGAGGGATATCTCAGGCTGGTTCATCGTGGACTCAGTATGAAGGGGGCGACGTTCAGTATAGGGCGCTGGACTCTGGCTTTTTCCAGTTTCTGTAGCCCCGCCGGGCGAGGTAAAAACCAATATCTGCTTTACCGAATATACGAATAGGCATATATTCGTTTTTCCAGATATCAGCAAACATACAACCCCCAGGAGGTCACATGCGGGAAACCCTGACACCCCCCGTCGTTTTCAAATCCCTGGCCGACGAAACTCGAGCCCGGATGACCTTACTGATCGCCTGTGAAGGCGAGCTTTGTGTATGTGAGCTGACCTGCGCACTAGACCTGAGCCAGCCGAAGATCTCGCGACACTTGGCGCAACTGCGTGAAGCGGGAATCCTCATGGACCGGCGTCAGGGGCAATGGGTCTATTACCGCCTCAATCCGTCGCTACCGGAATGGGTGCAGGTAATGCTGAAGGGTGTCGTTGATGCGAACACCGAATGGTTGAGCACTGATGCCCTGCGTCTCGCTGAAATGGGCGAGCGGCCCAAGAGCCCTGCCTCCTGTGTTTGATTTTTTCCCTCGCTGATTGAGTTGTAGTCATGTTGATCGCATTTCTTATTTTTCTGGTGACGATCGTTCTCGTCATCTGGCAACCCAAAGGTCTGGGCGTGGGCTGGAGCGCGGCTCTAGGGGCTTTGGTGGCACTGCTGGCTGGCGTCGTGAGCCTGTCCGATATCCCTGTGGTCTGGCAGATCGTATGGAATGCCACCGCAACCTTCATCGCAGTCATCATCATCAGCCTGTTGCTGGATGAGGCTGGTTTCTTCGAGTGGGCGGCATTGCATGTGGCCCGCTGGGGTAACGGCAGCACCCGCAAGTTGTTCGCTTTCATCATTCTACTGGGGGCAGCGGTATCGGCGTTGTTCGCCAACGATGGTGCGGCACTGATTCTAACGCCGATCGTCATCGCTATGCTGCTAGCCCTACGATTCTCCCCAGCGGCGACGCTTGCGTTTGTCATGGCAGCGGGCTTCATCGCGGATACAGCGAGCCTGCCTCTGGTGGTGTCCAACCTGGTCAACATCGTTTCTGCCGACTATTTCGATATCGGCTTCAGCGAGTACGCCTCGGTCATGGTTCCAGTGAACCTGGTCAGTGTTGCTGCAACGCTGGCGATGCTGCTCTGGTTCTTCCGCAAAGACCTTCCGCGCACTTACGACCTCGACCAACTGAAGGCACCCGAAGCCGCGATTCGCGATAAAGCGACGTTCGTTGCCGGCTGGGGGGTGCTAGTGCTCCTGTTGATCGGTTTCTTCGTCATCGAGCCGCTGGGTGTTCCGATCAGCGCAATTGCCGCTGTCTGTGCGTTGATCCTTTACCTGATCGCCGCTCGCGGGCATGTCATCTCTACCCGCAAAGTAATCAAGGAGGCGCCGTGGCAGGTCGTGGTGTTCTCGCTGGGCATGTATCTCGTGGTCTATGGATTGCGTAACGCTGGCCTCACCGACTACCTGGCGCAGGTGCTGAATGTCTTCGCCGGCTATGGGATATGGGGCGCGTCGATTGGGACGGGGTTGCTTGCGGCGGGCCTGTCGTCGGTCATGAACAACATGCCCACGGTTCTGGTGGGAGCGCTGTCGATCCATTCAGCCGAGGCCACCGGTGTGGTTCGGGAGGCCATGGTTTACGCCAACATCATCGGCTGCGACCTTGGACCCAAAATTACCCCTATTGGCAGCCTCGCCACCTTGCTGTGGCTGCATGTGCTGGCCCGCAAGAACATCGTCATCACTTGGGGTTACTACTTCCGCACCGGCATTGTCCTGACACTGCCGATCCTCTTTGCCACCTTGGCCGCATTGGCCATCCGCCTCAGCTTTTGAACCGGAGATACCTGATGAAAGTCTTGTTCATGTGTACCCACAACAGTTGCCGCAGCATTCTGTCCGAAGCGCTGTTCAATCACCTGGCGCCTGAGGGGATGGAGGCTGTGAGCTCGGGCAGCTTCCCCAGCGGCAAGGTCAATGAGCGGGCACTGAAGACCTTGGACGCTGCGGGTATCCCCACCGCTGGCCTTTCGAGCAAGGCGTCGGACGCTTTCGAAAGCGCTCCCCCTGACATCGTCATCACCGTGTGCGATCGCGCCGCTGGCGAGGCCTGCCCGATCTTCTTCGGACCGTCCCTAAAGGCCCATTGGGGCCTGGCTGATCCATCGGCTGTCGCCGGGAGCGAGGCCGAAATCGAAGAAGCCTTTCAGACTACGCTGGCGAAAATTGATGAGCGCGTGCGCGCCTTCATTGCGCTGCCTGTCCAGCAACTGACCCCGGAACAACTGAAAGCTGAGCTTGCTCGCATCGGCTCGCTTTAGTTCTTGTATCAATGGAGACCGAAATGAATGACAACCTGCCAAACGTTCAGCCAGAGCTGATTGATCTACCGTCGCTGGAGCGAATGGAGCCGAAGGATCCTTCAACCCACAAACCGCGCATCCTGCTGCTGTATGGATCGACCCGCGAGCGCTCATTCAGCCGCTTGATGGTCGAGGAAGCAGCCAGGCTGCTGGAAGAGTTCGGCGCCGAGACCCGCATTTTCAATCCCTCGGGGTTGCCGCTGCCGGATGACGCCCCGGACTCCCACGAAAAGGTGCGTGAGCTTCGAGAACTGATGCTGTGGTCGGAGGGCCAGGTATGGTGCTCGCCAGAACGTCACGGCTCGATGAGCGCGGTGTTCAAAGCGCAGATCGACTGGGTGCCATTGGCCATGGGCGCCGTTCGCCCAACCCAGGGCAAGACCCTGGCGGTGCTGCAGGTATGTGGTGGCTCGCAGTCGTTCAACGTGGTGAACCAACTGCGTGTGCTGGGCCGCTGGATGCGCATGTTCACCATCCCTAACCAGTCGTCGGTTCCGAAAGCGTTCCTGGAGTTCGATGATGCCGGGCGCATGAAGCCGTCTTCCTTCTACGACCGGCTGGTTGATGTGATGGAAGAACTCACCAAGTTCACCCTGCTGCTGCGCGATCGCCAGGATTACCTCGTGGACCGCTACTCCGAGCGCAAGGAGTCGGCGGAGGAGCTATCCAAGCGGGTCAATATTCGGTCTATTTGAGGTTATGAGCATGTCGCATCCCTACTCATTGAAATCGCTGCCAGATGCTCCGGGGGTGTTGATTTTTACGCCTTGTCCGGGCACCCAGTCCAGCGCTCTCGCTGAAAGCCTGGAGACGCTCAAGCAGGCCGGTGCCGTGGTGCTGGTTACGCTGATGTCGGACGCGGAGCTTGAGGAAAACGGCGTAGGCCAGCTTGGCATCGAGGCTGAACAGCACGGGCTGGAGTGGTTCCAGTTGCCGATTGAAGATGATCAGGCCCCCGATGAACGCTTTGAAACCAGGTTGAGCGAGATCCGTGATCAGCTGAACGCTGTCCTCGCTTCCAACCGGGCCTTGGCCATCCATTGCAAAGGTGGCTCTGGCCGGACCGGCTTATTCGCGGCCCGTCTGCTGATCGAATCCGGAATGCCACGCAGCGAGGCGATCAAGTGGGTTCAAGAGCTGCGGCCGAGAGCGATTCAGAAGCCTGCGCACATCGACTATATCAACCAATTCGGCAAAGACTGAACTAGAGGGGGAGCCATGGCCACCGAATCCGGATTACTCGATGTCATCGTGATTGGTGGGGGACAGTCCGCGCTGACGGTGGCCTATTTTCTAAAGCGGGCCAAATTGTCGTTCCTGCTGCTCGACGCCGAGGAAGCTGCGGGCGGGGCGTGGCGCCATGGCTGGGACTCGCTGACGCTGTTCTCACCCTCCGCATGGAGCTCGATCGCGGGCTGGCCGATGCCGCTAGTCACCGAAGGTAATCCCGATAGGGATCACGTGGTCAGCTATCTGGAGCAGTACGAGGCGCGATACGGGTTCCCTATCGCCCGACCCATTAGCGTCACGGCTGTGGAGCGGACCGGGCGTGGCCTTCGTGTACGCTCGAAGGATCGCGACTGGGAGGCTCGTGCCGTTATCAGCGCAACGGGGACCTGGAGCAACCCCTATGTTCCGGCCTATCCGGGGATAGAGCTGTTCCAGGGACAGCAGATTCACTCCGCCCATTACCAGTCACCAGAGGCTTTCCAAGGAAAGCGCGTGGTGGTCGTTGGTGGTGGCAACTCGGGGGTGCAAATCTATGCGGAGCTGTCCGAGGTCGCCGACGCAACGTGGGTAACCACGGAGGAGCCGGCGTTTCTGCCTGATGACGTTGATGGCCGGGTCCTGTTCGAACGGGCTACCGAGCGCCTCAAGGCTCAGCAGGAGGGCCGTGTTATCGACGCACCGGTCGGCGGGTTTGGCGATATCGTCATGGTGCCCTCGGTGGTCCGGGCTCGCGAGCGCGGGGCCCTTCGTGCTGTAAGGCCTTTCGCCTCATTCACTCCTGACGGGGTCTTCTGGCCCAACGGTGAGAAAACCCAGGTCGATGCGGTAATCTGGTGCACCGGCTTCCGGCCTGCGCTGGATCACTTGCGGAAACTTGACGTACTGGATGACAACGGCAAGGTCGAGGTATCAGGTTCGCGTTCAACTCGCGAACCGCGCCTCTGGCTTGTGGGATACGGTGATTGGACGGGTCAGGCATCGGCCACGCTCATCGGGGTGACTCGCACGGCGCGCAGTACTGTCAACGAAGTGGTGGATTACCTCAATAGCAAGGAAGAGTTGGATGCCTAGTCCAATCGAGATTCGTGTTGCCAGACCAGATGACGCAGAGGCTATACAGGCTATCTACGCGCCGATTGTGCTCCGCACTGCTATTTCGTTTGAAGAGGTAGCGCCAAGCGTGGAGGAAATGCGCCAACGTATCGAGACGACGCTGGAAACCTACCCCTATCTAGTGGCGGTGCAGGATGACCGAGTGATTGGCTACGCCTATGCCAGCCAGCATCGCGCGCGAGCGGCATATCGTTGGGCGGTAGATGTGACGGTTTATGTTGCAGAGGGGCAGCGCCGGAGTGGCATTGGCCGGCAGCTCTATACCGTGCTCCTGCCCATTCTGAGGCGGTTAGGATACCGTTCTGCATATGCCGGCATTTCCCTTCCGAACGTTGGAAGCGTGGGACTGCATGAGCGACTCGGCTTTCAGCATATCGGTACGTTTCCGCAGGTCGGGTTCAAGCTCGATGCTTGGCATGATGTGGGGTATTGGCGATTTGATTTCGGTGACGAGGGTCTTCGCCCCGAGGCTCCTATAAGCTTCCTATCCCAAATCCCGATGCCGCGTTAGAACACCTCAGCCCGCCCAGTTGCTGGGAGCGACAATTTCATTTCTCTTACACATTCGAGTAAACCAGCGTTTTCGAGAGTTCCGACAGTTTTGCATTTTCTCTAAGATAGACTGCAGGACCCCGTAAAGGGCAGTCTCTGAATCGCAGCATCGGCAGTGCAGGTTAAATCAACTAGCCTGGCATTAATGGTGTGCACGATCATTAATCGGCCGCTTCCCGGTGGCAAAAGTAATGTGGAATGCCGTCTCACCTTTCTCCGAGGCACACCATATACGTCCGTTGTGGGCTTCGACGATGGAACGGGTTATCGCAAGGCCGAGGCCGGCGTTGCTGGGCCCTCCTTCCCGTCTAGCCGGGTCGGCCCTGAAGAAACGGTCAAAGATTTGCTTGGCATGTTCTGGAGCAATGGTCGCCCCCCCATTTCGAGTAATGACGCTCACGGTGTCAGCGGTCTGCTCGATCTCCACCGAGATTGAGCTGCCTTCGGGGGTGTACCGCATGGCGTTCGAAAATATGTTGGAAAGAGCCCTGTCGATCATGAGTCTATCCCCTGAGACAACACCCTTTCCTTGAAGGGTTAACGTTATACCCCGATCCTCCGCCACCAATTGGTAGTAATCGAAGAGCTTGGCCACTAGCTTTTCGAGTTTGATATCGACTTGTTCAGGAATGATAAGGCCATTGTCGGCTTTGGCGAGGAAGAGCATGTCATCGATCATTCGAGACATTCGCTTTAGCTCCTCCAGATTCGAGTAAAGGTTCTCCTCGTACGCGACCACATCGCGTTTTTTGGTCAGCACCACCTCGGTGTGTGTCAGTAGATTACTCACCGGCGTTCTTAGCTCATGTGCTATATCGGCCGAAAAGTTGGATAGACGAATGAACGCATCTTCCAGACGTGCAAGCATCCCGTTGAAAGACAAGATCAATTCCTGAAGCTCTAGTGGCACAGGCTCCAAAGGAATGCGTTCTTGGAGTGATCTCGCCGACATGGATGTCGCAACCTTCGTTATCTGCTCGACGGGACGCAACCCACTTTTTGCTACCACCCAGCCCAATGCCGCGCTGACCAATGCGCTAATGACCAGGCCGATACCGAACCACCGTTGCAGCGTTTCAAAGAAGTGAGCATGACTAGTGACATCCAGCATCAGCATGACGGTACCGGGGGCGGGATCCCCTTGGATCTGAACGGGAGAGGTCACGCCACGGAAATTATGGGATGTCTCCTGCCACTCCCACATATTGTCCTTCCCCGCACCCTTGTATCGATCGGGGATTTTGGTGGTTTTGAGATCTGAGAACAGTACGCCACCGTCCGAGGTGAGAATCTCCGCCGTCAGATCTTGGTGCGCGCCCAGCAATGCGCGCAGCTGTTCCCGCAGCTCCTCCTGGCTCGTCCCGGGCGTTTGAATTGAAAGGATGTGCCTGGTCGATTCCAGTTTCTCGGATAGTGCCTGCTCGTCAAGCATGCGGAAGTGATGCTGGCTGAGCATGTTGACGCTTATGCCTGCGACCACCAATACCGAAATGACCGCGAACATGATCATAAGGGTCAGACGCTTGACCAGCGAAGATTGGGATAGCATCACTCCGGCGCATCCATCATGTAACCCATTCCTCGCGCGGTATGAATAAGCTTCGGAGCGAAATCGTCATCGATCTTTGCACGTAGCCGGCGAATTGCTACCTCAATCACATTCGTGTCGCTATCGAAGTTCATGTCCCAAACCTGCGAAGCAATCAAGGACTTGGGCAGCACTTCGCCGCGTCGGCGCATCAACAACTCAAGAAGAGAGAATTCTTTGGCGGTTAGATCGATTCGCTTGCCGTTCCGGGTGGCTCTGCGCTTAAGAAGGTCGACCTCAAGGTCTGCCATCTTCATGGTGGTTTGGGCTGAGGCACTGGTTCCCCGGCGTAGTAATGTTCGTACCCGAGCCAGTAATTCCGAGAAGGCGAAGGGCTTGATCAGATAGTCATCGGCGCCCAGTTCAAGGCCTTTCACTCGATCGTCCACGCCATCCCGAGCTGTCAGGAACAAGACCGGGACGTCCTTACCTGCAGCGCGAACCATCCGCAGGACTTCCCATCCGTCCAACCCCGGCATCATGACGTCGAGGATCAACAGGTCGTAGCTCTCACTCAGTGCATTTTGAAGAGCGTCGGTACCCGTGAGGACTCGGTCAACGGTGAAACCTGCCTCTGCCAGCCCCTGCTGTAAGTAGACTCCCGTTTTCGGTTCATCCTCAGCTACGAGTAATTTCATGTGGTCCAACCCCAAAGGTGTACATGCCCAGTTTGCAGCAAAAACGCCACCTAACTAGAACCTGACGCAAAAGTAATTTAGGCATCAGGCGGCTGTCAGGGAGCCCCGGCTACGGTCATTTATGACAGGCATTTCAATCGACGGTGTCTGTCGTTTAGCGGTAGCAGTGACCCTGACAACCTGATGGAGATCGTCCTGTGAAATCCCTAAAACCCATGATTCTTGCTACAGCGATGCTGCTATCGTCAGCTGCGTTTGCCGAAGGTGGAAGCGACCGTGCGCTTGAAAGAATTCAGTCACTTCGCGACAAGGCCGAGGCTGTGTTGATCAAGGCGGAGAAAGCCGACCCCAGCCAACGGCACGTTCATATGAAAGAACACATGTCTATGCTGCAGAACTTGATGAGCGAGTTGCATCAGGATCACCCTAAATCAGGCATGACAACGGATGAACATCTCACATGGATGGAGACACACGACAAGTTGGTAGACGACGTCCTTGCTCAGATGGTCCGTGAACACAAACTCATGATGACAGACAGGGAGTGCCATCCGTAATCCACTTTTCCCGGCCGTTCCCCTCTGCTCCTTGGCCTTGCGGCGCCCTCTCGGCGCCGTTTTTTTGGGTGACGAGTGGCGCCGGTCTTCCTTCATCAGCCTCTCGAAAGGCCAAGAACCTATGAGATTTCACGGACGCTAGAAGCTGACAGAACTGTAACGTCGAGCTCAGCTACCTGAAAGCGAGGGTTGGCTAATGTTGAATCCAAGCCTACCCATTGGCCCCAACCGACTACAGAGGGACTAGGAATGAACTTGATGAAAGCGCTTGTGATGATGGTCACTTTTGGTTTGGCCGGCGTTGCCTTAGCTGAAGGTGGTGCCGACCGTACTTTTGCAAGGATGGAGGCAGCTCGCCAATCGTCTATGCAGGCCTATCAAATTGCGCAGCAGAAGAAGGACACCGTTCCAGTCGCTGCTAAAGCGCACCGAGAGACCAACCACGAGAACTGCTGAGTCGAGCTTACAGAAATGTAATCACTCACGAATCTGTTATGTGGCAGCTTCAGAGTGCTCATTCCCGCCGCTGCTTGTGCTTCTGAAATCCACAAGGCTTGGGGGAGTTCTTAGGAAACGGGGTGCTGCGACGTCGCGCAGGCCTGGATATTAGCGAATTACCTGACTCACTGGACACTACGGCATGCAAAGCAAAACCACGAGACGATCCTTCGTTAAAGGCCTGGCCGCCACTGGATTACTGGGTGGATTGGGCATGTGGCGCACGCCGGTGTGGGCGGTGACCAGCCCTGGCCAAGCTAACGTGCTGACAGGGAGCGATTTTGATCTGTACATCGGTGAGCTGCCAGTCAACATTACCGGAGCTGCTCGCACGGCAATGGCAATCAACGGCTCGCTGCCCGGTCCCATTCTTCGTTGGCGCGAGGGTGACACGGTCACCCTTCGGGTACGAAACCGCTTGAAGCAGGACACCTCTATCCATTGGCACGGCATCATTCTGCCGGCGAACATGGATGGTGTGCCTGGCCTGAGCTTTCATGGCATTGCACCTGATGGCATGTATGAGTACAAGTTCAAGGTCCATCAGAACGGCACCTACTGGTACCACAGCCATTCTGGTCTCCAGGAGCAGATCGGGGTGTACGGCGCATTGGTCATCGATGCGAAGGAGCCCGAGCCGTTCACCTACGAGCGAGATTATGTCGTGCTGCTCAGCGACTGGACGGATGAGGACCCTGCCAGGGTTCTGTCCAAACTTAAGAAGCAGTCCGACTATTACAACCACCATAAGCGTACGGTAGGCGATTTCGTTAATGACGTAGGCGAGATGGGCTGGTCGGCCGCAGTGGCAGACCGGAAGATGTGGGCTGAGATGAAAATGAGCCCCACCGATTTGGCCGACGTGAGTGGCTATACCTACACCTATCTCATGAATGGCCAGGCTCCGGACGGTAACTGGACGGGCATCTTCAAGCCGGGCGAAAAGATCCGTCTGCGCTTCATCAATGCATCCGCCATGACGTACTTCGATGTGCGTATCCCTGGTTTGAAAATGACTGTAGTCGCAGCCGATGGGCAGCATGTCAAGCCGGTGAAGGTGGATGAATTCAGAATCGCAGTAGCCGAAACCTTCGATGTCATCGTCGAGCCAGACGACGCCCAGGCTTACACCATTTTTGCGCAATCCATGGATCGGACTGGTTACTCCAGAGGCACCTTGGCCGTGCGCGAAGGTCTGCAAGCTGCAGTACCAGCCGTTGATCCACGCCCTCTAATCTCGATGAGCGATATGGGCATGGATCACGGCAGTATGGGTGGGATGGACCACGGCAGCATGGCTGGCATGGACCACAGCAAGATGGCTGGGATGGGCCAGGACAGCATGGCCGGCATGGACCACAGCAAGATGGCTGGTATGGGTCAGGACAGCATGGCCGGCATGGACCACAGCAAGATGGCTGGTATGGGCCATGACAGCATGACTGGAATGGGCGGCGCCATGCAGGCTCACCCCGCTTCGGAGACTAACAATCCCTTGGTCGACATGCAGACAATGTCGCCAACAGCCAAGTTGAGCGATCCAGGCATCGGGCTGCGTAACAACGGCCGTCGTGTCCTTACCTATGCAGATCTGCGAAGCACGTTTATTGACCCCGATGGCCGCGAGCCGGGTCGAACAATCGAGCTTCACCTCACTGGGCACATGGAAAAATTCGCCTGGTCCTTTGACGGAATCAAATTTTCAGATGCCGAGCCGCTGCGTCTCAAATATGGCGAGCGGCTTCGCATCACCTTGGTTAACGACACCATGATGACGCATCCAATCCACCTCCACGGCATGTGGAGTGACCTGGAGGACGAGAACGGTAATTTCATGGTTCGAAAACACACCATCGACATGCCGCCTGGCTCTAAACGAAGTTACCGCGTAACTGCGGATGCTTTGGGTCGTTGGGCCTATCACTGCCACCTACTGCTCCACATGGAAATGGGCATGTTCCGAGAAGTCCGTGTGGACGAATGAACTGGAGATTTGAGATGAACAAACCAATGAAACGTAGCGCATTTTTCTTCTCTGCAGCCATGGTAGGGCTTCTGGCAGTTTATGCCCCGCCCTCGTGGTCCGGTGAAAACCATGACCAACATACCCAGAAGTCTGCTGATACCACTAATCCAGCGAAAACCACCCCCGAAACAAAGGGTTCGCAGGGTAAGCAATCCGAAGGCATGGATCATGGTTCCATGAAGGGTATGGATCACGGCTCCATGGAAGGAATGGACCATGGCTCGATGGAGGGCATGGATCACAGCAAGATGAAGGAATCGCAGGGCGGCGACAAAGCTAAGGCAGGGAAAGATGACCAATAGGCTGGCACGACCATCGCTCTTGGCATTGACTGTATCGCTCAGTGCACTAGGTGGGGCACCCAGTTTTGCGGCTGAAGAAATGGACCATTCGGCAATGGGCCATGGATCCATGCAAATGGATTCTGACTCTTCGCAAAAGCCAATGCCGAGTATGGATCACAGCCAGATGGGGGCGAGCAAGCAGCAGACAAAGCCTGCCCCTGTTGATCATAGCAAGATGGATCACGGCGCCATGCAGGGAGGCATGGGCACCATGGATCACAGCAAGATGGGACATGGTCAACCTAAGGTGGAGCCTACCCCCGCGGACCCCAACAAGATGGACCATGGGAGCATGGAAGGGATGGATCACGGAACCATGGATCATTCGAAGATGAACCACGGTTCCGCTGATGCACCTACTGCGGCCAGTCGGACCCCCATTCCTGTCCTGACGGATGCGGACCGCAAAGCGGCTTTCCCCCCTCTGGGCGGTCATGAGGTTCACGATAGCGGCATTCACAGCTTCTTCTTGTTAGATCAGCTGGAGTATCAGGACGCTGACGAAGGCAGCACCCTGGCTTGGGATGCCTCTGGATGGGTTGGCGGCGACATTAACCGCCTTTGGATTCGCTCCGAGGGCGAGCGAACAAATGGTGTAACCGAGGATGCCGAGCTGCAGCTCCTTTATGGCCGATCCATTGGTCCATGGTGGGATGTTGTTGCCGGAGTGCGTCAGGACTTCCAACCAGAGTCTCCCCAGACGTGGGCTGCTTTTGGCATTCAGGGTATGGCTCTGTATGCGTTCGAAGCAGAAGCCACTGCGTTCATCGGTGAGAATGGCCAGACTGCTGCACGCTTGGAAGGCGACTACGACATCCTTTTGACCAATCGCCTGATCCTGCAGCCCACCGCCGAAGCTAACTTCTATGGCAAAAATGACCCTGAGCGGGGTTTCGGTTCGGGTCTTGCCAATACTGAGGTAGGTCTGCGTCTGCGGTATGAAATCGTCCGCCAGTTCGCCCCCTACATAGGTGTCACTTGGGGCCGCTCTTACGGCAAAACTGCAGACCTGATTCAAGACGAAGGCGGGGATGTGAGTGAAGCGCGTTTCGTTGCCGGCATTCGGATGTGGTTCTGAGAACCTGACATGAAGAAAATAATTACAACGTTGCTAGCAGCAAGCGCCGTGGGCAGTGCGGCTGTCTTGGGCGCCGCCTATTTCGGTCTGTTCAACGTCGGCGCTGACGATCCTCATTTCCCGGCGGTGCATGCATTTCTCGCCATGGCCAGAGATCGCTCCATCGAAGTTCGTGCCAAGGATATTGAGGTACCGAATCTAAAGGATGAAGCCCTCATTCGTACCGGCGCCGGAAACTACAATGCCATGTGCATTGGTTGTCACCTCGCTCCAGGGGTGGATAAGACCGAACTTAGCCAAGCGCTTTACCCGTCGCCGCCCGACCTTTCCAAGATTGGTGTTAGTGCAGATCCAGCCGCTGCGTTCTGGACTATCAAGCACGGCATCAAAGCCACCGGAATGCCGGCTTGGGGCAAGAGCATGGGTGATCAGTACATCTGGGGAATTGTCGCCTTCTTGGATCAGCTCCCGCAGATGAACGCCGAGCAGTACAAAGCGTTGGTAGCAACCAGTGGCGGCCATCAGCACGGCGGTGGGGAAAGTGACATGCACAATCATGAAGGCCAGCACGATAAGGCTAACGGTGAACGTCACAGCGAGGCTGCCCCTGCAAAAGATCATCATGATAGGGCGCAGTCAGAAGCGCATCATGCGCAACCAGCCGATACCAAGCCTGAAGATGGCCATCATGGCACCCAGGACGGCGCTGAAGTTGGCAGTGACCATCACTCCGAGCCTGCTCCAAAAACACATACTCACAGTGACGGCAAGGAGCATATCCATGGCAGCTAAGAACCGATTCATCAGGTTGGCAGGCCTTGCTGCATTTCTCGCGTTACCATCAGTGAATGCAGTCGTACCAACCTCTATCGATGTGCACCGGGATGCAAACTGCGGGTGCTGTAAAAAGTGGATTGCTCACTTGGAGCAAAATGGTTTCAAGGTCGTCGACCATGTTGAAGCCGATATGAGTGCCGTGAAGCAGAAGCTAGGGGTAGCGCCGCGTCTAGCTTCCTGTCACACCGCAGTGATAAATGGAAAGTTCGTTGAAGGCCATGTACCGGCCGAGCAGATCCGACAGCTTACAGAGCGGAATGATTTGGTAGGCGTCGCCGTGCCTGGAATGCCTGCTGGTTCTCCAGGAATGGAGGTAGATGGCGTTAGTCATGCCTACAAGGTCATAGGCCTTACCACGGGTGGTGAAGATCGCGTAGTTGCAGATTATCCTGTCAAATAAACCCTGCCAGCCAACGAAAACGGCGCCCTTACAGGCGCCGTTTTCGTTGGGCGTGGGACCATCTGGATTCCTCAATTCTGGCCCCGGCAACCAGTGCCTGATGTACGGTACTCCAAGATGTTGAGCTTTCCAGATGAGTCTTCATAGTTCATCTGTGCCGGCATCACGTCGCAGGTGCCATTTTTCGAGGTCACGCTGATCACTTTTGCCACGTCGAGCTTCATCCCGTAGCGATAGTGGGTAACCTCGGGTTGGCTTTTCCCATTGGCGGCGGCATACGCCCGCATTGCTTGCTCATTTGCCTGGATCATTTTGCCATGCAGGCGGTCTGAGCCCCCCTCAGCCAGTGCCACCGAGGAAGCAGTTAGAATCAACAACGCGGCAATGCTTTTGAAAGCTTTCATGTTCATCACTCCGATCTGGTGTGATTGAATCTTAAGCGGGTAGACCTGTCGGCTAAATGATCGGGGAATTACATCTAGGTAAGCCTTCCCAACAGAAAACCGGGATCGACAGTTGATTTGGTTAGCCACCTGCACTGGCCACGCCGTGCTCTGCGTTGTGCCGTGTTGTTAGGTGAGCAGAGTTGATGCCGACTGCTGACCTAGCAGTCGGCTGCGGTGGGAGACTGGTCGGCACACTGCTATCAGGTTGTTGGTTGCACGCCTAGGGTATGGGAGGTAGCTTTCAGACCGATCGAAACTCGACCGTCAGATGACTGACTTCGTGAACCGGCTTGATACGCTCTCGAATGCTGTCGGCATTCGCAGTGGCTTTACCAACAACGCTGACGATCGCTGCATGGGCTTGTGGCCCAATCCGCCAAACGTGTAAATCCGTAATCGTGACATCCCCTGGTTTCTCAACCAGTTCGCGAATTTCATCGGCCACATGTACGTCTGTCTGATCCAGCAGTACCCCTGCAGTAACCTTCATCAAGGTCCAGGCCCAACGCGCAATAACGATCGCACCTACGATGCCCATAGCCGGGTCCAGCCACGCCCATCCCAGATACCGGCCGGCGAGCAGTGCAGCAATAGCGAGTACCGAAGTCAGTGCGTCAGCAAGGACATGGATGTATGCCGATTTCAGGTTGTTGTCGTTCCCGTGGTGGTCATGATCATGATCATGACTGTGGCCGTGACCCAGCAACAGGGCACTGACAACATTGACGACCAAACCGGCAATCGCGATGAGCGTAGCGGTACCGAACTGAACGTCCGTTGGTTGCAAGAGACGCATTACAGACTCAATGCCGATTCCCAGGGCGACCATGCCGAGAATCAAGGCAGAGGCAAACCCGCCTAAGTCCCCCACCTTTCCCGTGCCAAAACTGTAGCGCTGGCTGAAAGCGTGCCTTTTTGCGTATCCGTATGCGGACGCCGCTATGCCCAGCGCACCGGCATGGGTTGCCATGTGAAAGCCATCGGCCAATAAAGCCATCGAACCCGTGAAATAGCCTGCGGTGATCTCGCCAACCATCATTACGACGGTCAATGCCACGACCCAAAGCGTGCGTTTGGCATTTTCGTCATGCGCGGAGCCGAGGAACACGTGGTCGTGTGTGTGGTTGATGTTGGTGCTGCTCATGTGCGTATATCCGGATCCGTTCACTTGGAGTACCGGCGAATGGCTTCAAGAAGCTCTTCGACGCCTTTGCTACGCTCTTCTTCGCTCAGCGCGGGGTTAGCGACATGCTCCCGCGCGTGGTCTTCAATGATTTCTTCCATCAATCCGTTCATAGCTCCGCGGGTGGCGGCCACAAGGTGCAGCGTTTTGGCGCAATCCAAATCAGACTCCAGCGCCCGCTCAATGGCCTGGACCTGTCCGGCGATGCGTTTAACTCGTTTAAGAAGATCGTCCTTATTTGCTGCGATGTGACCCATGGAGTACCCCCTATCGTAATCTAAGCATGATAGGAGTACCCCCTATGCCTATGCAAGCTTGGCGAAAGGTCGGAGGACCGTAGCAGCGAAGCTTCCAGAGCCAAGTGCCACGCGAGCACGAGGGTCTATCATTGAGCAGCCTCGGCAGGTTGGCGACGTGTTGATGGTCTCGACTTTGGTGTAGCCGCGTGAGCGTTCCGTCCTGAGCGCTGTGAGACCCTTCGTTCGTTTCAGTCCTGACGGAGTAGTCTGGGCAGACGGTGCAGCTCCACTAATCCCGGATGGCGTAGTTATTTGATTTGTGCCGCCATGAGAGAGCGGTAAGCTCGTCTGAAACCACGTGAGGATCAGAAAATGAGCCGCGGGCCACTCACACAGAACCAATCAAGCATTGGCCTCAAGGTAGCGCTTCGAATTGTGAGCACTTGGCGCGCTACACCTGGTCAGGCATGCAAAATTCTCAGGATTTCACCTTCCACCTTTCGTAGAGCATCACGAGAAGCTACTTGCGGGTCGCGGCTTGATTTGGATCAGCAGCAAAGGATCGGCCTGGTGCTTGGCATTCATGCACAGTTACGCGTCATATTTAGCAACCCAGAGAACGTCCAGGGATTCGCAAGTCTGAGAAATTTCAATGCATTTTTTGAAGGACGCTCGCCGCTTGACGTTATGGCTCAAGGCGACATGATTTCGCTATATGAAACTTACAAACGCATTGAGCAGCTTCACTGCGGCGATGTTATGGCTGGTCAGGTAACCAGCCATATCAACAGTTAGGATCAAATCAGGCTACGAGTTGCAGCCGTGGTGCAAGCGCCATCTATTCATGGGGCATGGTGGCTAGGATCACAGCGACCTTTTCCTGCGGCAGCCCTCGGCGAGTAGTCTCTCAAGCTTGTAGAGGCGCTCTTGGACAGCTTGGGCGCGATCCCATTGAACGCAAAATCTTTTGGCCGCTGCTTTTTGCTCTACAAGGGCGAAATGACGATTGCGGTCGTAGGTGTAGCGCATCGTGACCTTGCTCGTCGATCCGTCCTCATCCGACTCCAGGAAGGTCACCTCGAAGACCATGCGTTGTGGAGCCTTTCGAGCTGAGGATCCTACATAATCGTCCTCGAAGAGGTTGTCGACGAGATCGCTGGGTTGAACGCCGCCGGTGGGTCCCGGTGGCCAAGCTCAGATCCCCGCTGGGTACCAGTCATCCATCGACGACGTGTGTAGCCTACAGCTGCAGTAAGGTATGTCTTACCCTTGCGTTCGGCATGATAACGGAGGCCATATGCTTTCGATTGACCTGCTCGGTCCTTGTTCTTCCGCTGCTCCCCGTTGCTGGAGCGGACAGTACCGTTGTTCCGTTGCGCGTCGAGGGCAGGTCCAGAGCTTGGCGGCACACGTCTTGGGTGACGAACGCATAGCTAATGAATGGCTCATGCGGCCAGCAGTTGGGCTAGGCCGCAGGAGTCCCTGTGGCCTTCTGGATGACGCTCAAGGCTATCGCCAGGTCTGCGACCATCTCATGCGGATTGAGTACGGCGTTTACTGCTAGGGTGAGTGAATTGCGATTGGTGGGGGCTGCACCTCATGTTAGCTTAAACCGCATCAGGACTGAGTTGGGTGTAGATCCTCCTTCACAGTGGATTGTGGTTTTTGGGAGGCACATTGGATACACAACTCGGTACAACAAGAGCGGTGCAGGATCTGGAAGAGTTGCTGTATCACTTTCCCTTGGCGAGTGTGATCAGGAAGCAGGTTAGCTTGGTGGAGCTAGCTCAGGAGGAACATTCTGATCACGTACGGAGGATCGGTGATCCAGGTCGACGTTTCTGGGACACAACCGCAGAGCTGCTATACGACGAGGTGGGTGTCCACCTTGGGGCGATGTTCGTGCTGCTGCAAGCGGGCATCACTGAGACCGTATCCATTGTGAATCACATCTACAATTTGCACGGCAATGAAGTAAACAAGTCGTCAATTCTTCGACTGGAAGCCACAATTAGTGCTTCTGGGCTCAGCCATCAGGAAACTGCCAGCGCGGCCGCAAACTATTTCAAGCATCGTCATGAATGGCCGCAGAACTGGGCGAACGCAAAAGCTCTGCCGAAGAAAACCATAGACCTAATTTCGAAGATAGGGATGTGTGCCAGCAACGACCTCGCAGACAACCTGTATTGTGCTGTAGGTGCGATCACCGATCGCGCGAACGCCATAGCACTGCCTACTTTGGTAGTCGAAGATTGGAGAATTAAGCTCGCAGCTCGACTTCGCGCCGATTTTCTGAGCTCTGGGACCTGACTCGATCTGAACGTCTTGGCATCAACAAGCAGGCCAATCTCGGGCAGCCAGCGCTTACTGAACGAGGTGAGGAACGAGCGTTTTCATGCTTGTGTCAAACTATGTTGTTCTACGCGAGCCCAGTTTTTCGTACTGTCTAGTCAGCTGTGTCAATCTATGTTGGCGCTACTATCTGTACCCAAAGCGCTACAGGCCTCATTTTTCAAGGGGCCTTGTGTCAATCTATGTTGTCAGCATCCACGAAAGCCCTCCACAAGGAGGGCTTTTTGCTTTCTGATGCCTAGTAAACAGCGCACCCAGACATACGATTCGGCTGCATCAACCTGGCGGCTCCGCTCAGATCTGCATCGCCATGCCGTCCACATTCATCGCTGCCTGGCGCAAGGCCTCGGAGCGGGTCGGGTGGGGGTGGCAGGTCAGGGCGATGTCTTCTGCCGAGGCCGAGAACTCCATGGCCACGCAGAACTCACCGATCATCTCGCTGACGCTTGGGCCCACCAGATGCACACCTAGCACTTCATCGGTTTGGGCATCGGCGATGACTTTGGCGAAGCCTTCGGTCTCGTGGTTGATCTTGGCGCGGCTGTTGGCGGTGAAGGGGAACTTGCCTACTTTATAAGCACGCCCTTCGGCTTTGAGCTGCTCTTCGGTCTTGCCCACGGTGGCCAGCTCCGGGCGGGTGTAGATCACGCCTGGGATGAGGTTGTAGTTGACCTCGTGGGGCTTGCCGGCAATGCGCTCGATGCAGGCTACCGCTTCGTCTTCGGCCTTGTGCGCCAGCATCGGGCCGGAAGTGACGTCACCAATCACCCACACACCGGGCACTGAAGTGCGGTGGTGTTCGTTGCCGAGCATGCCGCGTTTGTCGGTTTCCAGGCCCACGCTTTCAAGGTTCAGCCCCTTGGTATAAGGGCGGCGGCCGATAGCCACCAGCACGTAATCGGCCTGCAGCGATTCTGCGGCGCCCCCGGCAGCAGGCTCCAGTGTCAGGCTCACGCCATCGGCACTTGCAGTGGCTTGGGTCACTTTGCTGCCCAGCTTGAACACCATGCCTTGCTTGGCGAGTGCCTTTTGCAGGGTCTTGGCGGTTTCCGTGTCGGTACCCGGGCAGATGCGATCAAGGTATTCGATGACGGTGACCTGGCTGCCCAGGCGGCGCCAGACGGAACCCAGCTCAAGGCCGATCACGCCGGCACCGATGACCACCAGGTGCTTGGGCACTTGCGGCAGCGACAGTGCACCGGTCGAGTCGATGATGCGCTGGTTGTCGATGGTCACGCCCGGCAGAGGAGTGGGCTCGGAGCCGGTGGCGATGACCACGTCCTTGGCTTGCAGCGCCGTTTCGCTGCCATCTTCAGCCTTGACCACAACCTTGCCGACGCCGTCCAGGCGGCCCCAACCTTTGATCCAGTCGACCTTGTTCTTGCGGAACAGGTATTCGATTCCCTTGGTCAGGCCGGTCACGCTCTCGTCCTTCTGTTTCATCATCTGGGCGAGGTTGAGGGTGGGCTTGACTTCGATACCGAGGTGGGCGAACTCTTCACCGCTGGCGGCCTCGTACAGCTCGGATGCATGCAACAGTGCCTTGGAGGGCATGCAGCCCACGTTCAAACAAGTGCCGCCCAAGGTCGAGCGGCCTTCCACGCAGGCAACGCTCAGGCCCAGCTGGCCAGCGCGGATGGCTGCGTTGTAGCCGCCAGGGCCACCGCCGATGATCACCACGTCGTAGGATTTCATGGGTTCAACTCCAGGATGTAGAAGCGCGAGAGGGGCACAAGGTTAAGCTGAGATGCAAGAATTGTATACAATCTGCTGCGCGTATAAGACCCGTTGGTTCTAGACCTTGGTCTCGTTTAGAGGAAACATCTCACCAATGAACTACTCTGATCCGGCGACGTTCGAAATTTAAGGCGTCGTAGTCAAACACGGATAGGAGGGTTGTTCATGCTCGCGCAACTTCCACCTGCACTGCAGAGTTTGCATCTGCCGCTGCGGCTGAAATTGTGGGACGGTAACCAGTTCGATCTGGGGCCTAGCCCGCAGGTCACCATCCTGGTCAAAGAGCCACAGTTGATCAGCCAGTTGACGCACCCGAGCCTGGAGCAGTTGGGCACGGCGTTCGTCGAAGGCAAGCTGGAGCTGGAAGGCGATATCGGTGAAGCCATCCGGGTATGCGATGAGCTGAGCGAGGCGCTGTTGCCTGATCTCGAAGAGGCTTCGCCGACTCGGCTTGCCCATGACAAGCGTACTGACGCTGAAGCCATCTCCTATCACTATGATGTTTCCAACGCGTTCTACCGGCTGTGGCTGGATCAGGACATGGCCTATTCGTGCGCTTACTTTCGCGAGGCTGATAACACGCTCGATCAGGCCCAGCAGGACAAGTTCGATCACCTGTGTCGCAAGTTGCGCCTGAATGCCGGCGACTACCTGCTGGACGTTGGCTGTGGTTGGGGTGGCCTTGCGCGCTTCGCTGCACGGGAATATGACGCCAAGGTATTCGGTATCACTTTGAGTAAAGAGCAGCTCAAGCTTGGCCGGCAGAGGGTCAAGGCCGAAGGGTTGGCTGACAAAGTCGACCTGCAGATTCTCGACTACCGTGACCTGCCTCAAGACGGTCGCTTCGACAAGGTTGTCAGCGTGGGTATGTTCGAGCATGTCGGGCATGCCAACCTGGCGCTGTATTGCCAGAAATTGTTCGGCGCCGTGAGGGAAGGGGGGCTGGTGATGAACCACGGTATCACCGCCAAGCACATCGATGGCCGCCCGGTCGGGCGTGGTGCAGGTGAGTTCATCGACCGCTACGTGTTCCCCCATGGCGAGCTGCCTCACCTGTCGATGATCAGCGCCAGCATCTGTGAAGCAGGGCTGGAGGTGGTGGACGTGGAAAGCCTGCGCCTGCACTACGCCAAGACCCTGCACCACTGGAGCGAAAACCTGGAGAACCAGTTGCACAAGGCGGCGGCGCTGGTGCCGGAAAAGACCCTGCGCATCTGGCGCCTGTACCTTGCAGGTTGTGCATATGCCTTTGAGAAGGGCTGGATCAACCTGCACCAGATCTTGGCAGTGAAGCCTTATGCGGATGGCCACCACGATCTGCCTTGGACGCGCGAAGACCTGTATCGCTAAGCATGTAGATGCGGATTTTGTGGGAGCGGCCTTGTGTCGCGAAAGGGCCGCAAGGCCGCTCCCACATTCAGACTGCTTAGCTTAAAGAATCGGCGAAATCAGCCGTGCAATCCGCATCCCCAATTGCTGCAGTCGATGAGTGTCGAGGGTGTCCTCCGCGGTAATTTCCCGGGACTGTTCAAAGTCATTGATCAGCATCTTCTCCACCTGGTCGGCGAAGTTGCGGTCGACGGTGAGCAGGGTGATCTCGAAATTCAGACGGAACGAGCGGTTGTCCAGGTTGGCACTGCCGATCGCGCTGACATCATCATCCACCAGCACCACCTTCTGATGCAGGAAGCCCGGCTGATAGCGGAACATCCGCACACCCGCGCGCACCGCTTCGAAGGCAAACAGGCTGGAGGCGGCATAAACCACCCGGTGGTCTGGCCGTGACGGGATCAGCACCCGCACATCGACCCCGCGCAGCACCGCCAGGCGCAAGGCGGCGAACACTGCCTCGTCCGGGATGAAGTAGGGGCTGGTGATCCACACCCGTCGGGTAGCGGAATGGATCGCTTCGAGGAAGAACAACGAGCAGGTTTCCTGCGGGTCGGCGGGGCCGCTGGCCAAGGCCTGGCACAGCACACCGTTATCCGGGTAGGTGTCCGGCAGGATCAGCGGCGGCAGCTGGCGCGTGGCCCAGTACCAGTCCTCGGCGAACGACTCCTGCAGGCAGGCCAGCACCGGCCCGCTGATCTGCACATGGGTGTCACGCCAAGGGGAAAGCTTAGGGTGCTCACCGAGGTATTCGTCACCCACGTTGTGCCCACCGATGAAACCCAGCAGGCCATCCACTACCACGATCTTGCGATGGTTGCGGAAGTTTACCTGGAAGCGGTTGAACCAACCGCGGCGGGTGGCGAAGGCATGAATCTGTACACCACCGTCGCGCAGCTGCTGGCTGTACCTGGCTGGCAATGCATGGCTGCCCACGCGGTCATAGAGCACGAACACCTGTACCCCGTCGGCAGCCTTGCGCAGCAGCAGCTGTTGCAATGCCTTGCCCAAGGTATCGTCATGGATGATAAAGAACTGCACCAGCACCACATCCCGGGCTTTTTCGATGGCGGCGAAGATGGCATCGAACGTGGCTTTTCCATCGATCAGCAACTTCACCTGGTTGTTCGCCAGGCAGGGCATGCGCCCAAGCTTGGGCATGGCGCGCAGGGCTGCGTAGCTTTCTGATTCACGTGCGGTTAGGGCTTCTTCCACCCAAGGCCGCCAGTTGAGACTGGCCATGGCCACGTGCATTTCCTGGTTGGCCTGCCGCCTGGCCTTGATGTAGGCATAGAACGAGCGGGCGCCGAAGATCAGGTAAGGGATCAAGGTAAGGTAGGGGATGAAGACCAAAGGCATGGCCCAGGCGATGGCGCCTTGGGCGGTACGCACGGTGAAGATCGCGTGCAGTGCGGCGACGATACCCAGTAGGTGAATCAGTCCGAGTAGGTAACCAAAAAAGTAGGGGCTGTGGTAATCCATATGCATCCTGCTTGCCGAGTACACTTGAGGTAACAGAACACGTTCCCGGTCCGCCTTGCAACCCGAAGGTGGATTTGGCGTCCAAGGTTCAGCCCGGCCCGCTTGGCCGGTTTTTATCAGGAGCGATCGTCCATGAAGATTCGTCTGCCACTGTTGGCGTTGGCCCTGGCCATGAGCAGCCCGCTGGTGCATGCCCAGGTGCTGCAACCAGGTTTGTGGGAGCTGACTACCAGCAACATGCAGGTCGATGGCAAGCCGTTACCCGACATGCAGTTCATGCTCGGCCAGTTGAAAAACCTGCCGCCAGAGCAGCGCGCGATGATGGAAGGGGTGTTGGCCAAACAAGGGGTGACGGTTGGTGGTAACGGCGTGCGTTCGTGCCTGACGCCAGAGCAGGTGGCAACCAACGACATCCCGCTGCAGGACCCGAAGTCTGGCTGCACCCAAAAGATTACCGACCGTACCGGTAATGTGTGGAAGTTTCAGTTCAGCTGCCCCAAGGCACAGGGCACTGGCCAGGCCACCTTCCTCAGTGACCGGGAATTCACCACGCAGGTCAGTGGTACCTTCAACGCTTCGGGTGTGCAGCAGCAAGGCAGCATGAACACCCGTGCGGTGTGGCTGAGCAATGACTGCGGCACGGTCAAACCGCGCACCTGACGTCCCATTGCCATTGGCTGGTGGCGACGGCGTCGTGGGCATGCAGGCTTTCTGCATGTTCCACGCGCAGCTTGAAGGCCGTGCTCCATTCCATTTGCCGAAGCGCCTTGTGCAGGCGTCGGGCGGCGTCTTCGCAGAACATCAGGTTTTGCCCGTTGGCCAAGGCGAAGGCTTGCTCGTCCGCACGTTTCACCGCGGTCTGCACAGCTGTCCCCAAGCTTGTCTCAATGCAGTTGATCAGCTCGGTGATGGGTAAAACGTGCTGATTGCTGCACAGCCGTACCTGGATGTGCGCGGTACTTCGTTGGCTGTGGGGCGTCGCCACAATACCTTCGGCGCTACCAAGCCACTGCAAGACAGCGGATTTTTCGACCTGCTCCGCGCTGAAATCGCCCAGGAACTGCTGCTGAATCAGCTGCCGTGCAAGTGCAGCGGAGCATGGGCAGGTCGAGGAGTAAGGGACGGAAACAGATAGTTCCACGTGGAACATTTCATTTTCTATCCTTGCATCGACCGTTACGGCATAGCTTTTCCAGCCTGCCAATGGGCTGATCAAGGCCGGCCTTTTCAGCAGATGCTCGAAGCGGAGGCGCAAGTAGGCGGCAGAGGAAAGGCCTTCATGGCTGCTCAAGAAATCCGCCAATAGCTGCCTGATTGCCAGCACAGAGAGTGGCTGATGTTCTAACGACCCCAGGGCAAGGTAAAGCCGAGACATATGGATGCCGCGTGAGCTGCCATCCACCAGGCTTACCCCTGCGTCCACTTTGGCAGCTACGGTGCGCCCTTCGAATTGCACTGGCACGGCGATCCCGCACATGCCCACCCAGTCCAAAGGCAAGGTGTACTCCAGGGTTTGTGCTGCGATGTCGGGGAGCTTGAGCTGGGTCATCTGGCTTTCCAAACAAAAAGAGGCATTAGTGGCAACCGCCGATCAAGCTGCAATGCAGCTTAAAGCGCTGCCCACTGGAGCTGGATACGCGGTTCAGGGTGGTCCAGCCAACGCGACGGCTGTAACCCACCCAGGCTTCGCCATCGCTGGCCAGGCCGGTAAAAAAGGTCAACGTGCCATAAAGGCTGTTGGTTTGTGCCCACAGGCGCCGGCTGCTGAAGTCGTAGCCGCGCAGGTAGATCGTGCTGCCTGCGCTGCGCACGCTGTAATAACTGCCCTTACCGTCCTGGCAGGCAAGCAGTGTCGCGCTGCGTGTACACACCGCCAACATGCTGCTCTTCGGCATGGCGAACAGCGAAGTGGGCATGGTGAGCAACAGCAACACCATGGCGCGTGGCAGATTCATTTTTCATCCCCGGTGAATACTCGTCCGTCGAGAACGGCTTGGCGAAATTGTATTGTTACTTTATAACATTGTGCAATGCATCGTTTCGAATGCGCTCGCCTGAAGAGGTTTCGCCATGTCCAATCGTCTCCCTGTCACCGTGCTGTCTGGCTTCCTTGGCGCCGGCAAGAGCACTTTGCTCAACCATGTGCTGCGTAACCGCGACAACCTGCGGGTCGCGGTCATCGTCAACGACATGAGTGAAATCAACATCGACGCCAGCGAGGTGCAGCGCAACGTCAGCCTCAACCGCGCTGAAGAGAAACTGGTCGAAATGAGCAACGGCTGCATTTGCTGCACACTGCGTGAAGACCTGCTCGAAGAGGTGGCGCGGCTGGCCGAAGAAGGGCGCTTCGATTATTTGCTCATCGAGTCCACCGGTATCTCGGAGCCGCTGCCGGTTGCCGAGACGTTCACCTTTCGCGACGAGCAGGGCCGCAGCCTTTCCGACATGGCGCGCCTGGACACCATGGTCACTGTGGTCGATGGCCTGAATTTTTTACGCGATTACCAGGCAGCAGACAGCCTGGCCAGCCGTGGTGAAACCTTGGGTGAAGAGGACGAGCGGTCGATCAGTGATCTGCTGATCGAGCAGGTGGAGTTCGCCGATGTGCTGTTGCTGAGCAAAATCGACCTGATCAGCCAGCACGAGCGCGAAGAACTCATGGCCATTTTGCGCAGCCTTAACGCCCGGGCGCAGATCGTGCCTATGGTCATGGGCCAGGTGCCGCTGGCGCGTATCCTGGACACGGGCCTGTTCGACTTCGACCAGGCTGCCCAAGCGCCTGGCTGGTTGCAGGAGTTGCGTGGCGAGCATGTGCCAGAGACTGAAGAGTATGGTATTGCGGCCACGACCTGGCAGGCCCGGCGACCGCTTCATCCACAACGCTTTTTTGACTTTATCCACAAGCCTTGGAGCAATGGTCGTCTGCTGCGTTCGAAGGGTTTTTTCTGGTTGGCCAGCAAGTACCAGGAAGCCGGGAGCTGGTCCCAGGCAGGTGGCATGATGCGCCACGGCCTGGCGGGCCGTTGGTGGCGTTTTGTACCGCGCGAGCAGTGGCCACAGGATGTGGATAACACTGCCGAGATATTGAAGCACTGGGCCGCCGAGACCGGTGACTGCCGGCAGGAACTGGTGTTCATCGGGCAGAATATCGACTTCAAAAAATTATCCACAGACCTTGATGCGTGCCTGTTGACAGATGATCAAATGGATTTGGGGCACATGGGCTGGTTGCGTTTGCCCGATCCATTTGGCCCTTGGCACCAGGAGTCTGCAGCATGAACCCGGCGCGCAAGGCTGTGGATATCTTTCAGGTGTTTGGCGAAACGCCGCTGGTGTTGACTGACGTTTTGCAGGACGGCGTAAACATGGCGGTGTGGCGCCGGCGCTTGCCGCCGCAGCTGGAGGATTTCGCCGCGGTGGTTGTCAGCCTAGGGCAAACTTTGGCTGATCAGCGCGTAATCGATGTGGACGAGCAGCACATGCCGGTTTTGTCGGATTTGCTGCGCGAAGCGGCGGACTTGCACGGTTACGAAGCATTCGTGGCCGATGTGGCCTGGTTGGTGGGGGCGTACACCTGCCTGGTTGGCGCGCGGCGGGTGGGTTTGCGTCTGCGGGTACTGGCTGGGCCCATGTGCCCGCGCTTTCATGTGGATAACGTTCCGTTGCGGCTGCTCACTACCTACGCGGGGCCGGGTAGCGAGTGGTTGCGAGAGGATCAGAGCCCGCGCCGTGAGTTACTCACATCCCTACCACCTGTGGATAACATTCAGCATCTGAGCGTGGGCGAAGTGGCCGTACTCAAGGGCGAGAAGTGGCAGGGCAACGAAGGTGCAGGCCTGGTGCACCGCTCGCCCTCGGGCCAGCAGGGGCGCCTGCTGCTCAGCCTTGACTGGCTAGCCTGACGGCGCATAGTGAGCCATCACCCCGCCTGAAGCCATCCCATGCTGCAGAACATTCCTACCCATGTGATTGCCGGCCCACTGGGCGCCGGCAAGACCACCCTGATCCGTCATCTGCTGGCCCAGCGCCCAGGCAACGAACGCTGGGCGGTATTGATCAACGAATTCGGCCTGGTTGGCCTGGATGCGGCCTTGCTCAGCCGTGACGAGGACGGCATCACCATCGGCGAGGTTGCAGGGGGCTGCCTGTGTTGTGTCAACGGCATGCCGTTTCAGGTGGGCCTGGGCCGGTTGTTGCGCAAATCCCGGCCTGACCGGCTGTTTATCGAGCCGTCTGGTCTGGGTCACCCGTTGCAGCTGCTTGCTCAGCTGAAACAGGCTCCGTGGACTGGAGTGCTGACAATTCAGCCGTTGTTGATGGTTGTCGATGCGCAATCCATGGCGCGAAACGAGCCGCTTCCGGAGGCCCAACAGCAGGCTTTCAACGCGTCTGAATACGTGGTTTTCAACAAGTCAGAGGCTGTGGATGAAAAATCTAAGTTGTTGATAACTAATAAATTTAACGACAAGAACGTGATGTGGTCGGTACAGGGTCAGGTACCGTTATCAAGCCTTCCTGGCGCCCTCCTACAGATTGTCGACAGCCCATTTGAGGAAAACCAGATTGTCGACAATCTTGGGAGTGCCCCAACAATATTGTGGACAGACCCCAGCCAGCCGATCTGTCTTGCCCAGGAGGGGGAGGGAGGTTGGAGCATTGGCTGGCGCTGGCATCCCGCACAGCAGTTTTATCCACAGCGGCTACAGGCGTTCTTACGCACCTGGCCATGGCGGCGTGCCAAAGGGGTTATCCACAGCGTCGAAGGATGGCGGTCATTCAATGGGCTCAATGGTGACATGCCCGTGTGGCAGACCAGTGACTGGCGCAGGGACAGCCGCATCGAGCTGATTTTTGATCAGCCGCAATCGCAACCCACACTGCAAGCGGGGTTGAGCGAATGCCGCGTCAGCTGATCAGTTGCGCCAGCGATTGTGTTCCTGGCGCCACTGCTGCATCTCGATGACGTTGTCGGTGCGTGGCGGGGTCTTGATTTCGAACGGGTAGGGCGCCAGTTCGATCTGCACGCTGTGCGCGCCGAACTGGGTCACGGTACCGGGGTGGCGTTGCTCGCCAGTGACGGTGAACTCGAAGGCATAGATGCGTGCCAGGCGCTTGCGGCCATTGGCATCACGGACAAAGGCGATGCGCTTGAGTGCGACAGCATCGTCGAGCAGCTCGAGGTCGAGCTTGGCGCAGTGCTGTTTGACCCTTTCCAGGGCTTTTTCGCGCAACCCATGGTTGTGCCACAACCAGGCGCCTGCCGTGGCTACCAGCATCAGGACGAGGACGTTCTCCAGGGTCAACATTTGCATATGCTCCAAACAGGTAGATCCAGCTTAACTGCGTCCCTGGCCTGTCGTACAGGTGGCAATCGAGTTCATACTGCGCTGCGCACAATCCTTGAAACAGCTTTGGAAACCCCCGCATGAAACGTACCCCGCACCTGCTCGCCATCCAGTCCCATGTGGTGTTCGGCCACGCCGGCAACAGCGCCGCGGTGTTTCCCATGCAGCGTATCGGGGTCAATGTCTGGCCACTCAATACCGTGCAGTTCTCCAATCACACACAGTATGGCCAGTGGGCGGGTGAAGTGCTTGCCCCGGCGCAAATTCCAGCGTTGGTGGAAGGTATTTCCAACATTGGCGAACTGGGTCACTGCGATGCGGTGCTTTCTGGCTACCTGGGCAGTGCCGAGCAGGGGCGGGCTATCCTGGCGGGTGTCGAGCGGATCAGGGCGGTAAACCCGAAGGCTTTGTACTTGTGTGACCCGGTCATGGGGCACCCGGAGAAGGGCTGCATCGTACCACCGGAGGTCAGCGAGTTCCTGCTTGACGAGGCGGCGACCCAGGCCGACATCCTGTGCCCCAACCAGCTGGAGCTGGACAGCTTCTGTGGGCGCCGCGCGCAGTCGCTGGAGGATTGCGTGAGCATGGCGCGCAGCCTGTTGCAGCGTGGGCCGCAGGTGGTACTGGTCAAGCACCTGGTTTACCCCGGGCGGGCCGAGGACCAGTTCGAAATGCTGCTGGTGACCGCCGAGCAAAGCTGGCACCTGCGCCGCCCGCTGCTGGCGTTCCCGCGTCAGCCGGTGGGGGTGGGTGACCTGACCTCAGGTTTGTTCCTGGCCCGCGTGCTGCTCGGCGACAGCTGGGTGCAGGCGTTCGAATTCACCGCTGCAGCCGTGCATGAAGTGCTGCTGGAAACCCAGGCCTGCGCCAGCTACGAACTGCAGCTGGTACGGGCTCAAGATCGCATCGCCCACCCGCGGGTGCGCTTCGAGGCGCAGGTGCTGGCGCTTTAGTTCGCGTCGGTTTTCAGGTCCTGGTAGCGCTTTTCCAGCTCCTGGCGGATCTGGCGACGCTGCTGGCCTTGCAGGAAGCGGCGCTTTTCTTCGCTGCTGTGCGGCTGGCGCGGCGGCACCGGCACCGGGCGGCGATTGTCGTCGACCGCGACCATGGTGAAGAAGCAGCTGTTGGAATGGCGTACCGAGCGCTCGCGGATGTTCTCAGTCACCACTTTGATGCCGACTTCCATCGAGGTGTTGCCGGTGTAGTTGACCGACGCCAGGAAGGTCACCAGTTCACCCACGTGCACGGGCTCGCGGAAGATGACCTGGTCAACCGACAGGGTCACCACATAGCTACCGGCGTAGCGGCTGGCACACGCATAGGCCACTTCGTCGAGGTACTTGAGCAGGGTGCCGCCATGTACGTTGCCAGAAAAGTTGGCCATGTCCGGGGTCATCAGGACGGTCATGCTCAGCTGGGCGTTTCCAGGTTCCATAGTGTGCTCACGGTGAGGTTGCGCTGAATCGGGCGAATGGGGGGCGTTATCTGCTGACACTTCTGTTCCCCTCTTTTGAATTTGCCTTGTTGATACGGGACGTTGGCTGACGCGCCATCGTCACGCTGATCATGCCATCAGCGGCGCTTTTCCAGCCGATCTGTTTCTGCATATTGCACCGGCTTTTTGCGGCCGGGTGCGATGTTAACCTGAGTACGCCCATGCAACATGGGCTTTCCTGCATTCAATACAGTATGTACTTGCTGCTCGCTCGGGTTTGCCTTGGCAGAGGAGCGGTCTGCCCAGGCATCCATAAAAAGACGAGAAAAGGAGTATCACGCCATGCATGCCATCAGCTTTATCCAGGACCTGGCAGTCATCATGATGGTCGCTGGCGTGGTCACCATTCTCTTTCACCGCCTAAAGCAGCCCGTGGTGCTGGGCTATATTGTCGCCGGCTTCATCATTGGCCCGCACACCCCGCCATTCGGCCTGATCCATGACGAAGACACCATCAAGACCCTTGCCGAACTGGGGGTGATCTTCCTGATGTTCTGCCTGGGGCTCGAATTCAGCCTGCGCAAGCTGTTCAAGGTCGGCGCCACGGCGTTCATCGCGGCGTTCCTGGAAATCGTGCTGATGATCTGGATCGGCTTCGAGATTGGCCGCTGGTTCGGCTGGAACACCATGGATTCGCTTTTCCTCGGCGCTATCCTGGCCATTTCCTCGACCACCATCATCGTCAAGGCACTGAATGACCTGAAGATGAAGAACGAGCGCTTTGCCCAGTTGATCTTCGGCGTGCTCATCGTGGAGGACATCCTCGGTATCGGCATAATCGCGCTGCTGTCCGGCATCGCTGTCAGCGGCACGGTCAGCTCGGGCGAAGTGTTCTCCACTGTGGGCAAGCTGTCGCTGTTCATGATCGTTGCCTTGGTCATCGGCATCCTGCTGGTGCCGCGGCTGCTGGCCTACGTGGCCAAGTTCGAAAGCAACGAAATGCTCCTGATCACCGTGCTTGGCCTGTGCTTCGGCTTCTGCCTGTTGGTGGTGAAGCTGGAATACAGCATGGTGCTGGGCGCTTTCCTGATTGGCGCGATCATGGCCGAATCACGTCAGTTGCTGAAGATCGAACGGCTGATCGAGCCGGTCCGCGACCTGTTCAGCGCCATCTTCTTCGTCGCCATCGGCCTTATGATCGACCCTCAAGTGCTCGTCGATTACGCCTGGCCAATCGTGGTCATCACCCTGGCGGTGGTACTGGGCAAAATGCTCTCCTGTGGCATGGGGGCATTCATTGCCGGCAATGACGGCCGCACGTCGCTGCGGGTGGGCATGGGGCTTTCGCAGATTGGCGAGTTCTCCTTCATCATCGCGGCGCTGGGCATGACCTTGCAGGTGACCAGCGACTTCCTTTACCCGGTCGCGGTCGCAGTATCGGCAATTACCACGCTGCTGACGCCTTATCTGATCCGTGCGGCCGACCCGCTGTCGCAGAAGCTTGGCAATGTTGTGCCCAGCCGCCTGGCGCGGGTGCTTTCGTTGTATGGCGAGTGGTTGCGCAACATCCAGCCGCAGGGCGAGAGCGCCATGCTGGCGGCGATGATCCGCCGTATCCTGTTGCAGGTGGGGGTGAACCTGGCGCTGGTGATCGCCATCTTCTTCAGTGGTGGGTACTTTGCAGAGCGGATCGGCAACTGGCTCAGCGAGTGGGTCAGCGACGCCAGCCAACAGAAGGCGGTTATCTGGGGGGCGGCGTTGCTGCTGTCGCTGCCGTTCCTGATCGCGGCCTATCGCAAGCTCAAGGCACTGTCGATGCTGCTGGCAGAAATGGGCGTGAAGCCGGAAATGGCCGGGCGGCATACCCAGCGTGTGCGCCGCGTGATCGCCGAGGTTATCCCGCTGTTGTCGCTGCTGGTGATTTTCCTGCTGCTGTCGGCATTGTCGGCAAGCATTCTGCCCACCAGCGAGTTACTGCTGGTGATTGCCGTAGTGGCCGCGGTGGTGGTGGCCTTGTTGTGGCGCTGGTTCATCCGCGTGCATACGCGCATGCAGATTGCCTTGCTGGAGACGCTGGAAAACAGTCGCGAGAATACGCACTGAAGGGAACAAAGCTCCCTGCGCAAGATTTCATCGTCGTCCGAGGGGATGGAGCGGTAGCAATGTCGCCAGGCGCAGAAAGCCTGGCGATTCTAGCTACATTGATGGCACTGGGCCATAAATTTTCCTGTGCTTGCACCGGCCTCTTCGCAGGCTTGCCGCTCCCACAGGTATCGCACAGGCGCTGCAGAGATTGAAATCAGCTCTCCAGCCAGACATCCCGCGCCCAGTGCCACACCGATTCCCAGCTGTCTTCACCGGCGATTTCCTCTTCTGCATCCCACAGCACCACGGTGCCGTCTTCTTCTACGCAGTAGTAGTTGTCGCCGTCCTGGCACAGCGGAATCAGGTCACGCGGCACGCCGGCATCCCAGGCGTTGGCGGCGACGTCGGGCAGGTAGGTGTGCGATTGTGGGTCGGTGACAGTCACCGGCTCCAGCGAGCCATACACCACGTCGCTGACGGTCAGTAGAAACTCTTTGAACACGAACGGTATGTTGATGAACAGCTCTTCTTCGATTTCGACCAACTGGTCCTCGTCGGGAAGCTCAAGGGGCACCGGCACTGGCTGATTGGCTTCACGGAGTTGTTCGATCACTTCTTCCACGGTTCACTTCCTCTGACCTAGATGACAACGCTGCGCGTTATACCCTAGTAGGCCACTCTGGCAAAAGCAAAAACCCCGGGACAGGCCCGGGGTTTTTTTGTGCAGCACGCAGCGGTTAGCCGTTTTGACGGATACCGGCGACCAGCCAAGGCTGGTTTTCGCCTGGGGCGCGAACCATGTGCCAGCTTTCGCTGAACACCTCGCCCTGGTCGAAGCGCGAGTTTTTCGACACGCCGCGGAAGGTCAAGGTGGCGTCTGTACGGTCGGCGCGGTCGTCGATACCGTCCAGCTGTACTTCGAGGTTGTCGATATAGGTGGACTGGAAGCCGTCACCCAGTTCAGCACGCTCACGCTTGAGGAACTCGAGCATTTGCGGGGTAACGAACTCGGTGATCTTGTCCATTTCGTTGGCATCCCAGTGCTGCTGCAGCGACTGGAAGTGGTTACGGGCAGCAGCCAGGAAGCTTTGCTCGTTGAACCAGGCCGGGGCGTTGATCACCGGGGCGGCGGCGGCAGGTGCGGCCGAACCACCAAACACCGATGGCTGTGCAGGCTGGTTGTGAGCTTCACGCTGCATCGGCGCATGGCCTGGCATGGCCACTTGCGGCTGCTGCTGGCGGCGGCGTGCGGCAATGAAGCGGAACACCAGGAAGGCGATGAGCGCCACGATCAGGAAGTCCATGATCTGGAAGCCTTCGAAACCGTCGCCCATGAACATGGACGCCAGCAGACCACCGGCGGCCAGGCCGGCCAGTGGGCCCAGCCAGCGCGAAGCACCGCTGGCGGCCGGAGCTGCACGACCAGGTGCGGCAGCCGGTGCGGCGGCAGGCGTGGTTGGCGTAGCCTGGCGGGTCTGGTGGATAGGCGCGGAGCCCGAGCTCTTGCCGCCGCCGAAACGCTTGGCGTTGGCGTCCAGGCTCAGCGTCAGGCCAACGCAGAGCGCCAGTGCGATGCTAAGAAAACGTTGCATAAGTGGGATATCCCCTGTTGTGGATTGCACGCGCGTCATGGTGCACAGGTTCCCGCGCACATGACCAGCGACATAGTGTTTCGAGCTTTTGCCTGAATGTTACAAGGCCCCCCGACAGGGCGGCCTTGTTCTTCAGATGGCCTCAAGCTTGGCATACCCCAGCATCAGCCACTTGCTGCCTTCGGCAAAGTTCACCTGCACCCGTGCCTGGGCGCCCGAACCCTCGAAGTTGAGGATCACGCCTTCGCCAAACACCGCATGTTGCACACGCTGACCGAGGTTGAACGCCGTCTGCGGAATGTTGGCATTGGCGAACAGGTTGCTGTTGGTGGCCGTCTTGGCCCCACTGAACGGGCGGCTGACGCTGTTGGACAGGCGCACTTCCTGAATCAGGCCTGCCGGAATTTCACGTACGAAACGCGACACCTTGTTGTAGGTCTCGCTGCCATACAGGCGACGTGTTTCGGCGTAGGTCATGACCAGCTGGCGCATGGCGCGGGTAATCCCCACATAGGCCAGGCGGCGTTCCTCTTCCAGGCGGCCGGGTTCTTCCAGGCTCATCTTGTGCGGGAACAGGCCTTCTTCCATGCCCACCAGGAATACATACGGGAACTCCAGGCCCTTGGCGCTGTGCAAGGTCATCAGCTGGACGCTGTCTTCGTGTTCGTCGGCCTGGGTATCGCCGGCTTCGAGCGAGGCATGGCCGAGGAAGGCCGAAAGCGGCGAAAGATCGGCGTCTTCGTCGGTGGACTCGAAGTTGCGCGCCGCGCTCACCAGTTCCTCAAGGTTTTCTACCCGTGCCTGGCCCTTTTCACCCTTTTCTTCCTGGTGATAGGTAATCAGCCCGGACTGCTCGATGGTGGTCTGGGTCATGGTATGCAGCGGCATGTCCGTGACCTTGGTGGCCAACCCCTCGATCAGCTCGATGAAGGCACCCAGGGCGCTGGCGGCGCGGCCCTTCAGGGCCTTGGCAGCCAGCAGCTGGCACATGGCTTCCCACATCGATACCTGGCTGTGGCGGGCATGCTCGCGGATGGCTTCGACGGTTTTCTCGCCAATGCCGCGTGGCGGCACGTTGATCACCCGCTCCAGGGCTGCATCGTTGCCACGCCCTTCGATCAGCCGCAGGTAAGCCATGGCGTTCTTGATTTCGGCGCGTTCGAAGAAGCGCTGGCCACCATAGATACGGTAGGGGATACGCTCGCGCAGCAGGGCTTCTTCCAGCACCCGCGATTGGGCGTTGGAGCGGTACAGGATGGCGATTTCGTTGCGCGCATTGCCCTGTTTGACCAGGCTTTCGATGGTTTCCACCACGTAGCGCGCTTCGTCGTGTTCGTTGTAGGCCGCGTACAGGGTCAGCGGTTCGCCTTCGCCCATGTCGGTCCACAGTTCTTTGCCCAGGCGCCCGCTGTTGTTGACGATCAGGGCGTTGGCGGCCTTGAGGATGCCGCCGGTGGAGCGGTAGTTCTGCTCCAGGCGGATCATTTCGGCGTCAGGGAAGTCGGCGGTGTACTGGTGAATGTTCTCGATCTTGGCACCGCGCCAGCCGTAGATAGACTGGTCGTCGTCGCCCACCGCCATCAGGCTGGCACCACCGCGCGCCAGCAGGCGCAGCCAGGCGTACTGCACGGCGTTGGTGTCCTGGAACTCATCTACCAGCACATGCTGGAAGCGCCGCTGGTAGTGCTCAAGCAGGCCCGGGTGGTCGCGCCACAGGTCAAGTGCACGCAGCAACAGTTCGGAGAAGTCGATGACCCCGGCGCGCTCACAGGCCTGTTCGTAGGCTGTATACACCTCGCGCATGGTCGCCAGGAACAGGTCGCCCCCCGCCTGTATATGCTGCGGGCGCAGGCCTTCGTCCTTCTGCCCGTTGATGAACCACTGGGCCTGGCGTGCCGGCCACTTCTGCTCGTCCAGGCCCAACTCGCGCATGACCCGCTTGATCAGGCGCTGCTGGTCATCGCTGTCGAGGATCTGGAAGTTCTGCACCAGCCGCGCTTCCTGCCAGTGGGCCCGCAGCAGGCGATGGGCCAGGCCGTGGAAGGTGCCGACCCACATGCCTGCCGGGTTGATCCCCAGCAGTTGCTCGATCCGATGGCGCATTTCTGCCGCCGCCTTGTTGGTGAACGTCACCGACAGGATCGAGTGCGGCGATGCTTGCTCCACCTGGATCAGCCAGGCAATGCGGTGCACCAGCACGCGGGTTTTACCGGAGCCGGCGCCAGCAAGCACCAGTTGACGCCCGAGCTTGGCCGCGACGGCCTGGCGTTGAGCATCGTTGAGGGAGTTCAGCAGGAGGGAGAGGTCATCTGTGTGCATCGGGCCATTCTAGGGCGCAGCAGGGGAAGGGTAAATGGCACTGTATGAATATTCACCCCGCAAGGCCTGCAAAGCGGCCACTGCAGGCCATCCGCCTGCAGTAACCACCGTGTCTACATCAATGGGTTTCCACGATGTCGGTGATGCAGGCGATCAGTTTACCGTCGTGGATAATGTCCACCCTCGGGATCAGGCCGTGCTCGTCTTGCGTTTCGAACGTCACTTCCTTGTCGCACACAACCTGTGTGAAGTTACCGTCCTGTTGCTGCAGTTCAAGCTCCAGGGCCAGTGCAAAGGACTTGTCCTGCCTTCTGCGCTTGACCAGTACCGGCACTATGCCTGGGTGGCTTACGGTGATGGTCCCGTTCACCCGCAGGCGAGTGCCAGGTGGCATTTTGTCGTGCTGGGCTTGCCAGTCTTTGCATTCGATGATCATGGTAAAACTCCTGTCCTGGAAAGCGCGGTGTGCACCTTCCGAACGACAGATTGCTTGCAGCACCTACCGGCAAAGCAGAGCGAAGCGCTTCAGCTGTACCAATGCCTGCCATGCCTGGCCAGCAGGCTAACGGCCTGTTCCGGGCCATTGCTGCCGGCGGCATAGTGGCGTGGCGCCTGAAAGTGTTCCTGCCAACCCTTGATTACCGGGTCGACCCAGTGCCAGGCCGCCTCTACTTCATCACGGCGCATGAACAGTGTCGAATCACCCTCCACGATGTCCAGAAGCAGCCGTTCGTAAGCTTCCCAGCGGCGGGTCTGGCTGAACACCTGAGCCAGGTTCAGGTCCAGCTCGACCGGTTCCAGCCGCATGCCCCTGCCTGGGCTCTTGGTCATCATGCGCAGGCTGATGCGTTCATCCGGTTGCAGCTGTATCAACAGCTGGTTGACCTGGCCACCGCTGAACAGCTCGTGGGGCACTGGCTTGAACTGAATGACGATCTGCGACGAGCGCCGTGCCATGCGTTTGCCGGTGCGCAGGTAAAAGGGCACACCTGCCCAGCGCCAGTTGTCGATGTGCGCTTCGATGGCCACGAAGGTTTCGGTATCGCTGTCGTTGTCGACGTCCTTTTCGAAGTAATAGGCCGGCACCTCCTGGCCGCCGATATGCCCGGCACCGTACTGGCCGCGCACGGTCTTGTCCTGCACGTCCTGGCCGGTGATCGGCTTGAGGGCCCGCAGCACCTTTACCTTTTCGTCGCGCACCGCTTCAGCCTCGAACTGTGCAGGCGGCTCCATGGCCACTAGGCACAGCAGCTGCAGCAGGTGGTTTTGCAACATGTCGCGGGTTGCCCCGGCGCGGTCGTAGTAGCCGCCGCGGTTCTCTACCCCCAAGGTTTCGCAAACGCTGATCTGTACGTGGTCGACCTGATTGTTGCGCCACACCGGCTCAAGCAGGGCGTTGGCGAAGCGCAGAGCCATCAGGTTCTGCACGGTCTCCTTGCCCAGGTAGTGGTCAATGCGAAATACCTGGTTTTCGTCGAACACTGCGCCAATCGCTTCGTTGATGGCGGTGGCCGAGGCCAGCGAGTGACCAATCGGCTTTTCCAGCACGATGCGCGCTTCGGGGTCGGCCAGGCCTGCGTTACGCAGGTGGTTGGCAATCGGCACGAACAGGTTGGGAGCGGTGGCCAGGTAGAAAATGCGCGTCAGCCCGCCAGGTTCGCCCAGGTAGCGCGCCAGGCGGCCGAAGTCGGCGCTTTGCGATGCATCCATGGCGAAGTAGTCGAGGCGCGCGGCAAAGCGTTGCCATACGTCTTCGTCGAAGTCATTGCGGGCAATCTGAGCCCGGCAATGGCGTTCTGCGAGCTTGAGGTATTCGTTACGGCTTATGTTGCGGCGGGCGAGGGCGATGATGCGTACCGCGTTGTTCAGGCGCGCCTCGCGATACAAGTGATAGAGCGCCGGGAGGAGTTTGTGCAGGGCCAGATCGCCGGTGCCACCGAACACCAGAATGTCGCAAGGAATAGTCAAACCGCCACTCTCCACGTTCGTTTAACTGGGCGGGTTGGCGTCCATGTAGTATAACTACAAGAAAGCTACAACCCGGCCAGTCGATCATAACCGAGTCCAGCCCGTGAATCTGTTGCAACATATCGCCCAATCGCGCCACCTGCTGCGCAAATCGGAACTCAAAGTGGCCGACCACGTGCTGCTCGACCCGGCTGCGGTCATGCACAGCTCCATGGCCGACCTGGCGCACAGCGTGGGTATCAGCGAACCGACCATCGTGCGTTTTTGCCGGGCCATCGGTTGCTCGGGCTTCCAGGACCTGAAGTTGAAACTGGCGCAAAGCCTGGCCGCCGGGGCCAGTTTCGGGCAGTTTGCCATCCATGAAGATGACTCGGTTGCCGACTACAGCCTGAAGATTTTCGACACTACCCTGCACACGCTGATGGAAGTGCGCGAGCACCTCGACCCGCATGCGCTGCAGCAGGCCGTGAGCGCCATGGCTCAGGCGCAGCGTGTGGAGTTCTATGGCTTTGGTGCATCCGGCGCGGTCGCGGCGGACGCCCAGCACAAGTTCTTCCGCCTGCTGCTCAGTGCGGCCGCGTATTCCGACCCGCACATGCAGGCGATGTCGGCAGTAACCTTGAGGCCTGGCGATGTGGCGGTGTGCATTTCCCAGTCGGGCCGTTCCAAGGACCTGCTGATCACCGCCAACCTGGTGCGTGAAAGCGGTGCCAACCTGATTACCCTGTGCCCAAGCCAGACGCCGCTGGCCGAGCTGTCGACCGTGAACCTGGCGATCGACGTGCACGAAGACACCGAAATCTACACCCCGCTGACCTCGCGGATCGCTCACCTGGTGGTGATCGACGTGCTGGCCATGGGCGTGGCCATGGCGCGCGGCCCGAGCCTGGTCAACCACCTGAAAAGCGTAAAGCGCAGCTTGCGCAGCCTGCGTTTGTCGCCCAAGTCGATCAAGGCTACAGACGACTGATTTTCTTTCTCTGCGCAGGCCCTTTCGCGGGTAAACCCGCTCCCACAGGTACTGCGCACCTCTTGAAGTCGGCGCTCTCCCTGTGGGAGCGGGTTTACCCGCGAAAGGGCCAGCATAGGCGAAGCAGATTTAACTGTTTTGTCACCATTCCACAGCCAAACCGTAAACCTTCAAGGCCAGTCTGAAACTCCCGCATCCTATCTGGGAGACAGGCAATGGCACGTGACCACGACGGTATCTACCAACCCAACGCCAAAGCTCGCAAGCAGCAGGAAAAGGATCAGCGCCGCATGGAATACCGCCGCGCGATCGAGACCTATTGCGACCAACGTCAACTGCTGCGCGAGTTGGTGGACTATCCCGAGTTGCAAGCACTTACAGTGTGGCAGTCTTCAGGGGCAACTTCCCCGAAAAACGCTCAACCAGCGCACTGATCAACGCACGTTCGCTGCGGATGAACGCCAGAAACGCCAATGCCACCGGCGACTGCCGCTTGGCCTTGGACTGCACCACGCACCAGCTGCGGTACAACGGCAGCTCTTCCACCGGTAACTCCTTCAGCGCACCGGTGGCCAGCTCCAGGTTGACCGCATGGCGCGTCAGCAGGGCAATCCCCAGGCCGGCGATCACGCATTCGCACTGGGCATCGGCCGAGGCCACTTCCAGGGTCTGGGTGAAATGCACGCGCTTGTCTTTGAAATACTCCTCGCAGGCCTTGCGCGTGCCTGAGCCTTGCTCGCGTACCAGCAGGGTATGAGGCTCCAGGTCCTGAAGGCGCAGCTGCTCAAGCTTGCACAGCGGGTGCTCGGGCGGTGCCACCGCGATGATCGGGTTGTTGAGGAACGGCAGAAACTCCAGGCCCATGTCCTGCGGCACCATCGACATGATGATGATGTCGTCGCGGTTGTCCGAAAGGCGGCGGATGGCCTGGGCACGATTGACCACCGTCAGGGTCAGGTTGACCTCCGGGTGACGCTGCTTGAAGGCGGCGAACAGGTGTGGCACGAAGTACTTGGCGCTGGACTCGATCGCCAGTTTGAGTTGGCCCTGCAGTGAGCCCTGCATATCCGACAGCTGCATGTCCAGGCTCTCGAGCCGCCCGAAGATGTCGCGGCTGGCACGTTGCAGGGCTTCGGCCGCTTCGGTCAGGTAGAGCTTTTTGCCCACGTACTCGAACAACGGCTGGCCGATCAGTTCTTCGAGCTGGCGGATCTGTAGACTAACGGCGGGTTGCGTCAGGGACATCTCCTCCGCCGCACGGCTGTACGAGCGCAAATCGCACACCTCATTGAAGATCTGCAATTGACGCAAAGTCATACGCATCAAGGACTTACGCATTTTACACCCGCCCTTTGGCAATACCTTGTTACCGCACTATAAGCTTTTGCTAATACTGCCTCTAACAAATATTGATTTTTGTTTATCGACCCACAGCGCTAGGGTGAATACGCGACTGGCCAGCAACGTCTGGTCACGCCGACCGGTAGAACCGGCTCGACTGTTCCTACGGCTTTGGGAAGACTCCAGTGATAAAAAAAATCCTGATCGCCAACCGAGGTGAAATCGCAGTTCGGATCGTGCGTGCCTGCGCCGAGATGGGCATACGCTCGGTAGCGATCTATTCCGACGCCGATCGGCACGCCTTGCACGTCAAGCGCGCCGACGAAGCCCACAGCATTGGTGCCGAGCCGCTGGCCGGTTATCTGAACCCGCGCAAGCTGGTGAACCTGGCTGTGGAAACCGGCTGTGATGCCCTGCACCCGGGCTATGGTTTCCTGTCGGAAAACGCTGAACTGGCAGAGATCTGCGCCGAACGCGGGATCAAGTTCATCGGCCCTGCCGCCGACGTCATTCGCCGCATGGGCGACAAGACCGAAGCGCGCCGCACCATGATTGCCGCCGGTGTGCCGGTAACCCCGGGCACCGAAGGCAACGTTGCCGATATTCATGAAGCCCTGAGCGAAGGTGAGCGCATCGGTTACCCGGTGATGCTCAAGGCCACCTCCGGTGGCGGCGGCCGCGGTATTCGCCGTTGCAACAGCCGCGAAGAGCTGGAACAGAACTTCCCACGGGTGATTTCCGAGGCCACCAAGGCCTTTGGTTCGGCCGAAGTGTTCCTGGAAAAATGCATCGTCAACCCCAAGCATATCGAGGCACAGATCCTCGGTGACAGCTTCGGCAACGTGGTGCACCTGTTCGAGCGCGACTGCTCGATCCAGCGCCGTAACCAGAAGCTTATCGAAATTGCCCCAAGCCCACAGCTCACGCCCGAGCAGCGCGCCTACATCGGCGACCTGGCGGTGCGTGCAGCCAAGGCGGTGAACTACGAGAACGCCGGCACCGTGGAGTTCCTGCTCGCCGATGGCGAGGTGTACTTCATGGAAATGAACACCCGGGTGCAGGTGGAGCACACCATCACCGAGGAAATCAGCGGTATCGACATTGTCCGTGAGCAGATTCGCATCGCCTCGGGCCTGCCGCTGTCGGTCAAGCAGGAAGACATCCAGCACCGCGGTTACGCGTTGCAGTTCCGCATCAACGCGGAAGACCCGAAGAACAACTTCCTGCCCAGCTTCGGCAAGATCACCCGTTACTACGCCCCCGGCGGCCCAGGTGTGCGTACTGATACAGCGATCTACACCGGCTACACCATTCCGCCGTTCTACGACTCCATGTGCCTGAAACTGGTGGTGTGGGCGTTAACCTGGGAAGAAGCCATGGACCGCGGCCTGCGAGCCCTGGACGACATGCGCGTGCAAGGGGTGAAGACCACTGCCGCCTACTACCAGGAAATCCTGCGCAACCCGGAATTCCGTAGCGGCCAGTTCAATACCAGCTTCGTCGAAAGCCACCCTGAACTGACCAACTACTCGATCAAGCGCAAACCCGAAGAGCTGGCCCTGGCCATCGCCGCCGCCATCGCCGCCCACGCAGGCCTGTGAGGAAACCTATAATGTCCAAGAAAATTCACGTAACCGACACGATCCTGCGCGACGCCCACCAGTCCCTGCTGGCCACCCGCATGCGTACCGAAGACATGCTGCCGATCTGCGAAAAGCTCGACAAAGTCGGCTACTGGTCGCTGGAAGTCTGGGGCGGCGCCACCTTCGACGCCTGCGTGCGCTTCCTCAAGGAAGACCCATGGGAGCGCCTGCGCAAGCTGCGCGCAGCCCTGCCCAACACCCGCCTGCAAATGCTGCTGCGCGGCCAGAACCTGCTGGGCTACCGCCACTACAGCGACGACGTGGTCAAAGCCTTCGTCGCCAAGGCCGCAGTCAATGGCATCGATGTGTTCCGCATCTTCGACGCCATGAACGACGTGCGTAACCTGCGCGTGGCCATCGAAGCGGTCAAGGCCGCCGGCAAGCACGCCCAGGGCACCATCGCCTACACGGTCAGCCCTGTGCACACCATCGACGCCTTTGTTGCCCAGGCCAAGCAGATGGAAGCCATGGGTTGCGACTCGGTGGCAATCAAGGACATGGCCGGCCTGCTGACCCCATTCGCCGCTGGTGAACTGGTCAAGGCGCTGAAGGCCGAGCAGTCGCTGCCGGTGTTCATCCACTCCCACGACACCGCCGGCCTGGCCGCCATGTGCCAGCTGAAAGCGGTGGAAAACGGCGCCGACCACATCGACACCGCGATCTCCAGCTTCGCCTGGGGCACCAGCCACCCGGGTACCGAGTCGATGGTTGCTGCGCTCAAGGGCAGCGAGTTCGACACCGGCCTGGACCTGGAGCTGCTGCAGGAAATCGGCTTGTACTTCTACGCCGTGCGCAAGAAGTACCACCAGTTCGAAAGCGAGTTCACCGCCGTGGACACCCGCGTGCAGGTCAACCAGGTGCCCGGCGGGATGATTTCCAACCTGGCCAACCAGCTCAAGGAACAGGGCGCGCTCAACCGCATGAACGAAGTGCTGGCAGAGATCCCGCGTGTGCGTGAAGACCTCGGCTTCCCGCCGCTGGTGACGCCGACCTCGCAGATCGTCGGCACCCAGGCGTTCTTCAACGTGCTGGCCGGCGAGCGCTACAAGACCATCACCAACGAAGTGAAGCTGTACCTGCAAGGGGGTTACGGCAAGGCCCCGGGTGTGGTCAACGAGCAGCTGCGCCGCCAGGCCATCGGCAGCGAAGAAGTGATCGACGTGCGCCCGGCCGACCTGCTGAAACCAGAGATGGCCAAGCTGCGTAACGACATCGGCGCCCTGGCCCGCAGTGAAGAAGACGTGCTGACTTTTGCCATGTTCCCGGACATTGGCCGCAAGTTCCTCGAAGAACGCGAAGCCGGTACCCTCACCCCGGAAGCCCTGTTGCCGATTCCGGAGGCTGGCGCCGTTTCTGCGCCAGGCGGCGAAGGCGTACCGACCGAATTTGTCATCGACGTGCACGGCGAAACCTACCGCGTCGACATCACCGGCGTGGGTGTGAAGGCTGAAGGCAAGCGCCACTTCTACCTGTCTATCGACGGCATGCCGGAAGAAGTGGTGTTCGAGCCACTCAACGAGTTCGTCGGCGGCGGCAGCAAGCGCAAGCAAGCCACCGACCCAGGCCACGTCAGCACCAACATGCCAGGCAACATCGTCGATGTACTGGTCAAGGAAGGTGACGTGGTCAAGGCTGGCCAGGCCGTGCTAATCACCGAAGCCATGAAGATGGAAACCGAAGTGCAGGCGGCCATCGCCGGCAAGGTCGTGGCCATCCATGTGGCCAAGGGCGATCGCGTGACGCCGGGTGAGATCCTGATCGAGATCGAAGGCTGAAATAAGCCCTCATCTACAAGCAGTTAACCTCTGGGGAGCGGATGCTCCCCTTTTTTTGTGCTGTATTTGCCGGCCTCTTCGCGGGTAAACCCGCTCCCACAGGATTTCCACAAGCCTTGAGGTCAGTGGTGAACCTGTGGGAGCGGGTTTACCCGCGAAGAGGCCAGCTGATCAGCCACATTTGTCAGCTTTTACGGCATGCCTCAAGCGTTTCTACCTGGCCTCCCGGCTGCTGATTTTCCTCGCTCAACCACCGCTCGAACCCGGCAGCCACCGCCGGCCACTCATCATCGGTGATCGAATACCACGCCGTATCGCGGTTATGGTCCTTCACCACCAGGTGCTTGCGGAATACCCCTTCGTAGACGAAGCCGAACCGTTGCGCCGCGCGCTTGGAGCGGGCATTGGCGTTGTTGCACTTCCACTCCAGCCGGCGGTTGCCCAGTTCGAAGCCCAGCTTGCCCAGCAGGTACACCGCCTCGGTGCCCTTGGGTGTGCGCTGCATGGCGGCGCCGAAAGCGATGTGGCCGATTTCGATGCGGCCGTGGTCGGGCACGATCGACATCAGGCTGAGAATGCCTTGGGCCTGGCCGCTGGGGCGGTCGATGACGGTATAGAACAGCGGGTCGCGCCCCGCGGCGTTGCCTTCCAGCCAGCGGTCGAAGGCAGCACGTTCGGCGAACGGGCCGTAGGGCAGGTAGTCCCACAGCACCGGATCGGCGGTTGGGCCTTGCAGCACTTCCCAGAGGTCGTCGCCATGGCGCGCCGGGTCGAGCTTTTCCAGGCGGATGAAACGACCTTCAATGGGCTCGGCCTGGGGCGTTGCAGCTGGTTTCCAGTTCAATGCGTCTGTCATGTTCGGCCTACAAGCCTTTGCGGAATTGGATGAAGCCCGAGCGCTCGGCAACCTGCTGATACAGGCTGATGGCGGTGGCATTGGTTTCGTGGGTCAGCCAGTGCACCTTGATGCAGTTGTCGGCCTTGGCTGTGGTGTAGACGTGCTCGATCAGCTGGCGACCAATACCCAGGCCGCGTTGCGAGCTGTCCACGTACAGGTCCTGCAGGTAGCAGGAGTTTTCGATGCTCCAGTTGGAACGATGGTAGATGAAGTTGACCATCCCCACCGCCTTGCCATCGACCCAGGCCAGTGCCGAATGGGTCGGCTCACTTGGGTCGAGCAGGCGCTGCCAGGTGCTCAGGCTGACTTCATCGGCCAACTCGGTTTCATAGAAGTGCAGGTAGGCCTGCCACAGGGCGAGCCAGGCGGCATGGTCTTGGGCGCTGACGGGGCGCAGGGTAACGCTGGGCATGGGGCTATTCCTTCACAGTTGACGCATGTGCGCCGCGAGTTGGTTGTCCAGTTGATCGGGGCTGGCGCTCAGGCCTTCGCGCACGCCCGAGATGTCTTGCTCGGAGCGGTTCTGGCTGAGCTTGCGCGCACCTTGCAGGCGGGCGATAGGCAGGCGGATACCGACGATGGCGCGGAGCATGCCCTCGATGTAGTCAGCCGGGGCGTCGGTGACGCTCCACGGTTCGTTGCGGCCTTGTTCGTGGCGCTCGGTCAGGCGGCTGACGATAGCGAGCAGAGACTCGGCTTCATGGATGACTTCGGCCGGGCCATAGGCGTGTACGGCCAGGTAGTTCCAGGTCGGCACGACCTTGGGGTTATCGGCTTTGCTTGGGTAGTAGCCGGGGCTGACATAGGCATCGGCGCCGGGGAAGACCAGCAGGGCTTCGCCACCTTGTGCCAGGTCCTGCCATTGGCGGTTGGCCCGTGCCAGGTGCGCATAGACGGTGCCGAACTCGCCTTCGGTGGTATCGACCAGCACCGGCAGGTGGGTGGCCAGCAGGCCTTGCTCGCCTTGGCTGACCAGCATGGCCAGGCGGGTGTCGAGCATGTGCTGGTGCAGGCGGCCGAGGTCGTGTTCCTGGTGGGGTTTGCTGTTGTACATGCTCGGTTTCCTTGTGCAATGGTGCCATCCTAGGCAGGCTATTGGTTCTGGGTAAGAGCCATTACTGCCTGTTTTCGTAGGTCCAATGCCATGAGTGATAGCCCCCTTGTTTTGCCCTTCGACCCTTCCGGGATCGCCCTGGACCGCCGCCGCGGGCTCAGCCAGCAGCTGTACCAGGCGCTGCGCGCGCGAGTGCTGGACGGCCGCCTGAGCAGCGGTACCCGGCTGCCGGCCACCCGCGAGTTGGCCACCATGCTGGTGCTGTCACGCAACAGCGTGGTGCGGGCCTATGATCAGTTGTACGCCGAGGGCTACATCGAAAGCCGGGTGGGCGATGGCACCTATGTAAGCCGGCTACCAAAACTATCCACACAAGTATCCACAGGGTTATCCCATGGGTTATCAACAGACTTATCCACATTTTCAGTAAAAGACACTGAGGATTTATCCAGCAACCGATGTTCCAGTGAAGCTTTGCAGCGGCTGAAAACCAACCACTTGCCGCCGCCAAGGAGCGGTCAGCCTCGTGCTTTTCGCGTGGGTATTCCAGCATTCGACCTGTTCCCGTTTGACGTCTGGGCCAAGCTGCAGGCGGGTTTCTGGCGTAATCCGAGCCCCGCACAACTGGGTTATGGCGACCCGGCGGGCGAGCCGGTGCTGCGCGAACTGATCGCTGCCTACTTGCGTCGCTCGCGTGGGTTGAGTTGCATGGCTGAACAAATTGTGATCACCAGTGGTGCACAGCAGGCCATCAGCCTTTGTGCACAGTTGCTGTTGCAGCCAGGTGACGCGGTGGCTGTGGAAAACCCGGGCTATCGGGCGGCTGGCCATGCCTTCGCACTGGCGGGTGGCCGAGTGCTTGGCGTACCGGTGGATGGAGAGGGGATGGACTGCGGCCGGCTCGGGCAGTTGGAGGATTGCCGGCTGGCGTACGTGACGCCTGCTCATCAATACCCGACCGGGGTAACCATGAGCCTGGCGCGTCGCTTGGAACTGCTGGCCTGGGCTGACCGCAACGATGGCTGGATCATCGAGGACGACTACGACGGCGAGTACCGATACAGCGGCGCGCCTTTGGCTCCGTTGGCGGCGCTCGACCGGCACGGGCGGGTGCTGTACGTCGGCACCTTCGGCAAGATTGCCTTCCCGGCGCTGCGCCTCGGCTATCTGGTACTACCACCACAGTTGGCGCAGGCGTTCAGCCAGGGCAAGGCGCTTGCGGTGCGCCATTCTGAGGTCAGCAGCCAATGCGTGATGGCCGAGTTCATCGCCCGCGGGCACTTTCAGCGGCATATCCGGCGCATGCGCAAGGCAGCGTTGAGCCGACGCAATGTGCTCAAGGCAGGCTGGCCTGTGGATATTCCAGGTTTGGGCGCCATGCCGGCAGTGGCGGCCGGGCTGCATGTGAAGGTCGATGTGGATAACTTTGCGCGTGAGCAGGAACTGGTGGCCAAGGCTGAAGCGGTGGGTGTGGAGGTTACGCCGCTGAGTAATTTCTGGTTGGCGGACAGCGCGGTGCCTGTGGATAAGCGGGCGGGGCTGGTGCTGGGCTTCGCGGCGGTGCCAGAGGGGGAGATTGCCGAGGCGCTGATGAAACTGCGTAAGGCCTGGAGAAGGTGAATGGGGCCGCTGTGCGGCCCAATCGCCGGCAAGCCAGCTCCCACAGAGTCCGCGTGGCATGCAATCAATGTGGGAGCTGGCTGGCCGGCGATTGGGCTGCAAGGCAGCCCACGGCGCTATATCAGGTGCCGGACTTGATCCGCGTCCAGGCCCGGGTCCTGGCCCGCTCTGCATCCCTCGCCAATGGCTTGAGGGTATACAGCTTGGCCATCGCCTCTGCCGTCGGGTACAGGTTGGGGTTGTTGCGAATCGCCGGGTTCACCTTGTCGGTCGCATCCTTGTTCGGGTTGGGGTACCCGACAAAGTCGCTGATCGGCGCAATCACCTCCGGCCGCAGCAGGTAGTTGATGAACGTATGGGCATCTTCCGGGTTGGCCGCATTCTTTGGAATCGCCAGCATGTCGAACCAGATCGGCGCGCCTTCCTTGGGCAGGCGCATGTCCACCACCACGTCGTTCTTGGCTTCGCGGGCGCGGTTGGCGGCCTGCGAGAAGCTGCCGCTGTAGCCCACCGCCACGCAGATATCGCCATTGGCGATGTCTGCCATGTACTTCGAGGAGTGGAAGTAGGTGATGTACGGGCGAATCTTCAGCATCAGTGCCTCAGCCTTCTTGTAGTCGGCCGGTTTGTCACTGTTCGGTGGCAAGCCCAGGTACTGCAGGGCCAGCGGCAGAATTTCCGAAGGCGAGTCGAGCAGGGCCACGCCGCACTGCTTGAGCTTGGCGATGTTCTCTTCCTTGAAGATCAGGTCCCAGCTGTCTACCGGCGCGCTGTCGCCGAGTGCCGCCTTGACCTTGGCCGGGTTGAAGCCGATCAGCACGGTGCCGTACATGTACGGTACGGCAAACTTGTTGCCCGGGTCGTTTGCCTCGATCAGTTTCATCAGCGCCGGGTCCAGGTGTTGCCAGTTCGGCAGCTTGCTGCGGTCCAGCGGCTGGAATACCCCGGCCTCGATCTGCTTGGCGAGGAACACGTTGGACGGCACCACCACGTCATAGCCGGAGTTGCCGGTGAGCAGCTTGGCCTCCAGCGCTTCGTTGGTGTCGAAGATGTCGTAGATCAGTTTGACGCCGCTGTCCTTCTGGAAGTCGGTCAAGGTCTGCGGGGTGATGTAATCGAACCAGTTATACACACGCAAGGTGCGCTGCTCGGCCTGGGCTTGCAGGGCGCCGGTGAACAGGGTGGCAGCGATGAACGGGGCGAGCAGACGCTTGAGTCGGACCATTACCGGGCTCCTGGCTGGGCGCGCTGGAAGCCTTCCAGCACATTGACCGCGTTGATACCGATTTCTTCCACAGCGTAGCCGCCTTCCATCACGAACAGGGTCGGCTTGCCGAGCTGGCCGATGCGCTTGCCCATTTCCAGGTAGTCCGGGCTGTCCAGCTTGAACTGTGAGATGGGGTCATCCTTGAACGTGTCCACACCCAACGAGATGACCAGCACGTCGGCGTCATAGCGGGCGATGCGCTGGCAGGCATCTTCCAGCGCAGCGTTCCAGGCGCCCCAGTCGCTGCCGGCCGGCAAGGGGTAGTTGATGTTGCAGCCCTCGCCGGCACCTTCGCCGGTTTCGTCGGCGTAGCCGAGGAAGAACGGGAACTCGTCCTGCGGGTCGCCGTGGATCGAAGCGAAGAACACGTCGTCGCGGCTGTAGAAGATGTCTTGAGTGCCGTTGCCGTGGTGGTAGTCGACGTCAAGGATGGCGACCTTGCGTCGGCCTTGGTCGATGAAAGCCTGAGCGGCAATGGCGGCGTTGTTCAGGTAGCAGTAGCCGCCCATTACTTCGCCGGCGGCGTGGTGCCCTGGCGGACGGCACAGGGCAAAGGCCGAATGGGCGCCTTGCTGGATCGCTGCCTGAGCGGTAAGGGCGACCTGGGCGGCGCTGTAGGCCGCTTGCCAGGTGCCAGCGGTGATCGGCGCACCGGCATCGAAGCTGTAATAGCCCAACTCACCGTGCAGGCCAGTGGGTTTGACCTGGCGCAAGGTGCGAGCAGGCCAGGTGAACGGCAGCAGGTCGCCTTCCTGGCCCAGTGCAGCCCAGCGGGCCCAGGCGCCTTCGAAGAAATTCAGGTAATCGGCGCTGTGGACGCGCAGCAATGGCGCCCGTCCGAAGTCGGTTGGGCCCTGGATATCGCCGAGGTTGCGCTTTTTCACCTGGTCGAGCACATGGTCGGCGCGCGAAGGCATTTCAAAACAGGGCATCAGCTTGCCGTCGATCAGCTCGCAGCGGCCATGGTGCAGGCGGTGGTCATCGGAATAGATCGTCAGCATTGTTGTTCTCCGTTGGGTACTGGCGTGGGTCCATTGTCATGGGCGGGTCAGTAGCGGAGAACGACGCAAGTGGCCAAAAGGGGATCGATGTGGCCAAGGTTGATTGGTCTGTGCTGGCCCTATCGCCGGCAAGCCAGCTCCCACAAGTACCGCACAGGCCTTGAATGCAGCGCAGTACCTGTGGGAGCTGGCTTGCCGGCGATAGGGCCGGAACAGGTCAACCGCGGAAGTGGCTGGGTGCCACACCACTCCAGCGTTGGAAGGCATGGCGGAAGCTGGCTGTCTCGCTGAATCCCAACGTTTCGGCAATACGGTAGATGGGCATCTGCTCATCGGCCAGCAACTGCTTGGCCCGTTCGAACCTGAGCTCGTCCAGCAGCTGTTGATAACTGCTGCCCAGCGCCTGTAGATGCCGGCGCAAGGTGCGCGACGAGCAGTTCATCTGCCGTGCCAGGCCTTCCAGCCCAGGCGCGGCATCCAGTTGCTGCGTAAGCAACTGACGGATCCGCCCCAGCCAGGCCTGACGGCCGGTGAACTCAAGGTTCAGGCGCCGGCAGCGCTCGCTCATGGCCTTGTGGGTAATTGGGTCGGCCAGCGGCAGCGGCGTATCCAGCCAGCGCCGTTCGAAGGCAAAGGCATTGTCCTGGGCGGCAAAACCGACCGGGCACTGGAATGCATCGGCATAGCGCGCGTGGTAGCCGGGTCGTGGGTGCTCGAAGCGGGCGCCCAGCAATGGTAGCGGGCGGCCAAGCAGGTCATCGCAGATGACTTTCAGCGACACCAGGCAGAACTCGGCGTTGAAAGCGCTCAGCGCCGGGCTGTCGTGGTACTCGCTGGCGCTGAACCAGACGCGCTGGCCATCGTCGAGCAAGCGCAGCTTGAAGACTGTTCCCAGCAGTGCCGGATACTGCAGCGCCAGGCGCAAGGCGTCACCCAAAGTGGCACTGGAGAGCAGGGCGTAACCGAGCATGCCGTAGCACGACACGTGCATACGGCGGCCCAGTTCCAGGCCGATGTCCTCGCGCCGGGCCACGGCGTTGGCGCACACCTGCAGTTCCTGCTGGGTGGTGATGCGCGCATCGGCGTGCCCCAGGTCTGCCGGGCCAATGCCGCTGCCGGCCAGCAGCGCCGAAGCCTCGCAACCGTCTGCCTGGAACACGTTGAGGATCAGCGAAACTGCGTTAAGGGTGGTCAGGTGGCTGTGCAGCATGCTGGGTAATCCCGTGGGCCTGGGACGCATTATGGAGCAAGTTGTGTGCCGATAACCGGGCTTCCAGGCAAAATCCATCAGGCAAAAAAAGGCCCGAAGCAATCGCTCGGGCCTTGAAAGGTTGAGAGGTGTCTAGTCCCTTAACCTGGTGAGACTGTTTGCAGCGGTCGGGTTACGCCTTCAGCGGAACCAGACGTGGAGCGATCATGTTTTCCGGACGCAGGATGTCGTTGAGCATCTCTTCGTCCAGCAGCTTCTCTTCGCGCACCAGTTCCAGCACGCCGCGGCCGGTTTCCAGGGCAACGCGGGCGATACGGGTGGCGTTTTCGTAGCCGATGTACGGGTTCAGGGCGGTGACCAGGCCGATCGAGTGCTCAACCAGTTCACGGCAGCGCTGTTCGTTGGCAGTGATGCCGACGATGCAGTGCTCGCGCAGCATGTCCATGGCGCGTTGCAGCAGGCGGATCGAGTCGAAGATCTTGTAGGCGATCAGCGGCTCCATCACGTTCAGCTGCAGCTGGCCACCTTCGGCGGCGACGGTCAGGGCCAGGTCGTTGCCCATGATGGCGAAGGCGACTTGGTTGACGGCTTCCGGGATAACCGGGTTGACCTTGCCTGGCATGATCGAGCTGCCTGGCTGACGCGCTGGCAGGTTGATCTCGTTGATGCCGGTGCGTGGGCCGCTGGACAGCAGGCGCAGGTCGTTGCAGATCTTCGACAGCTTGACTGCGGTACGCTTGAGCATGCCGGAGAACAGCACGAAGGCGCCCATGTCGGAGGTGGCTTCGATCAGGTCGGCAGCCGGTACCAGCGGCTGACCGCTGATGATTGCCAGGCGTTGTACGGCGAGCATCTGGTAGCCCGGGTCGGCGTTGATGCCGGTACCGATGGCAGTACCACCCAGGTTGATTTCGGTCAGCAGCTCAGGCGCCAGCGAACGCAGACGGTTGAGGTCTTCGGTCATGGTGGTGGCGAAGGCGCGGAATTCCTGGCCCAGGGTCATCGGCACGGCGTCCTGCAGCTGGGTACGGCCCATCTTCAGTACGTGGTCGAACTCTTTACCTTTGGCTGCGAAGGCCTGGATCAGGCTGTCGAGGCTGGCCAGCAGGGCGTCATGACCCAGCAGCAGGCCCAGACGGATAGCGGTCGGGTAGGCGTCGTTGGTCGACTGCGCCATGTTCACATCGTTGTTCGGGTGCAGGTACTGGTACTCACCCTTCTGGTGGCCCATGGCCTCCAGCGCGATGTTGGCGATGACTTCGTTGGCGTTCATGTTGGTAGAAGTACCAGCACCGCCTTGAATCATGTCCACCACGAACTGCTCGTGGTAGTCGCCCTTGATCAGTCGTGCGCAGGCTGCGCTGATCGCGGCGTGCTTGGCATCGCTCAAGTGCCCCAGCTCACGGTTGGCGTCAGCAGCTGCCTGCTTGACCATCGCCAGGCCCACTACCAGTTTCGGGTAGTGCGACAGCGGAACGCCGGAGAGGTGGAAGTTGTTGGCAGCGCGCAGGGTCTGGATGCCGTAGTAGGCATCAGCAGGAACTTCAAGGGTACCCAACAGATCTTTTTCGACGCGGAACGATGCAGCGGAGGACATGATGTATATCATCTCGATTTTGACCCGGCACATGCCGGAATGGCGCCAATCCTAGGCCCGAAGGTGATTTTGCGGCCAATGCTGTTGCACGCTAACCTATGCACAAACGGCATAGTGTTTCATGTGACGCCAATTGACATTCGAGCGTGTTCCATTTTGGTGCACGCCGGGAGATGTGCTTCGTGAACCTTGAAAGCAAATGGCTGGAAGATTTCAGCGCACTTGCCGCCACCCGCAGTTTTTCCCAGGCGGCAGAGCGGCGTTTCGTCACCCAACCGGCCTTCAGCCGGCGCATTCGCAGCCTTGAAGCGGCATTGGGCCTGCAACTGGTGAATCGTTCCCGCACGCCCATCGAACTCACCGAAGCCGGCCAGCTGTTTCTCGTTACAGCGCGCACGGTTGTCGACCAGTTGGGCGAAATTCTTCGCCATTTGCATCATCTTGAGGGCGGGCAGGGCGAAGTGGTGCAGGTGGCTGCGGCACACTCCCTGGCATCGGGCTTTTTCCCCCGTTGGGTGGCCCAGTTGCGCAATGACGGTTTGAACATCGCCACCCGCCTGGTTGCGACTAACGTCGGAGATGCCGTGCATGCATTACGCGAAGGTGGCTGCGACCTGATGCTGGCTTTCTATGACCCGGACGCGGCTCTGCAGATGGACGCCGAGATCTTCCCGTCGCTGCACATGGGCACCACCGAAATGTTGCCGGTGTGTGCCGTGGATGCCGAGGGCAAGCCGTTGTTCGACCTGGAAGGTGAGGGCAGCGTACCGTTGCTGGCCTATACCGCCGGCGCCTTCCTGGGCCGCTCGGTCAATTTGCTGCTGCGCCAGCGCAACCTGCGCTATACCACCGTCTATGAAACCGCCATGGCCGACAGCCTCAAGAGCATGGCGCTGGAGGGCATGGGTATTGCCTGGGTACCGCGCCTGTCGATGCGTGGCGAGCTGGAACGAGGCGAGCTGGCCGTATGTGGCGGCAGCCAGTGGCATGTGCCACTGGAAATTCGCCTGTACCGCTGCGCCCTGGTGCGCAAGGCCAACGTCAGGCTGTTGTGGCGTAAGCTGGAGGGCGCGGCGGCGGTTGACCCAAAAGTCAGCCAAAGCCCCGAAAAATAGGGCCCGACAGTTGGTCGCCGGGGTGCCTTAAACCGCCCACCTTACGGTATACTGCGCGGCCTTTCGACCGGATGCGTCCGGTCCTGATCAGCAAACAAGCCACGCCGGTCGTCCCGCGTGGCTTGTTGTTTTTTGACGCGCCCACGGGCGCACAAGCGAAGAGGCTCGACGATGAGTGCACTGGTTGGCGTGATCATGGGCTCCAAGTCCGATTGGTCCACCCTTAGCCACACCGCCGATATGCTGGAAAAACTCGGCATTCCCTACGAAGTGAAGGTGGTTTCTGCCCACCGCACCCCGGATCTGCTGTTCCAGTATGCCGAGGAGGCCGAAGGCCGCGGCATCGAGGTGATCATCGCCGGTGCCGGTGGCGCAGCCCACCTGCCAGGCATGTGCGCCGCCAAGACCCACCTGCCGGTGCTGGGTGTGCCGGTGCAGTCGTCGATGCTGTCGGGCGTCGATTCGCTGCTGTCGATCGTGCAGATGCCAGCCGGCGTGCCGGTTGCCACGCTGGCCATCGGCCGTGCCGGTGCGATCAACGCTGCGCTGCTGTCGGCCAGCATCCTGGGCGCCAAGTACCCGCAGTACCACGCGGCGCTCAAGCAGTTCCGCACCGAACAGACCGACACTGTGCTGGACAACCCAGACCCGCGCCAGGCTTGAGGCTTAACCCATGAAGATCGGTGTAATCGGTGGCGGCCAGCTGGGCCGCATGCTGGCCCTGGCGGGTACCCCGCTGGGCATGAACTTCGCCTTCCTCGACCCGGCACCGGACGCCTGTGCCGCGCCGTTGGGCGAGCACCTGCGTGCCGACTACGGCGACCAGGACCACCTGCGCCAGCTGGCCGACGAAGTCGACCTGGTCACCTTCGAGTTCGAAAGCGTCCCGGCCGAGACCGTGGCTTTCCTCTCGCAGTTCGTCCCGGTCTACCCCAGTGCCGAAGCGCTGCGTATCGCCCGTGACCGCCTGTTCGAAAAAAGCATGTTCCGCGACCTGGGTATCCCGACCCCGGCCTTCGCCGACATCCTTTCCCAGGCAGACCTGGACGCTGCGGTGGCCAGCATCGGCCTGCCGGCCGTGCTGAAAACCCGTACCCTGGGCTACGACGGCAAGGGTCAGAAAGTGCTGCGCACGCCAGAAGACGTGGTAGGCACCTTCGCCGAGCTGGGCAGCGTGCCGTGCCTGCTGGAAGGCTTCGTGCCGTTCACTGGCGAAGTGTCGCTGGTGGCCGTGCGTGCCCGTGATGGCGAAACCCGCTTCTACCCGCTGGTGCACAACACCCACGAAAGCGGCATCCTGCGCCTGTCGGTAGCCAGCCAGGCGCACCCGCTGCAGGCACTGGCCGAAGATTACGTTGGCCGTGTGCTGCAGAAGCTGGACTACGTCGGCGTCATGGCCTTCGAGTTCTTTGAAGTGGACGGTGGCCTGAAGGCCAACGAAATCGCCCCGCGTGTGCACAACTCCGGGCACTGGACCATCGAAGGCGCCGAGTGCAGCCAGTTCGAGAACCACCTGCGCGCCGTTGCCGGCCTGCCGCTGGGTTCCACGGCCAAGGTGGGCGAGAGCGCGATGCTCAACTTCATCGGTGAAGTGCCGGCCGTGGACAAGGTTGTCGCCATCGGCGACTGCCACCTGCACCACTACGGCAAGGCCTTCAAGGTCGGCCGCAAGGTTGGCCACGCCACCCTGCGCTGCCATGACATGGCCACCCTCGAGCGCAAGATTACCGAAGTAGAGGCTCTGATCAGCAACTGATCGGGCTTCAAATCGAACTTCTGCAAGCGGCTTGCCCTCTGAACATGGCAACAAGCCAAAGCCCGTCTAGGCTTTGGCTTGCTCCATATTCACTGCAGAGGGATTGCCATGGGCATCATTGGAACCATCTTCATCGGCCTCATCGTCGGCCTGCTGGCCCGCTTCATCAAGCCGGGCGACGACAGCATGGGCTGGATCATGACCATCCTGCTGGGTATTGCCGGCTCCTTGCTGGCGACCTACGGCGGCCAGGCACTGGGCATCTACCAGGCCGGGCAGGCGGCGGGCTTCCTTGGCGCGCTGATCGGTGCCGTGGTCCTTCTGGTGATCTACGGATTCATCAAGAAACGCTGAATACTGGTTAGAATGCCCGGCAATTCATTCGAGTTGCCGAGCATTGCCATGCGAGCCTTTTTCCTCGTCCCCCTCCTGTTGGCCAGTACCCTGGCCCATGCCGAACTGCCTGAAACCGACTGGCTGGAGCTGATGCCCAAGTCGGATCAGAAGGCGCTCGAGCAAATGCCCGAAATCGACCACAACTCGCCAGAAGCCATGGGCACCTTTACCGACAAGGGCGGGCTGAAACAGAGCAAGGGCCTGCCAGCGGTGATGTATTCGACCAAGACTGTGGCGGCCATGAACGGCAAGGACATTCGCCTGGGCGGCTACCCGGTGCCACTGGAAAGCGACGCCAAGGGCAACAGCACGCTGTTCTTCCTGGTGCCATACCCAGGCGCGTGCATTCATGTGCCGCCACCGCCGCCGAACCAGCTGGTGCTGGTGCGCTACCCGAAAGGGTTGAAGATCGATGACATCTACACACCGCTGTGGGTCAGCGGCAAGCTGAAGGTGGAAAAGGTCAGCAATGACCTGGCCGATGCGGCCTATGCGCTGGATGCGGGCAAGGTGAGGGTGGTGGAAGACGCAGACCTCTGATACCTGGCCCGGCCTCTTCGCGGGCTTGCCCGCTCCCACAGGTAACCCACAATTTTCGAGGCTTGTGGAGAACTTGTGGGAGCGGGCAAGCCCGCGAAGAGGCCGGCAAAAACATTGCGGGCCTCAGATCATTTCACAATCGATCTGTACACCCAGGGAATGACTCGCGCCAGGCTTCAATTCCACCAGGTCATCCCACGCATTCGCCGTCTCGATGCACAGCATCCGCTGCCAGCCGTCGTCAGCCATATCCGCCAGCTCCCTGGCCCGCTCGGTCCATGGGTTCCAGATCACCGCCGACCGCGAGCCACTGCTGGTCAGGGTAATCCGCCGGTTCCAGTGCGGGTCGACAATGCTCAGGGTCTGCGGGGTGTCGAGGTAGATCCGGTCAGTCTCCCCCGCAAACGCCAGTGCCCCCTGCTGCTGACGCTGTTCCCAGTCCGCCAGCGTTTCGATATAGCCCAGGCCTTCGACGCCTTCGACCCGCGCCTGGCGCACATCGCTGACCGCGAAGTAGCTGTGCAGGGCCTGGCTGATGGTAACGGGGGTATTGCCCATGTTGCGGCTGGTCAGGTTCAGCTTCAGCGCTTCATCCAGCTCTATCACCAGCTTCAGTTCGACATCATGAGGCCAGCCGGCTAGATCGCCCTGCGCTTCAGGCAACTGGAATTCGATGCGCAGGCCGGTGCCTGCTTCCTCGATACCCAGCAGCTGCCAGTCACGCGAGCGCGCCAGCCCGTGAGCAGGCGCCTGCTCGCCGTGGTACATGGCCTGAACGGCCTGGGGGTTGCGCTGCAGGTTGCCGAACCACGGCCAGCACACCGGCACACCGGCGCGTACCGACTTGCCCTGGCGGAAGACGGCCTGGTCGCTCAGCCACAGCAGCGGCGGCTCGCCGACCCGCTGGTAGCTGAGGATCTGTGCGCCCTGCTGGGCGATCAGGAGTTCGGCGCGGTCGCTGCTGATACGCCAGCAGTTGAGTTCGCCATGTTGCTCGGTTACGACCTGGAAGGTAGCCATTGCGTTCGTCTCATTGATTGCCAGTGGGCCTTGGACCCGGGCACATGCAATGAGTTTACCGCCCGCGTGGCTCAGCGACGAGGCACGGAACGGGTGCGGCCACTGCCGTCGATGGCAACGAAGACGAATGCCGCTTCGGTAACCTTGCGCCATTCACTGGACAACGGGTCGTCGCTCCACACTTCGACCATCATCTGGATCGAGCTGCGGCCGATTTCCAGGGTCTGGGTGTAGAACGACAGCTGTGCGCCCACCGCGACGGGTACCAGGAACGCCATGCGTTCGATGGCCACGGTCGCCACACGGCCTCCGGCGACGCGGCTGGCCATGGCGGTGCCGGCCAGGTCCATCTGGGCAACCAGCCAGCCGCCGAAGATGTCGCCAAACCCGTTGGTTTCGCGCGGGAGTGCGGTGATCTGCAAGGCCAGGTCGCCTTGGGGGATTGGATCTTCTTGTTCGAGCTCAATCATGCGATGGGGCCTCTGACCCGTGACGCTTTTCGTTGGTGTGGCGCAAAGGCCGGGTAAACGATTCAGCTTGAAACATACTACGCCGATTTCGTTTCACTGGACGGCCGTAGGGAAACTCTGCGAAACCGTCTGACATAAAGACCGGCGTTTTCGCACAACATCCCACGCTGGCAGCAACCTTTTCCTACGAATCGCCAGTATATAGAGCATAACCGCCAGCGACGACCGCGCATTCATGAATATCTGTATGGATTTTGTATCGCTTTCGGCGCGGCTCGGCAATTTGCTATCTTCGCCTGTCTCCCAATCCAGAAGCCGCGCGCCAAGCGGCCTGCATGCCCTACAAGAGAACAACGAGCGATGACTTCCGTGCCGAGCAGTATCGAGCAGCCCCCGCGGCCGCTGACCCGCAGTGATTACAAGACACTCTCACTGTCCGCCCTGGGTGGCGCACTGGAGTTCTACGACTTCATCATCTTCGTGTTCTTCGCCACGGTGGTTGGCAAGCTGTTCTTCCCGGCCGACATGCCCGAGTGGTTGCGCCTGATGCAAACGTTCGGCATTTTCGCCGCCGGCTACCTGGCGCGGCCGCTGGGCGGCATCATCATGGCTCACTTTGGTGACCTGCTCGGGCGCAAGAAGATGTTCACCCTGAGCATTTTCATGATGGCCCTGCCGACCCTGATCATGGGCCTGCTGCCAACCTATGCCCAAATCGGCATGTGGGCGCCGATCCTGCTGCTGCTGATGCGGGTGATCCAGGGCGCGGCGATTGGGGGCGAGGTGCCGGGGGCCTGGGTATTCGTCTCCGAGCACGTACCGGCGCGCAACACCGGCTATGCCTGCGGCACCCTCACCGCAGGCCTGACGGCGGGCATTCTGCTGGGCTCGCTGGTGGCAACCCTGATCAACAGCGTGTACAGCGCTGAAGAAGTGGCCGATTACGCCTGGCGTATTCCGTTCCTGCTCGGCGGTGTGTTCGGCCTGTTCTCGGTGTACCTGCGCCGCTGGCTGCATGAAACCCCGGTGTTCGCCGAGATGCAGCAACGCAAGGCGCTGGCCGAGGAGCTGCCGCTGCGCGCCGTGCTGCGCGACCACCGTGGCCCGATCATCCTGTCGATGCTGCTGACCTGGTTGCTGTCGGCCGGCATCGTGGTGGTCATCCTGATGACCCCGGCGCTGCTGCAAAGCTTCTACCACATCAGCCCGATCGACTCGCTCAAGGCCAACAGCATGGCCATCGTGCTGCTGAGTTTCGGCTGCATCGGCGCCGGCAGCCTGGCCGACCGCTTTGGTGCGGGCCGGGTGTTCGTGATCGGCAGCCTGTTGCTGCTGGCCAGCTCCTGGACCTTCTACCACAGCCTGCCGACCCGGCCCGAGCTGCTGTTCCCGCTGTATGCGCTGACCGGCCTGTGCGTGGGCGTGATCGGCGCGGTGCCTTATGTAATGGTCAAGGCATTCCCGGCGGCGGTGCGCTTCAGCGGGCTGTCGTTCTCGTACAACGTGGCCTACGCGATCTTCGGTGGTTTGACGCCGATGGTGGTGACCGCGCTGCTGAAAGTAAGCCCGATGGCGCCTGCCTACTATGTGGCAGGGCTGTGCGCCGTTGGTCTGGCCGTAGGCCTGTACCTGCTCGCCAACAAGCGCTGATCTGTTTCGGGGCTGCTGGCCTCTTCGCGGGCACGCCCGCTCCCACAGGGCTCAGCACAACCCCTGTGGGAGCGGGCGTGCCCGCGAAGAGGCCAGACCTGCTATCAGTGATGGCCTTTCATCCAATTGTCACAATGAAGTCATATCGTGTTCATGCGGCCTGCCGATACTTGGGCCCGTTCCATCCAACACCCCAATATTCCTGCTAGGAGCAAGGCATGAAACTGAAGCGTTTGATGGCGGCCCTCACCTTTGCCGCCGCTGGCGTTGCAACCGCCAACGCGGTAGCCGCTGTCGATCCTGCAATCCCGACTTACACCAAAACCACCGGTGTTTCGGGCAACCTCTCCAGCGTCGGTTCCGATACCCTGGCGAACCTGATGACTCTGTGGGCCGAGGCCTACAAGAAGGAATATCCGAACGTAAACATCCAGATCCAGGCTGCCGGCTCTTCCACCGCGCCACCCGCGCTGACCGAAGGCACCGCCAACCTCGGCCCGATGAGCCGCAAGATGAAGGACGTCGAACTGCAGGCCTTCGAGCAGAAGTACGGCTACAAGCCGACCGCCATCCCGGTCGCCGTCGACGCCCTGGCCGTGTTCGTGCACAAGGACAACCCGATCAAAGGCCTGACCATGGAGCAGGTCGACGCAGTCTTCTCCTCCACCCGCCTGTGCGGTGGCAAAGCAGACGTGAAAACCTGGGGCGACCTGGGTGTGACCGGCGACCTGGCCAACAAGCCAGTGCAGCTGTTCGGCCGCAACTCGGTATCGGGCACCTACGGCTACTTCAAGGAAGAAGCCCTGTGCAAAGGCGACTTCAAGCCTAACGTGAACGAACAGCCTGGCTCGGCTTCGGTCGTGCAGTCGATCAGCAGCTCGCTGAACGGCATCGGCTACTCGGGTATCGGCTACAAGACCGCCAGCGTGAAGACTGTTCCGCTGGCCAAGAAAGGCAGCACCGAGTACATCGAAGACAACGAAGAAAACGCCCTGAACGGCAAGTACCCGCTGTCGCGCTTCCTCTACGTCTACGTCAACAAGGCCCCGAACAAGCCTCTGGCCCCGCTGGAAGCCGAGTTCGTCAAGCTGGTACTGTCGCAAGCTGGCCAGCAGGTCGTGGTGAAGGATGGCTACATCCCGCTGCCGTCCAAAGTCGTCGACAAGACCTTGGCTGACCTGGGCCTGTCCCACACGGGTAACGTCGCAAAGAAGTAAGTAACTGAAGAAGGGGCCGGTGCTGATGCCCGGCCTCTTCCACGAATTTCCAGTCCGAAGCCAGGTCCCCTGTGCGGCGGGCTTTCGCGCGTCACCACTTTGTAATGTTTTTGTCACACGGGACCGCTAGGGTGTGCGCATGAATGATCTGGCCAATTCAAACATGACCCAAAACTCCCAGCCCGTGCGCATTGATTTCAATACGCCCGAGCTGCAACGCAAGCGCCGCATGCGTGCGCTGAAGGACCGCCTGACCCGCTGGTATGTACTGGTGGGCGGGCTTGCCGTATTGGCGGCAATCACCTTGATCTTCTTCTACCTGGCCTATGTGGTGTTGCCACTGTTCCAGGGCGCCGAGCTGACCAGCAAGAAAGCCCTGGAGCCGGCTTGGCTGCAGCAGGATGCCGGCAAGCCGCTGATGATCGCGCTTGAAGAACAGAACCTGGTGGGGATGCGAGTTTCGGACAAGGGCCAGGCACTGTTCTTCGATACCAAGACCGGTAACGAGCTCAAGCGGGTCGACCTGCCAGTGCCGGCAGGCACCCAGGTAACCTCGATCAGTAGCGACCAGCCGGGCAGCCCGCTGGTGGTACTGGGCTTGTCCAATGGTCAGGCGCTGGTGTTCCACCACACCTACAAGATCACCTACCCGGACAACAAGAAAACCATCACCCCCGGCATCGACTACCCCTACGGCGAGCAGCCGTTCGTGCTCGACGAACAGGGCCGTGCGCTGGAGCACGTCAACGTCAACGTCAATGGCGACACCTTGGTACTGGCCGGGTCCACCGGCGCGCACCTGCAGGTAGTGCAGCTTACCCGCAGCGAAAACATGATGACCGAAGAGGTCACCACCGAGCAGAACCGTATCGTGCTGCCGCAGATGACCGAAGCGGTGAAGAACATCTTCATCGACCCACGTCAGCAGTGGCTCTACGTGATCAACGGCCGCGCCACCGCCGACGTGTTCAGCCTGCGTGACAAGAGCCTCAACGGCCGCTACAAGCTGGCCGAAAGCGCCGACACCGAAATCACCGCCAGCGCCCAGTTGGTCGGCGGCATATCACTGATCATCGGTGACTCAAAAGGTGGCCTGGCCCAATGGTTCATGGCCCGTGACCCGGACGGCGAATCGCGCTTCAAGCAGATCCGTACCTTCCAGATGGGCAAGGCCCCGGTTGTGCAGATTGACGCCGAAGAGCGCCGCAAGGGCTTCATCGCCCTGGACGCCGACGGCAAGCTGGGCGTGTTCCACAGCACCGCGCACCGCACCCTGCTGGTCGAGCCGGCTGCCGAAGGCCCAGGCACCTTGGCCCTGTCGCCGCGTGCCAACCGCATCATCATCGAAGAGGGCGGCAAGCTGCTGCCGCTGAGCCTGCGCAACCCGCACCCTGAAGTGTCCTTCAGCGCGCTGTGGGGCAAGGTGTGGTACGAGAACTACGACGAACCGAAATACGTCTGGCAATCGACCGCTTCCAATACCGACTTCGAACCCAAACTGAGCCTTTCGCCGCTGACCTTCGGTACGCTGAAAGCCGCGTTCTACGCGATGATCCTGGCCGCGCCGCTGGCGATTGCCGCCGCCATCTACACCGCCTACTTCATGGCCCCGGGCATGCGCCGCAAGGTCAAGCCGGTGATCGAGCTGATGGAAGCGATGCCGACGGTGATCCTCGGCTTCTTCGCCGGCCTGTTCCTGGCCCCGTACCTCGAAGGCCACCTGCCTGGCGTGTTCAGCCTGTTCCTGCTGATGCCGCTCGGCATCCTGCTGGCCGGCTTCACCTGGAGCCGCCTGCCCGAGTCGATCCGCCTGCGTGTGCCAGATGGTTGGGAAGCCGCGATCCTGATACCGGTCATCCTGTTCACCGGCTGGTTTGCCCTGACCATGAGCCCACACCTGGAAAACTGGTTCTTCGGCGGTGACATGCGCCTGTGGATTACCAACGACCTGGGCATCACCTACGACCAGCGCAACGCCCTGGTCGTGGGTATCGCCATGGGCTTTGCGGTCATCCCGAACATCTATTCCATTGCCGAAGACGCCGTGTTCAGCGTGCCGCGCAGCCTGACCCTGGGCTCGCTGGCCCTCGGCGCCACGCCTTGGCAGACCCTGACCCGCGTGGTCATCCTCACCGCCAGCCCGGGCATTTTCTCGGCGCTGATGATCGGCATGGGCCGTGCGGTGGGCGAGACCATGATCGTGCTGATGGCCACCGGCAACACCCCGGTGATGGAAATGAACCTGTTCGAGGGCATGCGCACCCTGGCCGCCAACGTGGCCGTGGAAATGCCGGAATCGGAAGTCGGTGGCAGCCACTACCGCGTGCTGTTCCTGGCCGCGCTGGTGCTGCTGATGTTCACGTTCGTCATGAACACCTTGGCCGAGCTGATTCGCCAGCGTCTGCGCAAGAAATACTCGTCGCTTTGATAGAAAGGTAGCGATCCGTGAAAAAGGATTCCCTCAAAGGCTGGTTCAAGAGCGGCGCCCCAGGCGTCTGGATGAGCGGCGGCGCCGTGGCCATGGCGGTGATCATGACCGTTGGCCTGCTGGCGGTGATTGCCGTGCGCGGCCTGGGCCACTTCTGGCCGGCCGATCTTGTCCAGGCCACCTACAAGGTACCGGGCCAGGCTGACCACATCGTCATCGGCGAAGTGGTGCAAAAGGAAGAGGTACCCCGTGCCCGCCTGAAGGGGGCCGGCCTGCCGGTACCGGAGCAGGGCCCGGAGTTCATGACCCGCGAGCTGATCAAGGTGGGTAACCGCGACCTCAACGGCAGCGACTTCACCTGGGTGGTCGGCGAATGGCTGGTCGATGAACAGCGCCCGGCCGACCTGATCGCCCTGGAGCGCCGCGAGTGGGGCAACTTCTATGGCTACCTGGTCAGCGTCAAGGAAGAAGGCCGCGTGGTTGCCCAAGGCCCTGCTGCCTGGAACGAACTGCAGGCCCGCCTCAAGCGTGCCAGCCAGCTCAACGGTGAGCTGCAGCAGCTGGAGAAGAAGGACATCGGTGCCATCAACCATGGCCTTGAGCGCCTGCGTCTGCAGGCCCGCAAGCTGGAGCTGGACGGCAAGCTTGACGCCGCCGCCCAGGCCGACATGGACGCCGACCGCGCCGAGCTGAACAGCCGCTACAAGGCCATCGAAGACCGCTTGAGCGGCCTGCACCAGGCCTTCGCCCGCGACAGCCTGGTGGCCCGCGATGGCAACGGCCGTGAAGTGGAAATCAACCTCAGCAAGGTGGTGCACGCCATCCAGCCGAATGGCATGTCCGGCTTCACCAAGCTGGGTACCTACTTTGCCAAGGTGTGGGAGTTCCTCAGCGACGACCCGCGTGAGGCCAACACCGAAGGCGGTATCTTCCCGGCCATTTTCGGTACCGTGATGATGACCCTGATCATGGCCGTGATCGTCACCCCGTTCGGTGTGCTGGCTGCCGTCTACCTGCGCGAATACGCACGGCAAGGCCCGGTGACCCGCCTGATCCGCATTGCGGTGAACAACCTGGCTGGCGTGCCGGCGATCGTCTACGGCGTGTTCGGCCTGGGCTTCTTCGTCTACGTGCTGGGTGGTTCTATCGACCGCCTGTTCTTCCCCGAAGCACTGCCGGCGCCTACCCTGGGTACCCCGGGCCTGCTGTGGGCATCGCTGACCCTGGCCCTGCTGGCCGTACCGGTGGTGATCGTGGCCACCGAAGAAGGCCTGGCGCGTATTCCGCGTACCGTGCGCGAGGGCTCGTTGGCCCTGGGCGCGACCAAGGCCGAGACGCTGTGGAAGATTGTCTTGCCCATGGCCAGCCCGGCAATGATGACCGGCATGATCCTCGCCGTGGCCCGCGCCGCCGGTGAAGTGGCGCCGCTGATGCTGGTGGGTGTGGTGAAGCTGGCGCCTTCGCTGCCAGTGGACGGCAACTACCCGTACCTGCACCTGGACCAGAAGATCATGCACCTGGGCTTCCACATCTATGACGTCGGCTTCCAGAGCCCGAACGTCGAGGCCGCGCGGCCGCTGGTGTACGCCACGGCACTGCTGCTGGTGCTGGTGATCGCCTCCCTCAACCTGTCGGCCGTGTGGATCCGCAACCACCTGCGCGAGAAGTACAAGGCGCTCGACAGCTGATCAAAGCTTTAAGTCACAAGCGGCAAGCTCCAAGCAGATTGCCGCTTTGCCCTAACTTGCAGCTTGCAGCTTCAAGCTCGCAGCTACAAACGGAGTGAGACCATGCAGCAAGATTCTCATACCCACGGCATCGACATGTCTGCCCTGGGCCGCAACAAGCAGGGCCTGCAACTGGCCAACGAAACCGTGGCCATCGAAGTGCCGGGCCTGAGCCTGTTCTACGGCGACAAGCAGGCGCTGTTCGACGTCAGCATGAACATTCCCAAGCAGCGCGTGACTGCCTTCATCGGCCCGTCCGGCTGCGGCAAGTCGACCCTGCTGCGCACCTTCAACCGCATGAACGACCTGGTTGACGGCTGCCGCGTTGAAGGCGCCATCAACCTGTACGGCCACAACATCTACCGCAAGGGCGAAGACGTGGCCGAGCTGCGCCGCCGTGTGGGCATGGTGTTCCAGAAGCCCAACCCGTTCCCCAAGACCATCTACGAGAACGTGGTCTACGGCCTGCGTATCCAGGGTATCAACAAGAAGCGTGTGCTCGACGAAGCCGTCGAGTGGGCGCTGAAGGGCGCGGCCCTGTGGGACGAGGTCAAGGACCGCCTGCACGAGTCGGCGCTGGGCCTGTCCGGTGGCCAGCAGCAGCGTCTGGTCATCGCCCGCACCATTGCCGTGGAGCCCGAAGTGCTGTTGCTCGACGAACCGTGCTCGGCACTGGACCCGATATCGACCCTGAAGGTCGAAGAGCTGATCTACGAATTGAAATCCAAGTACACCATCGTCATCGTGACCCACAACATGCAACAGGCGGCCCGGGTTTCGGACTACACCGCGTTCATGTACATGGGCAAACTGGTCGAATTCGGGGACACCGACACCCTGTTCACCAACCCGGCGAAGAAGCAGACCGAAGACTACATCACCGGTCGCTACGGCTAGCAGCCACGCGGCCCGCTCCCACAGGGAATGACACGAACTACATGATGCTTGCAGCCTCTTCGCGGAGCGAACGATGATCAACAAAGAAAGCCTTACACACCATATTTCCCAGCAGTTCAACGCCGAGCTCGAAGAGGTGCGCAGCCACCTGCTGGCCATGGGTGGCCTGGTGGAAAAACAAGTCAACGACGCCGTTACTGCGCTGATCGAGGCCGACTCGGGCCTGGCCCAGCAAGTGCGCGAAGTCGACGAGCAGATCAACCAGATGGAGCGCAACATCGACGAGGAATGCGTGCGCATCCTCGCCCGTCGCCAGCCGGCGGCGTCCGACCTGCGCCTGATCATCAGCATTTCAAAGTCGGTGATCGACCTTGAGCGCATCGGCGACGAGGCGACCAAGATCGCCCGCCGCGCCATCCAGCTGTGCGAAGAAGGCGAGTCGCCACGCGGCTACGTCGAGGTGCGCCACATTGGCGACCAGGTGCGCAACATGGTCCGCGATGCGCTGGACGCCTTTGCCCGCTTCGATGCCGACCTGGCGTTGTCGGTGGCCCAGTACGACAAGACCATCGACCGCGAGTACAAGACTGCCCTGCGCGAGCTGGTGACCTACATGATGGAAGACCCGCGCTCGATCTCGCGGGTACTGAGCGTAATCTGGGCGCTGCGCTCGCTGGAGCGTATCGGTGACCACGCGCGCAACATTTCCGAGCTGGTGATCTACCTGGTGCGCGGCACCGACGTGCGCCACATGGGCCTCAAGCGCATGACGGCAGAAGTGCAGGGTACCGCTGTCGCTGACGCCGAAAAGGCTAATGTTCCGGGCGAATCTGACGATAAGTAAGGTTGCTCCCGAGCTTCGACGCCCGGCCTTGGCCGGGCGTTTTCGTTTGCGGTCGAGGAGCCGGCAGGCACCCGCGAACGATGTGAAGAAGTCCCGGCGTGACCAGGTTGTAGCAAATAGCCATTATTTGGCAGTAGGCTAGTCGGGATTCAGAAGGAGTATTGATGAGTAAAGTGAATGTGCTGGTCGTGGATGACGCCCCGTTTATCCGTGACCTGGTCCGCAAGTGCCTGCGCAATGCCTTCCCGGGTATGGCGATCGACGACGCCGTCAATGGTCGCAAGGCCATGGCCATGCTCGGCAAGGAAGCCTTCGACCTGGTCCTGTGCGACTGGGAAATGCCCGAAATGTCCGGCCTGGAACTGCTCACCTGGTGCCGTCAGCAGCCAGCGCTGAAGAACCTGCAGTTCATCATGGTGACCAGCCGTGGCGACAAGGAAAACGTCATTCAGGCGATCCAGGCGGGCGTATCCGACTTTGTCGGCAAGCCGTTCACCAACGAGCAACTGCTGACCAAAGTGAAAAAGGCGCTGACCAAGATCGGCAAGCTCGATAGCCTGATGGCCATCGGCCCCACGCGGGCCAACTCGGCATTCGCCAACGATTCGCTGGGTGCCCTGACAGGTGGCAAGCCAGAGGCGGCCAAGGTCACGGCCCCCGCGCCAGCGCCGGGCGCTGCCAAGCCATTGGTCAACGCACCCACGCCGTCGCCCCCTGCGCCTACGGGGCGTGGCCAAGGCCAGTTGCGCCTGGCCAGCGGCATGCAACCGTGCGTGATCAAGGCGCTGAGCCTGAAAGAGGCGCTGCTGGTGGTACGCCGCAGCGAAGCGCTGCCGCAGGTGCTGGAGGGCGCCGTGCTGGACCTGGAGCAGGGCGAGAACGCTGAAGTTGCGCGTTTGAACGGCTACCTGCATGCCGTCGCAGCGTTGGAGCCCAAGCCCGACAGCGACTGGCTACAGTTGACCTTCAAGTTTGTCGACCAGGACGCCCAGAAGCTCGATTACCTGTCGCGCCTGATTGCTCGCGGGACGGCGCAGAAACACTTCACACCCGGCGCCTGAGCCCGGTACCGCGTGCTTTGTGTAGGAGCGGCCTTGTGTCGCGATAGGGCCGCAGAGCGGCCCCGGCAATTCATGCGGCGAAGCTGAAATCCTGGGTCTGCTACCGCAGCCCTATCGCGACACAAGGCCGCTCCTACAAAAAGCCCGCGCAGCCCTGAGCCATCCGACCAACTGCAATACCTGTCACAAAACCCGCTGCTAGGCTTCGACAGATCACAACTGTCAAAAAGCCACTATCATGCCCGCCCGCCTGCTGCTGTTCTGTGCATTGCTCATGGCCTCGGCGTCGAGCCTGGGTGTGACGCTCTACAAGATCACCGACGACTTCGGTGTCATCTCCTATTCCGACCGGCCAGGCCCGGGCGCCAAACCGTTGGTGCTGCGCGAGCCCATGGTCGAAACCCTCGAAGGCCAAGTGCTGCTGAACGCGAAAACCTTCGACGGCGGCGTGAGCTTTTCCGCACGCAACGAGCTGCATGTGCCGGTAGAGGTGGAATTGCGCCTGGACAACCTGGTAAACGCGCAAGGCGGCGATGCCCCGCGTATCGTGCGCCGGCTGCTGCCGCCGCGCACCACGCAAATGCTCAGCGTGCTCAGGGGGCGGCCCGGGCTGTTGCTGAACTACCGTTCGACCCTGCTGCAGGCCATGGGTGACCCGGGCAAGCGGCCCCAGGGCTTCCGGTATGCGTTCCCCTGGGTCGGTGGGCCGTTCCGCGTCACCCAGGGCCCCAACGGCCGGGTCAGCCATTTTGGGCCCAAGGGGCGCTACGCCATGGATATCGCCATGCCCGAAGGCACTACCATCGTCGCGGCGCGAGAGGGCGTGGTGGTGAAGACGGAAAACAGCCAGAGCGGGCGCGCGCCCAACCCCTCAGGTAACTTTGTCAGGATCCTGCACGCGGACGGCACCATGGGCGTGTACCTGCACCTGATGCGTGGGTCGGTGGTGGTGGCGGAGGGGCAACGGGTACGCCAGGGGCAGATGCTTGCCAAGTCGGGTAATACCGGCAACAGCACAGGGCCGCACCTGCATTTTGTGGTGCAGCGCAATGTGGGGTTGGCGCTGGAGTCGATACCTTACCGGTTCGACAGGCCGATCAGCGGGTTGCCCGACTTTACTGCGGGTAACCCGTGAGATTGCCGGGCCTGCTTTGCAGGCCTTTCCGACCGGTCCGGCGCCCCGGCAAGGCCGCTCCCACAGGATTACGCGAACCCTTGTAGGAGCGGCCTTGCGTCGCGATGGGCTGCGCAGCAGCCCCATGGCCCTCAATCGAGCTTGAGCACCTTGGCCAGCACGATCTTGGGCCCTTTCATCTTCTTGATGATGATGCGCAGCCCTTCGACCTCCAGCACTTCCTCTTCTTCGGGCACACGCTTGAGCGTCTCGTAGATCAGCCCCGCCAAGGTTTCCGCCTCGATGTGATCAAGGTCGATGCCGAGCAGGCGCTCCACCTTGAACAGCGGCGTATCACCCCGTACCAGCAGCTTGCCCGGCTGATAGGCGAGGATGCCGCGCTCGGTCTTGCGGTGTTCGTCCTGGATATCGCCCACCAGCACTTCCAGCACGTCTTCCATGGTCAGGTAGCCGATGACCTTGCCGTCGGCTTCCTCCACCAGCACGAAGTGCGCGCCGCCCTTGCGGAACTGCTCCAGCAGCTGCGACAGCGGCATGTGCCGCGATACGCGCTCCAGCGGCCGGGCGAGGTCGTCCAGGTCGATGGTTTCGGGCAAGTGCTCCAGTTCGGCAAGCTCCAGCAGCAGGTCCTTGATGTGCAGCAGGCCGGTGAATTCTTCACGCTCGGCGTCATACACCGGGTAGCGGCTGAATTTGTGGCGGCGTATCAGCCCCAGGATCTGCTTCAGCGGCGCATGAGCATCGATGCTGACCATGTCTTCACGCGAATTGGCCCAGTCGACCACTTCCAGCTCGCCCATTTCCACGGCCGAAGCGAGCACACGCATGCCTTGGTCGCTTGGGTCCTGGCCACGGCTGGAGTGCAGGATCAGCTTCAGCTCTTCACGGCTGTAGTGGTGCTCGTGGTGCGGGCCCGGCTCGCCCTGGCCGGCAATGCGCAGGATGGTGTTGGCGCTGGCATTGAGCAGGTAGATGGCCGGGTACATCGCCCAGTAGAACAGGTACAGCGGCACCGCAGTCCACAGCGACAGCAGCTCGGGCTTGCGGATGGCCCAGGACTTGGGCGCCAGCTCACCGACCACGATGTGCAGGTAGGAAATGACAAAGAACGCGACGAAGAACGAAACGCCCTTGATCAGTTCGGGCGAGTCGACACCGAAGTATGCGAGCAGCGGCTCGAGCAAGTGGGCAAAGGCCGGTTCGCCGACCCAGCCCAGGCCCAGGGAGGCGAGGGTGATGCCCAGCTGGCAGGCCGACAGGTAGGCGTCGAGCTGGTTGTGTACCTTGCGCAGGATATTGCCGCGCCAGCCATGCTGTTCGGCGATGGACTCCACGCGGGTGGCGCGCAGCTTGACCATGGCGAATTCGGCGGCAACGAAGAAGCCGTTGAGCAGCACCAGCAGCAAGGCAAAGATGATCATGCCGAAATCGGCGAATAACGAGGTGAGGCTGATACCAGGGGAAGGGTCCATGATGGAGTTTTTACGGGGTCCGTCTTGAGATTGGGAGAAAAAAAGTGCCAGCTTTTGCTGGCACAGGGGATCCAATGTAGCGGCTGGGGCCGCAAAAGCAAAGGGTGGCGGGCTTATTGCGATCCCTGTGGCAGCGGGCGTGCCCCCGAAGGGCTGCACGGCAGCCTCGATCTCAAGCCTTTTCGGTGACCAATTGTGCCGGCGCAAAGTGACAGGTAAAGGTGCTGCCATGCCCCGGCACGCTGCTGATGTCCAGCTTGCCGCGATGGCGCATCAGCACATGCTTGACGATCGCCAGCCCCAGCCCTGTGCCACCGGTATTCGAAGCACGGCTGGAGTCCACCCGGTAGAAGCGTTCGGTCAGGCGGGGCAAGTGCTTGGCGTCGATGCCCACCCCCGAGTCCTGCACCGACAAGTGCGCACCCTGGGCATCGGCCCACCAGCGGATGCGGATGTTGCCTTCGTCCTGGGTGTACTTGACCGCGTTGAACACCAGGTTGGAAAAGGCACTGCGCAGCTCCGACTCGCTGCCCTTCAGCTTTACGCCGGGCGCGGCTTCAAGGGTGATGCGCTGGTTACGTGGCCCGGACAGGGCCTGAGCGTCGTTCTTGATCGCAGCGAGCAGGGCTTCGACTGCCACCGGCTGGTTGTCCGACGGGTAGTCGGTGGCTTCCAGCTTGGCCAGCAGCAACAGATCGTTGAGCAGGGTTTGCATGCGCGAGCCTTGCTGGCTCATCTGCTGCAGGGCGCGGCTCCACCGCGGGTTCACATCCTCGACGTTGTCCAGCAGGGTTTCCAGATAACCCGTGATCACCGTCAGGGGCGTGCGCAATTCGTGGGACACGTTGGCGACGAAGTCCTTGCGCATCTGTTCCAGCTGGTGGATGCGGGTGACATCGCGCACCAGCATCAGGTGTTCGTTGTTGCCGTAGCGGGTGATGTGCAGCTGCACGCGCATGCGGTCGTTGATGGGCGAAGGTATTTCCAGCGGCTCGAGGTAGTTCTCTGCCTCGAAGTACTCCTTGAAGCGCGGATGGCGCACCAGGTTGGTTACCTGCTGGCCACCGTCCTGTGGGGTCTTGAAGCCCAGCAGGGTTTCGGCGGCACGGTTCCACCACTCCAGGTTGCCGTCGCTGTCGAGCATGATCACCGCGTCCCGCAGTGCGGCGGTGGACTCCTGCACCCGGTCGATCACTGCCTGCAGGCGGCCACGTACGCGCTGGTCGCGGCGTTGCAGATGGTAAATGCTGTCGAACACCTCGCCCCACAGGCCGTAACCATCGGGCGGTGCTTCATCGGGCTGGTGGTTGCGCAGCCAGTCGTGCAGGCGCAGCAGCTGCTTGAGGGTCCAGCCCAGGTAAAGCGCCAGGCCGATGGCCAGGCTCCAGCCATAGTAGCCGCTGACCAGCCCGCCGATCAGGCAGACGGTAATTAGCAACAACAGATGGCGAATCAGGGTTGCGTGCCAGTTCTGGTTCAATTGACGGTCCTTGTACAACGACGTGCAGCTTGGCGCTCTTGAACTCGATCAGCTCTTGGTCGAGAAGCGGTAGCCAGTGCCCCGGACGGTTTGTACCAGATTTTCGTAGGCCTCACCCAGCGCCTTGCGCAGGCGACGGATGTGCACGTCGACGGTGCGTTCCTCGACATAGACGTTGCCGCCCCACACTTGGTCCAGCAGCTGGCCACGGGTGTAGGCGCGCTCCTGGTGGGTCATGAAGAACTGCAGCAGGCGGTATTCGGTGGGCCCCATTTCGGCGGGCTTGCCATCGATGGTGACGCGGTGGCTGATCGGGTCGAGCAGCAGGCCGCCCACTTCGATCGGCGCTTCGCTGTCGCTCGGGCCGGTGCGACGCAGCACGGCTTTCAGGCGCGCCACCAGCTCACGCGGCGAGAACGGCTTGGTGATGTAGTCGTCAGCGCCCACTTCCAGCCCTTGGATCTTGTTGTCCTCTTCACCCTTGGCGGTGAGCATGATGATCGGGATGTCGCCGGTCAGCTCATCGCGCTTGAGGCGGCGGGCCAGCTCGATGCCAGAGGTGCCGGGCAACATCCAGTCGAGCAGGATCAGATCCGGTTTGCGGTCGACGATGATCGCGTGGGCCTGTTGGGAGTTTTCCGCTTCCAGGCAGTCATAGCCGGCCATTTCAAGGGCAACGGCGATCATCTCGCGAATGGGTGCTTCGTCGTCGACGATCAGAATGTTCCTGCCAACCATGCTCAAAACCTCTCCTGGATTCGGTGTCTTGGCCCGCATTAGATAACGGAATTATTGCAGCTGTGTGACAGGGTGTTGGCCGTTCTGGCGACATTGCGTGACTGAACTAGGCTTGAAAGAGCCGCAATTGTGGCACCCGAACCCAATTTCCCCCGGAACAATGGTGAATCCAATGACACGAAAAACGCTGAGCTGGATGGCCCTTTTCACTGCGCTGGCGCTCCCGGGGGTGGCGTCGGCCCACCATGCCATGGAGAAGGACGGCATGTGGGTCGATCATGCCGGCATGACCCTGTACACCTTTGACAAGGATGCTAACGGCAAGTCGGTGTGCAATGCCGATTGCGCCAAGAACTGGCCGCCGCTGATGGTGAAGAAGGATGATGAAGCGCCGAAAGACAAATGGACGCATGTAACGCGCGATGATGGCTCGATGCAGTGGGCCTACGATGGCAAACCACTGTACACCTTCATCAAGGACAAGAAGGCTGGGGACAAGACCGGTGACGGCGTGAAAGATGTCTGGCATATCGCCAAGCCTTGAGATTGCCGGGGCCGCTTCGCGGCCCATCGCCGGCAAGCCAGCTCCCACAGTTTTTGTGCAGGCCTCGCAGGCAGCGCTGTACCTGTGGGTGCTGGCTTGCCGGCGATAGGGCCATCAGCCTTGACGCAGTGTGTAATCCAGCACCACACCAATGAACACCAGCAACCCCGCCCAGTGGTTGTGCAAAAACGCCTTGAAGCACGACTCGCGGTCCAGCTTGCGCGTCGACCAGTACTCCCAGGCAAAGCACGCCGCCGCACCCAGCAACCCCAGGTGGAACCAGCCCCCCAGCTCGAAGCGGCTGCCCGCCAGCAACAGGCAGCCCAGCGACAGCAACTGCAAGGTGAGGATGATGGTGCGGTCGGCCTCGCCGAACAGGATCGCGGTCGACTTGACGCCAATCTTCAGGTCGTCATCGCGGTCGACCATGGCGTAATAGGTGTCGTATCCGACCGTCCACAGCAGGTTGGCGATATACAGCAGCCAGGCGCTGGCCGGCAGCTCGCCTCCTGCGGCAGTGAAGGCCATGGGAATGCCCCAGGAATAGGCCGCCCCCAGCACCACCTGCGGGTAATAGGTGTAGCGCTTCATGAACGGGTAGCAGGACGCCAGCGCCACCGCGCCAAACGATAGCCACACCGTGCGGCTGTTGGTGCACAGCACCAGCAGGAAGCTGACCCCGACCAGAATCGCAAACAGGGCCAGCGCCTCGCGCGGCTTGACTCGGCCGCTGGCCAGCGGCCGGTCGGCGGTGCGTTTGACGTGGCCGTCCACCTTGCGGTCGGCAAAGTCGTTGATGCAGCAGCCCGCGGCCCGCATCAGCACCACGCCAAGGCCGAAGATCAGCACGTTGGCCAGGGTGGGAGAACCGTTGCCGGCAATCCACACCGCCGACAGGGTTGGCCACAGCAGCAGGTAGATACCGATCGGCCGGTCCATACGGCTGAGCTGGACGAAGTCCCAGGCCCGCGGGTGCAGGCGGTTCAGCGACTTGAGCAGTTGCAGGTACATCAGCGGTTTTCCTCCCTGGCCGCTTGCCACAATGCCGGCAGAAACACTTCTGCCACCAGCAGCTCCAGGCCGCCTCGTTCAAAGCGCGAGCGGCGACCCCACAGCGCTGCATGGGTGGCGTCGGTCGGTAGCCAGGCCTGTGGATAACTGCACACTTCGATCGGGTGGCGGATGAACGCCTGGTCGCAGAACAGCAACTCGCCCAGCGAGCGGCTGCCGAGGGTTTCCAGGTCCAGCCCGCCGCGCTCCAGGGCGCTGCGGCTGGCGACACTGCGGGCGAACACCCAAGGCTGTCCATGGCCGCGCAGGTACACCTCGCGCACCCAGCCTTCGCTGCCGGCAGCAATGCCCAACGCCTGGCATTCATCGTCGCGCAGCGCTTGCCAGCCCTCGAACAGCGGGGTAACGGAGAAGTGATCAGAGGACAGGCGGGTCAGGCGGCGGGTCAGCGAGCCTTCGTCGAACAGCCAGTCAAGGGTAGGCTGGTCGAAGTCGGTCGCCAGCTGTGAATACGGCCGCCACGCGACAGCGGCTGCTTGCGGGGATTCGTACGACACGTCGGTCTGCTTGTTACAACCAATGAGGCGGCGAGCTTAGCATGATTGCCCCGACTGCTTGCATAATGCCTGAAGCAGGGCGAAGACCCGCCAGCTAAAGCCCCCAGCCTGAACCGAGGAAAAAGACCTGATGAAAAAGTGGCAATGTATTGTCTGTGGCCTGATCTACGACGAAGCCGAAGGCTGGCCCGACGACGGCATCGCCCCCGGCACCCGTTGGGAAGATGTGCCTGAAGACTGGCTTTGCCCCGACTGTGGTGTCGGCAAAAGCGACTTTGAAATGATCTCCATCGGCTAATCGAGGAAAGCACGACATGACGTCCCCTGTGGTAATCATCGGTACCGGCCTGGCGGGCTACAACCTGGCCCGTGAATTTCGCAAGCTCGATGCGCAGACGCCGCTGCTGCTGATCACCGCCGACGATGGTCGCTCCTACTCCAAGCCCATGCTCTCCATGGGCTTTGCCAAGCAGAAGGACGCCGACGGCCTGTGCATGGCCGAGCCGGGCGTCATGGCCGAGCAACTGAACGCCGAGATCCGCACCCATACACGCATCAGCGGCATCGACCCCGGCCACCAGCGCCTGTGGATCGGCGAAGAGGCAGTGGAGTACCGCGACCTGGTGCTGGCCTGGGGCGCGCAGACCGTGCAGGTGCCGATCGAAGGCGATGCAAGCCATCTGGTGTTCCCGATCAACGATCTCGAAGACTACGCACGCTTTCGTGCCGCCGCCGTCGGCAAACAACGCGTGCTGATCCTGGGGGCCGGCCTGATCGGCTGCGAATTCGCCAACGACATGAGCCAGGGCGGCTTCCAGGTCGACGTGGTGGCGCCGTGCGAACAGATCATGCCGACCCTGTTGCACCCGGCCGCTGCGGCGGCGGTGCAGGGCGGGCTGGAAGGCCTGGGTGTACGCTTCCACCTGGGGCCTGTGCTGACCCGCCTGCAACAGGTGGCACAAGGCCTGGAGGCGCACCTGTCGGATGGCAGCGTGATTGCCTGCGACCTGGTGGTTTCGGCCATTGGCCTGCGCCCACGCATCGACCTGGCCGCCGCGGCGGGCTTGCAAACCAATCGTGGCGTCAACGTAGACCGCGCGTTACGTACATCCCACGCCAACATCTTTGCCCTCGGCGACTGTGCCGAGGTGGATGGCATCAGCCTGCTCTACGTGATGCCGCTGATGAGCTGTGCCCGGGCGCTGGCGCAAACCCTGGCCGGCAAACCGACGGCGGTGGCCTACGGGCCGATGCCGATCACCGTGAAAACCCCGGCGTGCCCGCTGGTGGTGTCACCGCCGCCCATGGGCCACGAAGGCACCTGGCAGGTGGAGGGGCAGGGCAGTGACCTCAAGGTGCTCTGCTACGGCGCTGACGGCGCATTGCTGGGCTATGCCCTGACCGGGGCAGCTGTCATGGAAAAGCTGGCACTGAATCGTCAGTTGCCACCCGTAATGGCGTAAATAGGGGGCGTTCTGTCGGATTTGTCCTGTTGTTGCCTGCACAATGGCCGGCCTGATACTGGCGCGGCCCCTGAGCACGTGCCATTCTCACTTGCGTCTGCCGCAGATTAGAGCCTGCGGTGCCTTGAGCGCTGCTCCCAAAGGCAGCACGGCATAACAACAAGAATTCCGTCAAAGAGGCTTCATTATGCGCAAACCAGAACTCGCCGCCGTCATCGCCGAAAAGACTGAACTGACCAAGGACAAGGCCAATCAGGTGTTGAACGCGATTCTCGACAGCATCACCGGTGCCCTGGACAAGGACACGGTGACCCTGGTCGGTTTCGGCACCTTCGAAAAACGTCATCGCGGCGCGCGTACCGGTAAAAACCCGCAAACCGGCGAGCCGGTCAAGATCAAAGCCAGTAACACCGTGGCCTTCAAGCCAGGCAAGAACTTGCGCGACGAAGTTAATAAACCCAAAAAAGCCGCAAAACCTGCCAACAAAGGCAAGTGATCGCTCACTGACAAGCCAGTGTCAGCCAAGCGGGCGCCCCAGGGCGCCCGTTGTGCTTTCTGCGGGCAAAATGTTTCGAACTTGCATAAATAGTTCTAGAAAAGGATAGACTGCGCGACTTAGTCACTTTTCATTCGAGGCGCGTTGATGAAGTTCCGCTTTCTTCTCTGGGCCATGGGGCTGTTGATGGCCAGGGCCAGCCGTAACAACCCTGCATTCCAGCAGCAGCTCAAGGGCAAGGACCTGGTGTTCCAGATGCAGACCCTGGACGGCAAGGTTGCACGGCACTTCGTCGTCAACAACGAGCGCATCAGCAGCAAGGGCGGCGCGTATCCGCAGCCGGCCTTTGCCATCGCCTTCAAGGACGCGGCCTACGGCTACGCCACGATGCAGGCGGGCAACAAGCAGTTGGCGTTCATGCAGGGGATTCAGGACAAGAACATCCAGATCAAGGGCAATCCGGCGCTGGTGATGTGGTTCCAAGGCTTGATGAAGTACCTGAAACCGAAGAAGAAAGGCTGAAATTGCCGGGGCTTCTGCGCAGCCCATTCGCCGGCAAGCCAGCTCCCACAGGTAACGCACAGGGTTTGAGGCCAATGCGGTCAATGTGGGAGCTGGCTTGCCGGCGATTGGGCCGCAAAGCGGCCCCTCGTGATATCAGTGCGGTGCTTGAAACTGCGAAGCCAGCTCGCGCAGCAGGTTCTCGGCCTCGAGCACCTTGTTCACCACATCCTCGGCCTTTTCCCGGGTAATCCCCAGGCGCTCCAGCAACTCGTCAGGAATCTCTTCCTGCGGCCCGGAGCCAATCCCCCGCGAGCGCAACAGGCGGGTCGCCAGGCACACCAGGTTGGGAAACGCCGAATACTCGCCGTCGTAAGCCGGGTCGTGCTGGAAGCGCAGCGCGGTCGACAGCTCTTCAGGCATGTCCCACAGCTTCATAAGCCAGGCACCGATCTGTTCGCGGCTGATGCCTAGCAGGTGCTGTTCCACATAGGTGTGGTTCAAGTGCGGGTTCACCTCCAGATGGCGGCAAATCAGCGAAAAGTGGGGCGGGAACACGTGCGCCAGCAACAGGTAGCCAAAGTTGTGCAGCAGCCCGGCCAGGTAGGTCAGCCCGGCTTCGGGGCGTTCTGCCCGCGGCATGGCACGGGTCAGGCCTTCGATGATCGCGGCGGTGTAGATCGACTGCTGCCAGTAGGGCGTGGCCTGCTGCGGTTGGTCTTTCGGCAGGCTCAAGGTCTTGCCCAGGGCCAGGCCAAGGGCCAGGTTGATCACCAGGTCGAAGCCCAGCACGCGCACGATGGCGTCTTCTACCGAGCGGATCTTGCCCGGCGAAGCGTAGTAGGGCGACGCCGCCCAGCTCACGACCTGTGCCGCCAGCGCCGGGTCGGTTTCGACCACGCCGGTGATGTCATCAATGCTCGCGTTGGGGTCTACCCGCAGTTTGATGATTTTCTGTGCGGTATCGGCCAGCGGCGGGATCTCGATGGTTTCTTCCAGGCGCTTCTGGATGCGTCGGGCGGTGAAGGCCTGAACAGCATCGTTGATTTCCTGGGTGTCGTCATGGGGGCGGTCGAGGTTGGGGCTGATGGCCTCGACTTCCTGGCCGAAGCTGCTGGCACTGGCCTTGGCCAACATGCGCTTGAAGTGCGCGCGCTCAATCGCCAGCAGCAGCCCGCTTTCGCCAGACTGGATGTACACGGTCTCGGGGTCGAGCAGGCTCTTTTCGTACTGGCACGGCGAGCTGGTCAGCGCGGGAATGCCGGGCAGGGCCTTGAGGTGATGTTTGTCGAGCATTTGCTTGAGGCGCGGCACCGACACGGCAGTCAGCTTGCGCCCGGTCAGCTCGGTCAGGCGGTTGAGGTCCAGCAGTTGGCTCTGCGGGAACAACACCATGAGGGCGCCGACCTCGTCGTCGAGAAGCACCGCCTGCACCCGCGAAGCCGCAGGCAAGTGCGGGTGTTGGACCACCTCGCGGTAGACGACGCCGATCTTGTCGAGCAGCAGCCTGATTACCGTGGGGGCGTGTGGCGTTGCGGTGTCCAGGGCAACTTCAGTCATGGTCCGTATCCACTGATTCTTTTAAACGCGAAGTATAACCAGCCTGCGAGCAAATCTGGATCCATTCTGGGACTAGCGTCACACTTGGCCATATTGCTGACCATGGCGTAGCCAGCGGTCGAGCAGCGGGCTGACGTGGTCCGGCCAGCGGGCCACCAGGGCCTGGGCGGCATCGCGCACAGCCGGTAACAGGTCGGCATCGCGCATCAGGTCGGCGACCTTGAATTGCAGCAGACCGGTCTGGCGTGTACCCAGCATCTCGCCTGGGCCGCGTAGTTCGAGGTCTTTCTCGGCAATGATGAAGCCGTCGTTGGTCTCGCGCATGATGCCTAAGCGTTCGCGGCCGATCTGCGACAGTGGCGGGTGGTACAACAGCACGCAATGGCTGACGGCACTGCCCCGGCCAACCCGGCCGCGCAGCTGGTGCAACTGGGCCAGGCCCAGGCGTTCTGGGTTTTCGATGATCATCAGGCTGGCGTTGGGTACGTCCACGCCTACTTCGATGACAGTGGTCGCGACCAGCAGCTGCAATTCACCGGCCTTGAACTGCGCCATGATTTCGGCTTTTTCCACAGGCTTCATGCGGCCGTGGATCAGGCCCACACGCAATTCGCCCAAGGCACTGCCGAGTTCTTCGTATGTGCTTTCGGCGGCCTGGCAGGTCAGCTCTTCGGATTCTTCGATCAGGGTGCACACCCAGTAGGCCTGACGCCCCTCGGCGCAGGCGGCGCGAACCCGTTCGACCACCTCGAAGCGTCGGCTGTCGGCTACCAGCACGGTGTTTACCGGGGTGCGCCCAGGCGGCAATTCGTCGAGCACCGAGGTGTCCAGATCGGCGTAGGCGCTCATGGCCAGGGTGCGCGGTATAGGCGTGGCGGTCATGATCAGCTGGTGCGGGCACAACTGGCCGGCCACGCCTTTCTTGCGCAGGGCCAGGCGTTGCTGCACGCCAAAACGGTGCTGTTCGTCAATGATCGCCAGGGCCAGGTGCTTGAACTTCACTTCTTCCTGGAACAGCGCGTGGGTGCCGACCACCATCGGCGCACCGTTGGCAATCTGCTCCAGGGCACTGGCCCGGGCCTTGCCCTTGAGCTTGCCGGCCAGCCAGGCCACTTCGATGCCCAGCGGCTCAAGCCAGCGCTTGAAGGTGATGAAGTGCTGTTCGGCGAGGATCTCGGTGGGCGCCATCAGCGCCACCTGATAGCCGGCTTCCAGCCCTTGCAGAGCAGCCAGGGCGGCGACCACGGTCTTGCCGGCCCCGACATCGCCCTGCACCAGGCGCATCATCGGCTCGTGCTGGCTGAGGTCGTAGGCAATTTCGTTGGCCACCCGCTGCTGTGCGCCGGTCGGCTGAAAGCCCAGGTTGGCCAGGTATTGCGCCTGCAGGCGCGTGGCCTTGGGCAGCACCGGCGCCCGCAGGCTGCGCAGGCTTTCGCGCAGGCGTTGCTGCGACAACTGGTGGGTCAGCAGTTCTTCGAAGGCCAGGCGGTGCTGGGCCCAGTGCTGGCCTTCGGCAAGTTCGTCCAGGTCGGCGTCGGCCGGCGGGTTGTGCAGGTAACGGATGGCATCGTCCAGCGGCGCCAGTTGGTAGTCCCGGGCCAGCTCGTCAGGCAGCCAGTCGGGCAGGCTGCGCGGGCCAAGCAGGCCCAGGCTCTGCTGGCACAACAGTCGCAGGCGTTGCTGGGTGAGGCCCTCGGTGGACGGGTAGATCGGCGTCAGGGTCTGTTCGACCGGTGGCGGCGGCTCGTCACCATTCAGCGCGCGGTACTCGGGGTGGTAGATTTCCAGGCCCGAGGCACCGGGGCGGGCTTCGCCGTAGCAGCGCAGGTGGGTGCCACGTTTCAGCCCTTCCTTTTGCGCGTTGCTGAAGTGGTAGAAGCGCAGGCTCAGCACTCCGGTGCCGTCACCCAGGCGTACCACCAGGCTGCGCCGCTTGCCCATGGTCACGTCGGCACCGCTGACCACGCCCTCGATCACGGCATCCTGGCCTGGGCGCAATTGGCCGATCGGCACCACGCGGGTGCGGTCCTGGTAACGCAGGGGCAGGTGAAACAGCACATCCTGCAGGTTCTCCAGGCCGACCTTGGCGAGTTTTTCCGCCATGGCCTCGCCAACACCCTTGAGTACCGTGACCGGGACCTTCGACAGCTCACTCATGACTCAGGCCGTTTGTTCCGCAGGGGCTTTGGCCACCGAGCACAGGCGGATCGAGTCGGCGAGGATCTCGATGGCCTTGGGCCGCGGGAAGCTGGCGCGCCAGGCGATGGCCACGGTGCGGAACGGTGCCGGTGCCGTCAGGGGGCGAACTTCGATGATGCCAGGGGCGTAGTGATGGCTGTGCACCGCCGACAGCGGCAGGATCGACACGCCAAGGCCCGAGGCCACCATGTGGCGGATGGTTTCCAGCGAGCTGGATTCGACCGTGGTGTGCCTGGCGCCTTCGCCGCCCTTGTTCAGGGTAGGACAGGCTTCCAGTACCTGGTCGCGGAAACAGTGGCCCTCACCGAGCAACAGCAGGCTCTTGTCGTTGAGCATGGCGGTGTCGATGGTCTTTTTCGCCGTCCATGGGTGGTCGGCGGGCATCAGGGCGCAGAACGGCTCATCGTACAGCGGCAGGGTCAGCACGTCGGCTTCGTTGAACGGCAGGGCGATGATCACCGCATCCAGCTCGCCGTTACGCAGCTTTTCACGCAGTACGTGGGTGAAGTTTTCTTCGATGTACAGCGGCATCTGCGGCGCTACGCGGTGCAGTTGCGGGATCAGGTGCGGGAACAGGTAGGGGCCGACTGTATAGATGGCACCGACCTTGAGCGGGGCGGTCAGCTGGTTCTTGCCGGCCTGGGCCAGCTCGCGAATGCCCTGGGCCTGCTCCAGTACCTTCTGTGCCTGGGCGACGATGCTCTCGCCGACCGGTGTCAGGCGTACCGCGCTTTTGCTGCGCTCGAAGATCAGAACGCCAAGCTCGTCCTCGAGCTTCTTCACACCGACCGACAGGGTCGGCTGGCTCACGTGGCAGCGTTCGGCGGCATGGCCGAAGTGCTGTTCCTGGGCGAGTGTGACGATGTAGCGTAATTCTGTGAGGGTCATAACGTGCGTCCATGAAGTTGCGGGCCCAGCATAGCGGCTGCAATCGATAGACGCACGTTATCAGAGTTGCCGATTTGTGACAGAAGCAAAAGTCTTAGCGGCGGTCCAGTGAGTAGACGAACGGTGCCACGACTTCGATCGTGCCATTGTTCAGCAACTCGGGTGGCGGCTTGGGTACCGTGCCGGCTCGACGGATCATTTCCAGGGTCGCCCGGTCCAGTGCCGCACTGCCCGAACCACCTGCCATGGAGTACGAGACCACCTTGCCTTCGGCGTCGACCACGAAGCGCAGGCGGTTGATGCCTTGCAGGCCGCGACGGCGCGCGTCTTCCGGGTAACGCTTGTACTTGGCCAGGTGGCGCAGCAGGTCGCTCTGCCAGGTTGGCAGGGCGTTGCTGTTGGACGCAATGCTCGGCGCCGGTGCCGCGGATTTCTGCGGTGGCGTGTTGCTCGGCGGTGCGTCTACCGTTTGCTCGGTGGGTGGCGCTTCCTTCGGCGGCTCAGGCTTTTTCTCGGGCTTGGGCGGCTGGGGCTTGGCCTTCGGCTTGGGCGGCTTGGGGATGGCGATCTTGGGCTTGGGTGCTTCGGCCAGCTTGGGCAACGGCGGTTCTTCGACCGGTGCCGGTGGCTGTGGCGCCGCTTTCGGTGGCGGTGGTGGCGCTGGCTCCGGTAACGGTGCCAGCTCGACCATCATCGCTGCCGGGGGCAGTTCGATGGCTTGGGGCACCGACCAGTTGAGCGTCAGCAGCACGGCGACCACGTGCACGCCCAGCACGATCGCCAGGCTGCCACCGTAGCGCGCCATGTTTGAGCGCGTTTTCGTCATTTCTTGGCTGCCGTCTCGAGACCTACCAGACCGACCTTGAGGTAGCCGGCCGCGCGCATGTTGTTCATCACTTCCATCAGGTCGCCGTAATCCACGCCTTTGTCAGCCTGGAAGAAGATGGTGGTTTCCTTGTCACCCTTGGTCTTGGCGTCGAGCATCGGGCCAAGCTGGTCGGGCGCAGCAACCTGATCATCGCCGACGTACAGCTTCTGGTCGGCCTTGACGCTGACGAACACCGGTTTCTCGGGCCTCGGCGCCGGTTTGGCGGTTGAGGCCGGCAGGTCGACCTTGATGTCGACCGTGGCCAGGGGGGCAGCGACCATGAAGATGATCAGCAGCACCAACATCACGTCGATGAACGGCGTAACGTTGATTTCGTGGTTTTCGGCGAGGTCGTCGCCACCTTCGTTGAGATGCAGGCCCATGGCTTACCCCACTTTCACCATGTGCGGGGCGGCGCGTTCGCTGCCCTGGTGGTCCAGATCACGGCTGACCAGCAGCAGGACCTGGGCGGAGGCGTCGGACACCTGGGCCTTGTAGCCAGCGATGGAGCGGGCGAAGACGTTGTAGATGACCACAGCCGGGATTGCAGCGACCAGGCCCAGGGCGGTGGCCAGCAGGGCCTCGGCAATACCTGGTGCAACCACGGCCAGGTTGGTGGTTTGGGTCTTGGCGATGCCGATGAAGCTGTTCATGATGCCCCATACGGTACCGAACAGGCCAACGAACGGCGCGGTGGAGCCGATGGTGGCAAGTACGCCGGTGCCGCTGCTCATGGTGCGGCCGCTGGCATGCACCAGGCGCTCCAGGCGGAAGCTGACGCGTTCCTTGATGCCTTCTTTTTCGCGGGCGTTGGCCGAAAGGCGCATCTCTTCAAGGGCATCGTGGACCAGGGTGTGGGCCAAGGTACCTTCCTTGTTGGAGACTTCGCTGGCGTCTTTCAGGGTGGTGGACTTCTTCAGCTGGGCGATTTCACCACGCAGGCGACGCTTGGCGCCCATCAGCTCGAAGCCTTTGGCAATCCAGATGGTCCAGGTGATGATGGAGGCGATGGCCAGGCCGATCATGACGATCTTCACCACGATATCGGCGTTCTTGTACATGCCCCATGGGGACAGGTCGTGAGCCATGCCCAGCGAGGTGTCTTCAACCAAGGCTTCAACGCTCGGGTCTACCGCAGCCGGTGCGTCAGCCGGGGTGGCAGCAGCGTCGGCAGCCGGGGCAGCAGCAGGCGCGGCCGGGGCAGTGGCGGCAGCAGGCGTGGCGGCGTTGGCGGTTGGCTCATCGGCCATGGCCACCGGGGCCAGCACCAGGCTGAGTGTCAGCGCGGCGATGGCGCGCCAGGCGCGCGACGGGGTTGGCGAAGCGGAAAGTTGAGTACGTGTCATGCTGGCCGGACCTGATGAAGAAAAAGTGAGCGTTCTCCAAGGCCTCGAGGTAGGCCGAGAACAAATTGGCGGCCATTATTGCAAGTAATTCTTGTTAACAAAAGTAATCTTGTTGCTTTTTTCGCCTATGGTCTAGCCGCCCATCGTGTAGCGTGGCCGGGCTGATCAATTGGTCTAGGGAGTTTAGAGATGTCAGACCTTTCTGTGATGGTGGTGGGTTGTGGTGATGTGGGTGGGCGTCTGGCCCAGCAAATGATGGCCAAAGGCTGGCAGGTGAGCGGCCTGCGCCGCGCTGTCGGGCAGCTGCCTGCGGGCGTCCAACCGGTTGCCGCGGACTTGGCCGAACCGTCGATCCCGCCAGCATGGCCACAGGGGCCGCTGGATTACCTGGTGTACTGCGTGGCGGCCAGCCAGCACGACGAGGCGGGTTACCAGGCGGCCTATGTTGATGGTTTGCGCCATGTGTTGGCCTGGTTGGCCGAGCGTGGTCAGCGCCCCCGTCGCCTGCTGTTCGTTTCCAGCAGCAGCGTCTATGCGCAAAAGGACGGTGAGTGGGTCGAGGAAGGCGCGGCCACCGAGCCCGAAGGTTATTCCGGGCGGGTGATGCTGGAGGCTGAGCGGCTGGCGCTGGCCAGTGGTATCCCGGCGAGCGTTGTGCGCCTGACCGGCATCTATGGTCCAGGCCGCGAGTGGCTGTTGAGCCAGGTGCGCCAGGGTTACCGTGTGGCCGAGGAGCCACCGCTGTATGGCAACCGCATTCATGCCGAGGATGCTGCCAGCCTGCTGGCGTTTCTGCTGCAGGCCGATGCCGATGGCACGGTGCTGGACGACTACTACATTGGCGTTGATGACGACCCGGCGCCGCTGGCCGACGTGGTGGCCTGGCTGCGGGCATACATGGGGGTTACCGAGTGGTCCGATGAGCAGCGGGTGCGGCGTACCGGCAGCAAGCGCTGCAGCAACGCCCGAGCCCGGGCATTGGGCTGGGCGCCGGTGTACCCAAGCTACAAGGAAGGGTATGCAGCCATCCTGAAAGGAGGGCGTTGAATTTACCGGGCTCTTCGCGGGTTTACCCGCGAAGAGGCCTGTGCATTCAGTGCAAACGCAGCAGGACTCAGCTGCGCTCCAGCACCCACTGGCGCTTGCCCGCGGCCAGTTCCGGCATTTCATCCGGTTGCGCACGGTTTACCGCCTGGAAAATCTCCAGCTTGTCGCCATCACGCTTGATGATGAACGGTGCACCACGCTGGTTACGCTCCAGCCACAGGCTGTCATTGCTGCCGCCCATGGTCGCGCAGTCGCCTGCCAGGCACAGTGCGAAACGGTCTGGCCCCGGCAGGCCGGTGACGTTGCCGGTGTCGCTGAAGCGCACGCTGGCACCTTTGCCCTGGCCTTCGACCACCTTCCAATTGCCGCCCAGGTAGGCCTGGTACAGCGCTTTCTCGAAGCTGCTGCCCAGCGGTGCATTGGCAGTAGCCGGTGCCTTGGCACGCACGAAGGTCTGCTTGGCGCCGCGCTGGTCGACGGCTTGCAGCTCGTCCCCATCAAGCGACAGCTGCTCGGTCTGGCCGCCCGCGAAGCTGGCCTGCCATTGCTTGTCATTGGCGCTCAGCTGGCCGTCAGCGGCCTCGAAACCATTGCTGAAGCTGGCCTGCTGGCTGGCAACGTCGAGCCTCCATTCAAACACTGGGCCGTGTTCATTCAGGGCTTGGCGCAGGCTGCCGCCCTTGACCGCTGCGGTGATGGCCTCCTGGTTGATCCAGGTGCCGTTGTAATCTTCGGGTTTGTGGCTGGCGCAGCCGCCCAGTAGCAGGGCTGCCAGCGCGATAGGCAGTGCTTGACGCATGACGGGGTAACCTTGCAAAGGAGGGGTGACGGGCAGGGCGCCCGTCACCGGAGCATCATTCGATGACCAGGATGGCGTCCATTTCGACCTGGGCGCCTTTCGGCAGCGCGGCAACGCCGATGGCGGCGCGAGCGGGGTAGGGTTGCTCGAAGTAGCGGCCCATCACCTCGTTGACCTTGGCGAAGTGGCTCAGGTCGGTGAGGAAGATGTTGAGCTTGACGATGTCCTTGAACGAACCGCCAGCGGCTTCAGCCACGGACTTGAGGTTCTCGAACACCTGCACGGTCTGGGCTTCGAAGCCTTCGACCAGTTCCATGGTCTTGGGGTCCAGCGGGATCTGGCCCGACATGTACACCGTGTTGCCTGCCTTGATCGCCTGCGAGTAGGTGCCGATGGCGGCTGGGGCCTTGTCGCTAGTGATGACGGTCTTGCTCATGATGACTCCTTGCGGTTGGCGGACTACGTACGCATGCGGGTGATGCGGACCACACCGGTCAAGGTACGCAGCTTCTTGATCACACGCGCCAGGTGCACACGGTCGTGCACGCTGACCACCAGTTGGACCACGCTGATACGGCCGTCGCGTTCGTCCATGCTGATCTTCTCGATGTTGCCGTCGGCAGCGTTGACGCTGCTGGCCAGCAGGGCAATAAGGCCGCGCTGGTGCTCCAGTTCGACACGCAGTTCGACATTGAACTCACCGGTGATGTCCTTGGCCCAGGAAAGCTGCACGCACTTTTCCGGGTTGTGGCGGATTTCACTGATGTTGCGGCAATTCTCCAGGTGCACGACCATGCCCTTGCCGGCCGACAGGTGGCCGACGATCGGGTCGCCAGGGATTGGCGTGCAGCACTTGGCATAGCTCAGCACCAGGCCTTCGGTGCCCCGGATCGCCAGCGGGCCTTCCGGTGCAGGCAACTGCTCGCCTTCGGCCGACAGCAGGCGGCGAGCGACCACGTAGGCCATGCGGTTGCCCAGGCCGATGTCTTCGAGCAGGTCTTCGATCAGTTCCAGGCGGTACTCGGCGAGAATCGCCTGGATACGCTCCTGGGGGATTTTCTCCAGGCTGCTGTCGAAACCGGTGAGCACCTTGTTCAGCAGGCGTTCGCCCAGGCTGATGGATTCGGAGCGACGTTGCTGCTTGAGTGCGTGGCGGATGTGCGTGCGCGCCTTGCCGGTCACCACGAAGTTGAGCCAGGCCGGGTTCGGCCGGGCGCCCGGGGCGCTGACGATTTCTACCGTCGAGCCGCTTTGCAGCGGTTCGGACAGCGGCGCCAGGCGGCGGTTGATGCGGCAGGCGATGCAGCTATTGCCGACGTCGGTGTGCACCGCGTAGGCGAAGTCCACCGCCGTGGAGCCTTTGGGCAGCTCCATGATGCGGCCTTTGGGCGTGAACACGTAGACCTCGTCCGGGAACAGGTCGATCTTCACGCTCTCGATGAATTCCAGCGAGTTGCCGGCACGTTGCTGCAACTCGAGGATACCCTTCACCCACTGCCGCGCGCGGGCGTGGCTGCCCTTGGGCTGCTCATCGTCGTTGGACTTGTACAGCCAGTGCGCGGCGATGCCGTTGTTGGCCATCTCTTCCATTTCGCGGGTGCGGATCTGGATTTCGATGGGCACGCCGTGCATGCCGAACAGCGTGGTGTGCAACGACTGGTAGCCGTTGGCCTTGGGGATCGCGATGTAATCCTTGAAGCGACCGGGCAGCGGCTTGTACAGGTTGTGCACGGCGCCAAGCACGCGGTAGCAGGTGTCGACCTTGTCGACGATGATGCGGAAGGCATACACGTCCATGATCTCGTTGAAGGCACGGCGCTTGCCGCGCATCTTCTTGTAGATGCCATAGAGGTGTTTCTGCCGGCCGCTGACCTCGCCCTCGATGCCGTCGGCAGCCAGGCAGTTGGCCAGCGAGTGCTCGATCTTGGCGACGATCTCTTTGCGGTTGCCCCGTGCGCTTTTCACCGCCCGGTGGATCAGCGACGAGCGCATCGGGTGCATGGCCTTGAAGCCGAGGTCCTCGAACTCCACGCGCACGGTGTGCATGCCCAGGCGGTTGGCGATGGGGGCGTAGATTTCCAGGGTTTCCTTGGCGATGCGCCGGCGTTTTTCGCCGGACAGCACTTCCAGGGTGCGCATGTTGTGCAGGCGGTCGGCCAGCTTGACCAGGATCACGCGAATGTCGCGGGCCATGGCCATGGCCATCTTCTGGAAGTTTTCGGCCTGCGCCTCGGCCTTGGTCTCGAAGTTCATCTGGGTCAGCTTGCTGACCCCATCGACCAGTTCAGCCACCGTCTCGCCAAATTGCTGGCTGAGGGCTTCCTTGGCGATACCGGTGTCTTCGATCACATCGTGCAGCATGGCCGCCATCAGGCTTTGATGGTCCATGTGCATGTCGGCGAGGATGCTGGCCACGGCCAGCGGGTGGGTCACGTAGGGCTCGCCGCTGCGGCGGCGCTGCCCATCGTGGGCCTGTTCGGCGTAGAAATAGGCGCGCCGGACCAGGTTGACCTGTTCGGGGCCAAGGTAGGTCGACAGCCGTTCGGCCAAGGCTTCTATACCCGGCATGGGTTGACCTCCTGCGGAGGAAAAGGGCCTTGCGCCGTGCGACGTCGACCTGGCATCAATCAGACAGCCTCGTTGTTCTCGTCCTCGAAGGCGGCGAAGACCGGATCCTCGGTGACGATCTCTTCAGCGGCGATGAACTCGTTGGTGACGATGCCTTCGGCGATTTCACGCAGGGCAACAACGGTCGGTTTGTCGTTTTCCCACGCAACGCGTGGCTCTTTGCCGCCGGTCGCCAGCTGGCGAGCGCGCTTGGTCGAGAGCATGACCAGCTCGAAGCGGTTATCCACGTGTTCCAGGCAGTCTTCAACAGTTACGCGGGCCATGGTCTTCCTCAGTAGCAAATGCGGTGGGCGTGCAGCCCAGTAATGGGCAGGCGGACTCGATAGTATAAAAATTCACCAGCCAATAGGGAAGCGCTGTTTTGCCGGGCGGTCACCTTGAAGCCCCGTGTTTGCTTCTTCGCGGGTAAACCCGCGCCCACAGGTACCGCCTACCCTGTGGGAGCGGGTTTTCCCGCGAAAGGGCCGGACCAGACAGCCGCAATACTTGACCCCGACGATAACCTCAGAGCATCGCGCCACGCAACCGCGGCGTCAGCTCTTCGAAAAGGGTCTGCACCGAGCGCAGCGCCCGGCAATCCGGACGGGTCAGCAGCCACAGCTGGGTGTCGCAACCCGGCAGCGGTCCGCTCAGCGCATCCACGCCGGGCAGGGCGTGCACCATGTAGTCCGGCAGCGCCGCCACGCCCAGGCCGGCGGTCACCAGCTGGGCGATGGTCGACATGCCACTGCACTGGTAGCGTGGGCTTAGTCCGGGGTGCTGCTGGTTGCGCCAGACCACCGTGGGGTGGTCCTGCATCGAGTCGTCGGGGGCGATCCATGGCACGCTGATGGCCGACTCTGCCAGGCGCTCGCGCCACTGCGGCTGGCCGCAGACCACATAGGAGGTGGACCCCAGGTTGCGACCCACCAGGTGTTCCGGCGGTGTATTGGTCAGGCGCAGGGCAATGTCGGCATCGCGCCGGCTGAGGTTGGCGAAGGTGTTCGAGGTGCCCATCTCCAGCGACAAGGCCGGGTAGTTGGGCATGAACTCGGCCAGCGCCGGCAGCAGCAGGCTGTGCATCACCGCCTCGGTGCAGGTCACCCGCACCGTGCCGCTTACCACCTGCTCGCCACTGGTCATGGCAATGCGCGCCGCCTCCAGCGCCTGTTCGGCGCGCTCGGCCTGCTCGGCCAGGGCCTGGGCGGTGTCGGTCGGCAGGTAGCCCTTGCGGCTCTTGACGAACAAGGCGGTGCCCAGCGCCGACTCCAGCCGGCGGATCGAGCGGAATACCGTCGAAACGTCGACTTTGAGTAGCTCGGCGGCCTTGGCCAGCGAGCGGCCACGCTCCAGTGCCAGGACCAGGGAGAGGTCGGCGTGGGTGATCTGATATTGCATTGGTGCACGCTCTGCTTGCCGAATTGCCAATGTCTGTTGCGTCGGGGCCATTTTATAGTGAAACGGCCCCCCGGAATCAATGCGTCCGGCCGGGTAACCAATCCCCACGATGGGAAAGTGAAAAAAACAACAGCTGCAACCATCGTCGCCCGTGAGGCGCCAGCCGTATCCCCACATCGCCGCAGCACATCAAAGGATGTACACCATGACGTCGGTAACCCCGTGCGCCAGTTCTTCCAGCGAGATGAATGACTTCCTCCAGGCCCATCCGGAAACGCAGTACGTCGACCTGCTGATCTCCGACATGAATGGCGTGGTACGTGGCAAGCGCATCGAGCGGGCCAGCCTGCACAAGGTGTACGAGAAAGGCATCAACCTGCCGGCTTCGCTGTTCGCCCTGGACATCAACGGTTCCACGGTAGAGAGCACCGGCCTTGGCCTGGACATTGGCGATGCCGACCGCATCTGCTTCCCGATCCCCGGTACGCTGTCGGACGAGCCGTGGCAGAAACGCCCCACCGCCCAGCTGCTGATGACCATGCACGAGATCGAAGGCGCGCCGTTTTTCGCCGACCCGCGTGAAGTGCTGCGTCAGGTGGTGAGCAAGTTCGACGATCTGGGCCTCACCATTTGCGCGGCGTTCGAGCTGGAGTTCTACCTGATCGATCAGGACAACCTCAACGGCCGCCCGCAGCCGCCGCGCTCGCCCATTTCCGGCAAGCGTCCGCAGTCGACCCAGGTGTACCTGATCGACGACCTGGACGAATATGCCGACTGCCTGCAGGACATGCTCGAAGCGGCCAAGGAGCAGGGCCTGCCTGCCGATGCCATCGTCAAGGAAAGCGCCCCGGCGCAGTTCGAGGTCAACCTGCACCACGTGGCCGACCCGCTGAAGGCCTGCGACTACGCGATCCTGCTCAAGCGGCTGATCAAGAACGTTGCCTACGACCATGAGATGGACACCACCTTCATGGCCAAGCCCTACCCGGGCCAGGCAGGCAACGGCCTGCACGTGCATATCTCGCTGCTGGACAAGAAAACCGGCAAGAACATCTTCTCGAGCGATGACCCGCTGCAAAGCGACGCGCTGCGCCACGCCATTGGTGGTGTGCTGGAGACCATGCCGGCGTCGATGGCCTTCCTCTGCCCGAACATCAACTCCTACCGCCGCTTCGGCGCGCAGTTCTACGTGCCCAATGCCCCGAGCTGGGGCCTGGACAACCGCACCGTGGCCGTGCGCGTGCCTACCGACAGCAGCGAAAACGTGCGCCTGGAACACCGCGTGGCCGGCGCCGATGCCAACCCGTACCTGATGCTTGCGGCAATCCTTGCCGGCGTGCATCACGGCCTGACCAACAAGGTCGAGCCGGATGCCCCGATCGAGGGCAACTCCTACGAGCAGCTGGAACAGAGCCTGCCGAACAACCTGCGTGATGCCCTGCGCGCGCTGGACGACAGCGAAGTGCTCAACCAATACATCAGCCCGGACTACATCGATATCTTCGTGGCCTGCAAGGAAAGCGAGCTGGCCGAGTTCGAAGTGTCGATTTCCGACCTTGAGTACAACTGGTACCTGCACACGGTGTAAGCCCATGAGCGCAAATGCGGTCCCCTTGATCGGTGTCAGCGCCTGCCGCCAGCAGGTGGGGAAGAACTCGTCGCACACGGTAGGCGACAAGTATGTCGAGGCGGCCGGCTTTGCCGGTTTGCCGCTGATCCTGCCGGCCCGAGACGGGGGCAGCGACACGCAGGCGCTGCTGGCCCGGCTGCACGGCATTGTTTTTACCGGCTCGCCTTCAAATATCGAACCGCATCATTACAATGGCGCCCCTAGCGTAGCCGGGACCCGGCACGATCTGGCGCGCGATCGCCTGACCCTGCCGCTGCTGCAGGCAGCGATTGCCGCCGGCGTGCCGGTGTTCTGCATCTGCCGTGGCTACCAGGAACTGAATGTGGCGCTGGGCGGCAGCCTGCACCAGCGCGTGCAGGAAATGCCCGGTTACCTTGACCACCGCGAACCTGAGGACGCACCCCTGGAGGTGCAATACGGCCCTCGTCACCCTGTCGGCATCGAGCCAGGCGGGTTGTTCGAGCGCCTGGGCCTGGCGGCGCAGTTCGAGGTCAACTCGCTGCACAGCCAGGGTATCGACCGCCTGGCCCCGGGCCTGCGTGTCGAGGCGCGGGCCCCGGATGGCCTGATTGAAGCGGTGTCCATGCCTGCGGCGCCGGGCTTTGTGCTTGGCGTGCAATGGCACCCAGAGTGGCGCTTCACCGAAAACCCGGTCTCGCTGCGCCTGTTCCAGGCGTTTCGCGAGGCCTGCATTGCCTACGCGGCACGGGAGGGCGCACGGCAGGAGACATTCTGACGTCAGCCGAAGGTCTCGGATGACTGGTTCCCGGCAGCAAGCTTTCAATGAGTGAAAGCAGGCCTTGTGCGCAAGGCCTGCGAAAACAATTCCAAAATTTACGGCAAATACTCATGAGCAATTATACAGAAGCCGGCCGCCCACCCGATGTGGCGGCCGACGCAGGCAACACCCAACGCGGCAAGGGCCTGGCCAAAGGCCGCTTGGGCCTGCTGGCCAGCGTGGTGCTGGGCATTTCCACCATCGCCCCGGTCTATACCCTGACCGGCGCCCTTGGCCCGACCGTGCGCGAGGTGGGTGCCCACCTGCCAGCCGTGTTCATCGTCGGCTTCCTGCCGATGCTGCTGGTGGCCCTGGGCTACCGCGAGCTGAACTCGGCAGAGCCGGACAGCGGTACTTCGTTCACCTGGTCGGCGCGTGCCTTCGGCCCGATGATCGGCTGGATCGGCGGCTGGGGGCTGGTGGTCGCCACCACCATCGTGCTGTCGAACCTGGCGGGGGTGGCGGTCGATTTCTTCTACCTGTTCCTTGGCCAGATCACCGGCAAGCATGAACTGGCAGCGTTGGCCGACAACCTGTTGATCAACATCAGCACCTGTTGCGTGTTCATCGGCCTGGCCGTGTGGATCTGCTGTCGCGGCATCGCCACCACCATGACCGTGCAGTACGGCCTGGTGGCCCTGCAGTTGCTGGTGCTGATCGGCTTTGCCTTTGCCGCCTTCGGCGGCACCACTGCGCCGCCACCGCTGGCGTTCGATTTCGCCTGGTTCAACCCGTTCGGTGTCGAGTCGTTCTCGGCCTTTGCCGCCGGGCTGTCGCTGTCTATCTTCATCTTCTGGGGCTGGGACACGTGCCTGACCGTCAGCGAAGAGTCGGTGGGCAGCGAAGAAGTGCCAGGCAAGGCCGCCACCTGGACGGTGATGTTGATCCTCGGGCTGTACCTGTTCACCGCCATCGCCACTCTACAGTTTGCCGGTATCAGCGAAACCGGGCTGGGCCTGAACAACCCACGCATCCAGGAGAACGTCTTCGCCCACCTGGCCGGCCCGGTCATGGGGCCGCTGGCAATCCTGATGTCCATCGCCGTGCTGGCCAGCACCGCGGCGTCGCTGCAGTCCACCTTCGTGGCGCCGGCGCGCACCCTGTTGGCCATGGGTTACTACGGTGCGGTACCGCAGAAGTTCGCCAGCGTCTGTCCGCGTTCGCAAACCCCGCGCTACGCCACCATTTGCGCCGGCCTGGCAGCAGGCCTGTTCTACGTGACCATGCGTACCCTGAGCGAGAACGTGCTGGCGGATACCATCACCGCGCTAGGCATGATGATCTGCTTCTACTATTCGCTGACCGCGTTCGCCTGTGTCTGGTATTTCCGCGACAGCCTGTTTGACAGCGTGCGCCACTTCATCATGCGCGGCCTGTGCCCGCTGGTCGGTGGGGTGATCTTGTCGGTGATCTTCGCGCGTACCGCCATCGACAGCGCCTCGCCGGACTTCGGCAGTGGCTCGCATGTGGGCGGGCTGGGGCTGGTATTCGTGATTGCCGCGATCATCTCGGTGCTCGGCATCGGGCTGATGATGCTGTCGCGCATGCGGGCGCCGGCTTACTTCCTGGGGGCCACCCTGCGTCAGCAGGCTACCCTGCCTTTGCAGGAATAAAGCGGGGGGGCGCTTTGCGCCCCTTTCGCGGCACAAGGCCGCTCCTACAAAGGCACGGCGTACGCTGTCAAATGTAGGAGCGGCCTTGTGTCGCGAAAGGGCTGCAAAGCAGCCCCGTGCGGTATCTCAGGAGAGCAGTTCTTTCAGCAGCCCGCTGTTGCGCTGTTGCTGCTTCTTCAGCAGCAGGCGATTCGAGCGGAACACCGCTTTCAAGTCTTCCAGCGCCGCGTCGAAATCATCATTGATGATCACGTAGTCATACTCGTCGTAGTGCACCATCTCGCTGACCGCTTCCTTCATGCGCCCGGCGATGATCGCTTCGCTATCCTGCCCGCGGCCGTCCAGGCGCTGACGAAGCGCTTCCTGGCTTGGCGGCAGGATGAACACCGACAACGCCTGCGGCATCAGCTTGCGCACCTGCTGGGCGCCTTGCCAGTCGATCTCCAGGATCAGGTCATAGCCCTGGTCCAGGGTCTGCTGCAGCGCGCTGCGCGAGGTGCCGTAGAAGTTGCCGAACACTTCGGCATGCTCCAGGAAGTCGCCTTGCTGGATCAGCGCCTTGAACTCCTCGTGGACCACGAAGTGGTAGTTCACCCCGTGTTCCTCGCCCGGGCGCATGGCGCGGGTGGTGTGCGAGACCGAGACGCGGATTTGCTGGTCGTCCTTGGTCAGGGCCGTTACCAGGCTGGTCTTGCCGGCGCCCGAAGGTGCCGAAACGATGTAGAGGGTGCCGCTGCTGTGGTTCATGGTCGGGGTGGCCTTACTCGATGTTCTGTACTTGTTCACGCATCTGTTCGATCAATACCTTCAGGTTGACCGCCGCTTGCGTACTGCGTGGGTCGAAGGCCTTGGAGCCCAGGGTGTTGGCTTCGCGGTTGAGTTCCTGCATCAGGAAGTCCAGGCGCCGGCCGGCAGCACCGCCACCCTTGAGCACCCTGCGTACTTCGGTGACATGGGTGCTGAGGCGGTCGAGTTCCTCGGCCACGTCGCTCTTCTGGGCCAGCAGCACCATTTCCTGCTCCAGGCGCTGCGGGTCGAGTTCGGCCTGCATGTCGCCGAAACGGTCGAGAATCTTCTGCCGCTGCGCTGCCAGCATCTGCGGCACCAGGGCGCGCAGGGTGGTGACTTCGCTGGTCATGTTATCCAGGCGCTCGTTGATCAGCCGGGCCAGTTCCTGGCCTTCGCGCTGGCGGCCGGCCTTGAGTTCGGCCAGTGCTTCGTCGAACAGGGCCATGGCTTCGGCGTTCAGCGCCTGGGGGTCACTGGTGTCGGCCACCAGCACACCCGGCCACGACAGCACTTCCAGCGGGTTCAGCGGTGCCGGCTGCTTGATCAGGCCGGCCACTTCCTCGGCGGCAGCGACAAGCTGTGCAGCGCGCTCGCGGTCTACCTTCAGCGGCTTGCCGTTGCTGTCTTCATTGAGGCGCAGGGTGCATTCCACCTTGCCCCGCGAAAGGCCCTGGCGCAGGCCTTCACGCACGGCGCCTTCGAGGTCGCGCAGCGCTTCGGGCAGGCGCAGGTGGGGTTCCAGGTAACGGTGGTTGACCGAACGCAGCTCCCAGATCAGGGTGCCTTGGCTGCCGGCGCGCTCGACACGAGCAAAAGCGGTCATGCTGTGCACCATGGGGAGTACCTCGCGTAGATGAATGAACGGTGGGAGCCTCTCGGCTGCAAGGCGCAGGATTGTAGCGCAGTGGGGCCTCGGCGCCCAATCCACCTATGTTACAGAGGGGTGGCCATGGCAGCAGGAAAAGGCGACGGGCTGTGCCGGGCGCGACAATAGGCATGTCTTCCCCGCGCTGCGGGCTCTATAATGCTCGGCAGATTCAAAGTCCCAGTACAGGTATCCCAGATGAAACGTCCAAGTGGTCGCGCCGCCGATCAGCTCCGCTCGATCCGCATCACCCGCAACTACACCAAGCACGCCGAAGGGTCGGTACTGGTCGAGTTCGGTGACACCAAGGTCATTTGCACGGTCAGCGTGGAAAACGGTGTGCCGCGCTTCCTCAAAGGCCAGGGCCAAGGTTGGCTGACCGCCGAGTACGGCATGCTGCCGCGCGCCACCGGTGAGCGTAACCAGCGCGAAGCCAGCCGTGGCAAGCAGGGTGGCCGCACCCTGGAAATCCAGCGCCTGATCGGCCGTTCGCTGCGCGCCGCGCTGGACATGAGCAAGCTGGGTGACATCACCCTGTATGTCGACTGCGACGTGATCCAGGCCGATGGCGGCACCCGTACAGCGTCCATCACCGGTGCCATGGTCGCCCTGTGCGACGCCCTGGCAGTGATCAAGAAACGTGGTGGCCTCAAAGGTGGCAACCCGCTCAAGCACATGATCGCTGCCGTGTCGGTGGGCATGTACCAGGGCGAAGCCGTGCTCGACCTGGACTACCCGGAAGACTCCGCTGCCGAAACCGACCTGAACGTGGTGATGACCAGCGCCGGTGGCTTCATCGAAGTGCAGGGCACCGCCGAAGGCGCACCGTTCCAGCCGGAAGACTTCAACGCCATGCTGGCGCTGGCGCAAAAAGGCATGAACGATATCTTCGAGCTGCAGCAGGCCGCTCTGGCTGACTGACTGTTCCTGTAGATACGAAAAAGCCGACATCAATGTCGGCTTTTTCGTATCTGAACAGCAATCAGATGGTCAACGTCCAGTCATAGTCGACGATCAGCGGCGCATGCTGGGAGAAGCGCGGCTGACGCGGCAGGCGGGCATTGCGCACAAAGCGGCGCAGGCCCGGCGTGAGGATCTGGTAGTCGAACCGGTAGCCCAGGTTGAGCATCTCGGCCTGCTCGTTGTCCGGCCACCAGCTGTACTGGTCACCTTCACGGCTGACTTCGCGCAGGGCATCGACGTAACCCATCTCGCCGGTGATCGCATCCATCCAGGCGCGTTCCGGCGCCAGGAAGCCCGGCGACTGCTGGCTGTCACGCCAGTTCTTGATGTCGAGCTTCTGCTGCGCCACGTAGAACGAGCCGCAATAGATGTATTCGCGACGCTTGCGACGCTGTTTGTCCAGGTACTTGGCGAAGTCGTCCATCAACTTGAACTTCTGGTTCAAGTCTTCGTCGCCGTTCATGCCCGAAGGCAGCAGCAGGCTGGCAATACTGACTTTGTCGAAATCTGCTTGCAGGTAACGCCCGTAGCGGTCGGCTGTCTCGAAGCCCAGGCCGGTGATGACTGCCTTGGGCTGCATGCGCGAGTAAAGGGCCACACCACCTTGGGCAGGCACCTCCGCGTCGCAGGCATAAAGGAAATAGCCATCGAGCTGGAAAGCTGGGTCATCGAGTTCAAAGGCCGAGGCGCGGGTATCCTGAAGGCAGATGACGTCGGCATTCTGGGCTTGTAGCCAGCTGAGCAAACCACGCTCGGCCGCAGCCTGAATGCCATTTACGTTCACACTGATGATCCGCATAAATGGCCCCAAAAATCTCGTGCGTGTATGATACCCGAGCTCAACCCATTTAGCTAAATCCGTGGTGTCCGGGACTATTCATGCAGCCGTATCAGCGCGACTTTATCCGTTTTGCCATCGATCGCGGGGTACTGCGTTTCGGTGAATTCACCCTGAAATCGGGCCGTACCAGCCCGTATTTCTTCAATGCCGGCCTGTTCAACACCGGTTCCGCATTGGCCGAGCTGGGGCGGTGCTATGCCGCAGCCATCGTCGACAGCAAGATCCCGTTCGACGTGCTGTTCGGCCCGGCCTACAAGGGTATCCCTTTGGCGGCGACCACCGCCGTGGCCCTTGCCGATCAGCATCAGCTCGACGTGCCATGGTGCTTCAACCGCAAGGAAGCCAAGGACCACGGCGAAGGCGGCAGCCTGGTCGGCGCGCCGCTGGCCGGTGATGTGCTGATCATCGACGACGTGATCACCGCCGGCACCGCCATCCGCGAGGTCATGCAGATCATCAACGCCCAGCAGGCCAAGGCCGCCGGCGTGCTGATCGCCCTGAACCGCGAAGAGCGTGGCAATGGCGAACTGTCGGCGATCCAGGAAGTGGAACGCGACTTCGGTATCCCGGTGGTCAGCATCGTTTCGCTGACCCAGGTGCTGGAGTTCCTGGCCGATGACCCACAGCTGAAGCAGCACCTGCCAGCTGTCGAGGCTTACCGGGCGCAGTACGGGATCTGATCCTGGCCTGGCAATGAAAAAGGCGACCCTTCATGAGGGTCGCCTTTTTTTGTGCTGCCAGTTCCGGCCTCATCGCCGGCAAGCCAGCTCCCACAGGATTTTCATAGCCCTCAAAGGCTGCGCTGTACCTGTGGGAGCTGGCTTGCCGGCGATGGGGCCGGGACAGGTTAACGATCAGCGTGGTTTGCGATTGGTAATCAGGGTACCCACGCCGCTGTCGGTGAAGATCTCCAGCAGCACCGCGTTCGGTACGCGGCCGTCGATGATGTGCGAGCTGTTCACGCCGCCCTGCACCGCATCCAGTGCGCACTTGATCTTCGGCAGCATGCCGCCGTAGATGGTGCCGTCGGCGATCAGTTCGTTTACCTGCTCGGTGGTCAGGCCGGTCAGTACCTGGCCTTGCTTGTCCATCAGGCCGGCGATGTTGGTCAGCAGCATCAGCTTCTCGGCTTTCAGCGCCTCGGCTACCTTGCCCGCCACCAGGTCGGCGTTGATGTTGTACGACTCACCGTTGGCGCCCACGCCGATCGGCGCGATCACCGGGATGAAGTCACCCTTCACCAGCATGTTCAGCAGGTCAGTGTTTACGCTCACCACTTCGCCGACGTGGCCGATGTCGATGATTTCCGGGGTGGTCATCTCGGGCGTCTGGCGGCTGACGGTCAGCTTGCGGGCGCGGATCAGCTCCGCGTCCTTGCCGGTCAGGCCGATGGCGCTGCCGCCGTGGCGGTTGATCAGGTTGACGATGTCCTTGTTGACCTGCCCACCCAGCACCATCTCGACCACGTCCATGGTCGCCGAGTCGGTGACGCGCATGCCGTCGATGAAGTGGCTTTCGATCGACAGGCGCTTGAGCAGGTCGCCGATCTGCGGGCCACCACCGTGGACCACCACCGGGTTGATGCCCACAGCCTTCATCAGCACGATGTCACGGGCGAAGCCTGTTTTCAGCTCCTCGCTTTCCATCGCGTTGCCGCCGTACTTGATCACCAGGGTCTTGCCGACAAAGCGGCGGATGTAAGGCAGTGCTTCGGACAAAACCTCGGCTACATGGGAAGCGGCATCGCGATCGAGGGTCATGCAGGGCTCCTGTAAGGAACAGATAGTCGGTCAGAACGGCAGTTGCAGCTCAGGCTCAACCCGCAGCAACTGGGTACGGAATACATCCTTGATACGTTGCAATTCGGCGTCGCTGTCGGCCTCGAAGCGCAGCACCAGCACCGGCGTGGTGTTGGAGGCGCGAACCAGGCCCCAGCCGTGGGGGTAGTCGACCCGCACACCGTCGATGGTGGTCAGGCTGGCTTCGCCCCAGTCGGCGTCGCGTTGCAGTGCATCAATGATGCTGAATTTACCCTCGTCGGTCACATCAATATTGATTTCCGGCGTGGAAATATCGTTCGGGAAGGCGGCAAACAGGTTTTCGGCGCTCTGCCCGGCCTTGCTAAGGATCTCCAGCAGGCGCGCAGCGCTGTAGATGCCGTCGTCAAAACCGTACCAGCGTTCCTTGATGAAGATGTGACCGCTCATCTCGCCGGCCAGCAGTGAGCCGGTCTGTTTCATCTTCTTCTTGATCAACGAATGACCGGTCTTCCACATCAGCGCACGGCCGCCATGCTGTTCGATCAGCGGGGTCAGGCGACGGGTGCATTTGACGTCGAAGATGATTTCGGCGCCCGGGTTGCGCGCCAGCACGTCCTGGGCAAACAGCATCAGCAGGCGGTCTGGGTAGACGATGCTGCCGGTGTTGGTCACCACGCCGACGCGGTCGCCGTCACCGTCGAAGGCCAGGCCGATGTCGGCGCCGGTTTCCTTGACCTTGGCGATCAGGTCTTCGAGGTTTTCCGGCTTGCCCGGGTCCGGGTGGTGATTGGGGAAGTTGCCGTCGACTTCGCAGAACAGCGGGATCACTTCACAGCCCAGGGCTTCGATCAACTGCGGCGCGACCACGCCGGCAGCGCCGTTGCCGCAGTCCACCACCACTTTAAGTTTTTTGGCCAGTTTCACGTCGCTGACGATCTGCTGGAAATAACGCTCCAGGATTTCGACTTTTTCCACGCGGCCTTCGGCCAAGGTCAGGTCGTTGGTTTTCAGGCGGGTCAGCAGGGCCTGGATCTGTTCGTTGGCCAGGGTGTCGCCGGCGATGACGATCTTGAAACCGTTGTAGTCCGACGGGTTGTGGCTGCCGGTCAGCATCACGCCCGACTTGCCGGCCAGCACGTTGGCCGCGTAGTACAGCGCCGGGGTGGGCACCAGGCCGACGTCGCTGACATGGCAACCGGCGTCAACCAGGCCCTTGATCAGCTGCTCGACTAGCATCGGGCCCGACAGGCGGCCATCGCGGCCTACAGAAACCTGCGGTTCGCCCTGGGCCAGGCTCTGCGCGCCGATGGCGCGGCCGATCCAGTAGGCGGTATCGGCATGGAGGGTTTTGCCGACCACGCCGCGGATGTCATACGCGCGGAAGATGCTGTCTGGTAGTGCGGCGGGGACCAGGTGGGCCATGTCGTTCATCTCTGGAAGCTCCAATAGTCAAAGGCTTTCTGGGCAGGCGCAAACTGAACGCTTGGACGGTGCTTTCGCCAGAGAGTTCGCCATCCTTGGCCTGAACGGTCATTTGCCGGCTCAGTGGCTGCCGGAGTGACCGAAGCCGCCAGCGCCACGCTGGCTTTCATCGAACGCTTCGACGATGTCGAAGTGGGCCTGTACCACCGGGACCAGCACCAACTGGGCGATACGTTCGCCAACCGCGATGGTGAACGGCGTGTTGCCACGGTTCCAGCACGACACCATCAGCTCGCCTTGGTAGTCCGAGTCGATCAGGCCGACCAGGTTGCCCAGCACGATGCCGTGCTTATGGCCCAGGCCCGAGCGCGGCAGGATCATCGCTGCCAGGCCCGGGTCGCCGATATAGATCGACAGGCCGGTAGGGATCAGCAGGGTCTGGCCTGGCTCGAGGACGGTGTCCTCCTTGAGCAGGGCGCGCAGGTCCAGGCCGGCGGAGCCAGGGGTGGCGTAGGCTGGCAGGGGGAATTCGGTACCCAGGCGTGGGTCGAGGATCTTGGCTTGAAGAGCGTGCATGTAACTTATTGAACCTGATTGAGCCGATCGGCGATGAAGGCGACCAGTTGCCGGGCGATCTTGCCCTTGCTGGTCTGCGCGAAGAGGGTCTGGTGCTGCTGGCGGTCGATCACGGTCAAGGCGTTTTCTTCGCTGTTGAAGCCGATGCTGGGGTTGGCCACATCATTGGCGACGATCAGGTCGAGGTTCTTGTCCTTGAGCTTGCGCGTGGCGTAATCGAGCAGGTGTTCGGTTTCGGCGGCGAAGCCGACGCTGAACGGGCGGTCGTTGCGGCCAGCAATGGTGGCAAGGATATCGGGATTGCGCACCATCTGCAGCAGCATGCCGTCGCCGGTCGTAGGATCTTTCTTCAACTTTTGCGTGGCAACGACTTCCGGGCGGTAGTCCGCAACCGCCGCGGAGGCGATGAACAGGTCGCATGGCATGGCCGCTTCACAGGCCGCGAGCATGTCCCGCGCGCTGACCACGTCGATGCGGCTGACCCGGTCGGGGGTTGGCAGGTGCACAGGGCCGGTGACGAGGGTGACCCGAGCCCCGGCCTCGGCAGCCGCTTCGGCCAGGGCGAAGCCCATCTTGCCGGAGCTATGATTGGTGATGTAGCGCACCGGGTCGATGTTTTCCTGGGTCGGGCCGGCAGTGATCAGCACGTGCTTGCCGGTCAGTGCCTGGCGCTTGAAGCTTTCTGCGGCGCACCAGGCCAGGTCGGTGGCTTCGAGCATGCGGCCCAGGCCCACGTCGCCACAGGCCTGGCTGCCGGACGCCGGGCCGAACACCTGGATGCCACGGCTCTTGAGCAGTTCGAGATTGGCCTGGGTAGCCGGGTCGCGCCACATGGCCTGGTTCATGGCCGGCGCCACGGCGACGGTGGCGTCGGTGGCCAGCACCAGGGTGGTCAGCAGGTCGTCGGCCATGCCTTGGGCCATGCGCGCCATGAGGTCGGCCGTGGCCGGGGCGATCAGCACCAGGTCGGCCCACTTGGCCAGTTCGATATGGCCCATGGCCGCTTCGGCGGCGGGGTCGAGCAGGTCCATGTGCACCGGGTGGCCCGACAGCGCCTGCAGGGTCAGCGGGGTGATGAACTCGGCACCACCACGGGTCATGACGACGCGCACTTGCGCGCCGTGCTCCAGGAGACGGCGGATCAGCTCGGCGCTTTTGTAGGCGGCAATGCCGCCACCTACGCCGAGAACGATGCGCTTGCGATACAGCCGCTGCATAGGCTTGCCTTTTTCCAGTGAGAGCGGGCGGCGACGTTTGAAATTGCCTGCGGCAGTACGTCGCATGTACGAGGCGAAATAGATTAACACAGGGTCGAAATGGGCCGCAGCAAGGGCAGGGGGCGGGGATGAATATCAGGGAATGGCCGGCTGAAGAACGGCCGCGGGAGAAGTTGTTGCAGCGTGGGGCTGGCAGCCTGACCGATACGGAGTTGCTGGCTGTATTTCTCGGTTCAGGTGTGCGCGGGTGCAATGTGGTGGAGCTGTCGCGAGGCCTGCTGGTGAAGTTCGGAAGCTTGCGCCGGTTGTTGGAGGCCGACCGCGAGGCCTTCGTCGGCGAGCTTGGGCTGGGCCCGGTGAGGTACAGCCAGTTGCAGGCGCTACTGGAAATAGGGCGCAGACACCTTGCGACATCGATTGAGCGGGAATCTGCCATGGACAGTCCGGAAACGGTGCGGCGCTATTTGAAAGCGATGCTGCGACATGAGGCCAGTGAGGTGTTCGGTTGCCTGTTTCTGGATACCAAGCACAGGCCGCTGGCGTTTGAAATCTTGTTCAGGGGCACGATAGACCGGGCGAGTGTCTACCCGCGGGAGGTGGTGCGGCGGGCGTTGCTGCATAACGCGGCGGCTTTGATCCTGTGTCATAACCACCCTTCGGGCAACAACGAGCCCAGCCAGGATGATGTGCATCTGACCTTGTCGCTGAAGCGAGGGCTGGCATTGATCGATGTGCGGGTGCTGGACCACATCATCATTGGCGACGGGGAGCCGTTGTCGATGGTCGAGCATGGGTGGATTGTGGCTTAGGCCTTGGTACTGCCTGTGCTGGCCCCTTCGCGGGCAAGCCCGCGAAGGGGCCGGTGCAGGCTTACTTGGTCACCGACACCTTGCTGAAATCCAGCCGTCCGAACGGGCTCACCTGGTACCCCTCAACGCCTTGGCGCAGCAGGGTAGCCGCCGTCGGATGCGCCAGCGGCACCCACAGTGCCTGCTGCTGGATCAGCGTCTGCGCCTGTTGATACAGCCGGCTGCGCACGCTCTGGTCGTTGGTGGTGCGCCCGGCGCTGATCAGTTGGTCCAGGCGGTTGTCGCAGAAACGGGCAAAGTTGGTCCCCGACTCGACCGCAGCGCAGGAAAACTGCGGGCTGAGGAAGTTGTCCGGGTCGCCGTTGTCGCCCGCCCAGCCCATGAACAGCAGGTCATGCTCACCGGCTTTGGCGCGGCGGATCAGCTCTCCCCATTCGATCACGCGGATCTCTGCCTTGACCCCGATCTTGGCCAGGTCGGCCTGCAGCATCTGCGCGCCAAGGCTGGGGTTGGGGTTGAGCAGGCTGCCCGACGGGCGGGTCCAGATGGTGGTGCTGAAGCCATCGCCCAGGCCGGCCTTGGTCAGCAGGGCCTTGGCTTTCTTCAGGTCCAGCGGGTAGCCGGGCAGGTCTTTGGCATAGCTCCAGGTGTTGGGCGGGTAGGGGCCGTTGGCGGCCACTGCGGAGCCTTCGAACACGGCCTTGAGGTAGGCCTGCTTGTCGAAGGCCAGGTTGATGGCCTGGCGCACTTCCGGCTTGTCCAGCGGCGGGTGCTGGCTGTTGATGGCGACGAAGGCAGTCATGAATGCCGGGGTCGTGGCCACCTTGAGGTTGCCGTCCTTGCCTGCTTCGGCAATATCCAGCGGCTTGGGCGACAGGGCCACTTGGCACTCGCCACGCTTGAGCTTCTGCAGGCGCACGTTGGCATCGGTGGTAATGGCGAAGATCAGCGGGTCGACCGCGGGCTTGCCGGCGAAGTAGTCAGGGTTGGCGCGGTAGCGCACCACAGCGTCCTTCTGGAAACGCTGGAACACAAACGGCCCGGTGCCGATCGGCTGGTTGTTGAGCTTCTCTGGCGTGCCGGCCTTCAGCAGCTTGTCGGCATATTCGGCAGAGTAGATCGAGGCGAAGCCCATGCTCAGTGTGGCCAGGAATGTGGCGTCCGGGTGGCTGAGGGTAAAACGCACGGTGTTCGGCGCCGGGGCCTCGATTGCCTTGATCAGGCTGCCCAGTTGCAGCGACTGGGCATGCGGATAGCCACCCGGTGCGGTCTTGTGCCAGGCATGGGCGGGGTAGAGCATGCGCTGGAAGCTGAACAGCACGTCGTCGGCGTTCAGCTCACGGCCTGGCTTGAAGTAGGGGGTGGTGTGGAATTTCACGCCATCGCGCAGGGTGAAATCATACACCAGGCCGTCGGCCGACACCGTCCAGCTGGCTGCCAGGCTCGGCACCACCTTGCCTTGCGCCGCGTCGAACTCCACCAGGCGGTTCATCAGCACGTCGGCCGTGGCGTTGGTAGTGGTCAGCGAGTTGTACTGCACCACGTCGAAGCCTTCGGGGCTGGCTTCGCTGCAAACGCTCAGCGGCGCGGCCTGGGCTACGCCGGCAGCGAACAGAGCGCCGGCAGCGAACAGAGAGTTGAACAATAAGGAAAGGGCGGCGGCACGCATGGTGGCTCCTTGGCTGTCAGTGGCCCATCTGCCAGTGCAGTCTGGAAAACGCCTACCCTAGTGCGCCCGTCGGTAAATGACCACACCCTTTTTTACAAATCTGGCGACGAGTGGTCGACGGCCGACGGGGCCTGCCGCTATGCTGGCCTGGCGCGTTCTGGGTTGCGGCAATGTGTATCTACTGTTGTTGCAGCCAAGTCTTTCTGGTATAAAGCAGCGCTCTTTTCTAGGGGCTCGGCCTGTCGCATAAGCGGATCCGGTCGATAAGACCTCCAGAATCACGGCGCCCAGGCGCCAAAGACTGAGAGATTAAGCGGCCAACCCATGCCGGGTTGGGCATGTGGTTTTAGAGGGCTGAGTCATGTCGAGAGTCTGTCAAGTTACTGGTAAGGGTCCAGTAACCGGGAACAACATTTCCCACGCAAACAACAAAACCCGTCGTCGTTTCCTGCCGAACCTGCAGCACCACCGTTTCTGGGTTGAATCCGAGAAGCGTTTCGTGCGTCTGCGCGTTTCCGCCAAGGGCATGCGTATCATCGACAAGCGCGGCATCGACGCCGTTCTGGTTGACATCCGTAAAGCTGGCGCCAAGGTTTAAGGGAGAACATCATGCGTGAATTGATCCGTCTGGTTTCGAGTGCCGGTACCGGCCACTTCTACACCACCGACAAGAACAAGCGCACCACCCCGGACAAAATCGAGATCAAGAAATATGATCCGGTTGTTCGCAAGCACGTGGTGTACAAGGAAGCCAAGATCAAGTAATTGATCGGCGACCTGAAAAAAACCCGCTTCCGAAAGGACGCGGGTTTTTTTATGTCTGTCAGGGCGTCCTCGCGGGCCTTACTTCTGCTCGAACATCACATAGATCTTGCGGCAAGGTTCCAGCACTTCCCAGGTGCCCGTGAACCCGGCAGGGATGACAAACCGATCACCGGCACGCAGGGTCTTGGCCCCGCTATCCTGGTCGCGCAGCACCGAAACGCCCTGGACGATTTCGCAATACTCATGCTCGGTGTAGTTCACCGTCCACTGGCCCACTTCGCCTTCCCAAACGCCAGCGGCAAACTGCCCGCAAGGGCTGGAGTAGTGGTTGTAGACCGCCTGGTCTGGCTCGCCCTTGAGGATTTTTTCCGCCGCCGGGCGGTAGCGTTCGGCCTCGGTGATGACCTGCGCGAAGTCGATGATGCTGTCGATTCTCATGGTGCGGCTCCTGTTGTTGTTTAATAAAATGAACATCAGTAGGCTTTTGAGCCTTTCGTGTCAAATATATTGATAGTTTACACCGGCTGGTTTAGGGTATCGCTTGCCAGTGTGCGCTCGTCGCCCGGCCAGAATTCTGACAACGCCTGTGAGTCCTCAGTGCGGCGTTGCACCTAAACAAGAGGAGGAGTTTCGTATGACTACCCTGACCCGTGCGGACTGGGAACAACGTGCCCAGCAACTGAAGATCGAAGGCCGCGCCTTCATCAACGGCGAATACACCGATGCCGCATCCGGTGAAACCTTCGAGTGCCTGAGCCCGGTCGACGGACGCTTCCTGGCCAAGGTTGCCAGCTGCGACCTGGCCGATGCCAATCGCGCTGTGGAAAACGCCCGCGCCACCTTCAACGCCGGCGTGTGGTCGCAACTGGCCCCGGCCAAGCGCAAGGCCAAGCTGATCCGCTTCGCCGACCTGCTGCGCAAGAACGTCGAAGAGCTGGCGCTGCTGGAAACCCTGGACATGGGCAAGCCGATCGGCGACTCCTCCAGCATCGACATCCCGGGTGCGGCCCAGGCCATCCACTGGACCGCGGAAGCCATCGACAAGGTCTACGACGAAGTTGCCCCGACCCCTCACGACCAGCTTGGCCTGGTTACCCGCGAAGCCGTGGGTGTTGTGGGTGCCATCGTGCCGTGGAACTTCCCGCTGCTGATGGCCTGCTGGAAGCTCGGCCCGGCGCTGGCTACCGGTAACTCGGTGGTACTCAAGCCGTCCGAAAAATCGCCGCTGACTGCCATTCGCATCGCCCAACTGGCGATCGAAGCCGGTATCCCGGCTGGCGTGCTGAACGTGCTGCCAGGCTATGGCCACACCGTAGGCAAGGCCCTGGCCCTGCACATGGATGTCGACACCCTGGTGTTCACCGGTTCGACCAAGATCGCCAAGCAGCTGATGGTGTATGCGGGCGAATCGAACATGAAGCGCATCTGGCTGGAAGCCGGTGGCAAGAGCCCGAACATCGTCTTTGCCGACGCGCCGGACCTGCAAGCTGCCGCCGAGGCCGCTGCCAGCGCCATCGCCTTCAACCAGGGCGAAGTGTGCACCGCAGGCTCGCGCCTGCTGGTCGAGCGTTCGATCAAGGACAAGTTCCTGCCGATGGTGGTCGAGGCCCTGAAAGGCTGGAAACCAGGCAACCCGCTGGACCCACAGACCACGGTCGGTGCCTTGGTCGACACCCAGCAGATGAACACCGTGCTGTCGTACATCGAAGCTGGCCACAAGGACGGCGCCAAGCTGCTGGCCGGCGGCAAGCGCACCCTGGAAGAGACTGGCGGCACCTATGTCGAGCCGACCATCTTCGACGGCGTGACCAACGCCATGCGCATTGCCCAGGAAGAAATCTTCGGCCCAGTGCTGTCGGTGATTGCCTTCGACACCGCCGAAGAAGCCATCGCCATTGCCAACGACACGCCCTATGGCCTGGCGGCTGGCATCTGGACCTCGGACATCTCCAAGGCCCACAAGACCGCCCGTGCCGTGCGCGCTGGCAGCGTCTGGGTCAACCAGTACGACGGCGGCGACATGACCGCACCGTTCGGTGGCTTCAAGCAGTCGGGCAACGGCCGTGACAAGTCGCTGCATGCGCTGGAGAAATACACCGAGCTGAAGGCGACCTGGATCAAACTGTAATTTCAGGGGGCCGCGTTGCGGCCCAATCGCCGGCAAGCCAGCTCCCACAGGTTCTTCGCAGCCCTCAAGGCCTCTGTTGTACCTGTGGGAGCCCGGCTTGCCGGCGATGGGCTGCACAGCAGCCCCAACAATAGCCGGGTCGGCTCACGCTGACCCGGCTTCGTCGTTTTTGCTGTTCAAGAATTCTGCCTGGGAGGCTGCAATGCGTTGGGGTACCTACTTCGCCGTACTGGCATCGGTGCTCAGTGTCGGGCTGGCGCTTGGCGTGAGCATGCCGCTGGTGTCCCTGCGCTTGGAGGCCTGGGGCTACGGCAGCTTTGCCATCGGCGTGATGGCGGCGATGCCGGCGCTGGGCGTACTGGCCGGTGCCAGCCTGGCCAGCCGCCTGGCAGGCTGGGTTGGCGTGCCCTCGGCGATGCGCCTGTGCCTGTGGGGTGGGGCGCTGTCGATCGGCCTGCTGGCCCTGTTGCCAAGCTACCCGCTGTGGCTGCTGCTGCGGCTGATGATCGGCATGTCCCTGACCGTGGTGTTCATCCTCGGCGAAAGCTGGATCAACCAGCTGGTGGTCGAGCAGTGGCGTGGCCGCCTGGTGGCGTTGTACGGCAGCAGCTACGCCTTGAGCCAGCTGGCCGGGCCGCTGGTGCTGGGCTTTCTCGGCTCCGATGACGACTTCGGTTTCTGGGCCGCGACGGGCCTGCTGCTGGTCGCGCCGCTGATCCTGCTGGGGCGTGGCGGTGCACCGAGCACGGAAGCCTGCAACGTTACCTTCGGCGACTTGTTCCGTTTCTGCCGGCGTTTGCCGGTGATCGCCTGGGCCATTGCCCTGTTCGCTTCGTTCGAGGCGATGATCCTTACCTTGCTGCCGGTGTATTGCCTGCAGCAGGGCTTCACCACCGAGATCGCCCTGTTCATGGTCAGTACCGTGGTGGTGGGGGATGCGGTGCTGCAGTTGCCCATCGGCGCGTTGGCCGATCATATGTCGCGCCGCACCCTGTTCACCGGCTGCGCGGTGACGTTGCTGGTGTCCAGCCTGGCGATTCCGCTCTTGCTGCATACCCCGGCGATCTGGCCATTGTGGGTGTTGTTCGGGGCCAGTGCAGGGGGCTTGTTCACCTTGTCGCTGGTGTTGATTGGCGAGCGCTACCGGGATGATGCGCTGGTGCGGGCCAACGCCCACGTGGCGCAACTGTGGGGTATTGGTTGCCTGCTCGGGCCTTTGCTGGCGGGGGCGGGGAGCCAGTGGGTAAGCGGGCATGCGCTGCTGTGGTTGATGGCGGCGGGGGCTGCGGGGCTGGTGGTGTTGACCCAGCGGCGTGGGGCTTTCGAGGCTGTTTCCGCCTGAGGGATTTTGGGGCCGCTTTGCGGCCCATCGCGACACAAGGCCGCTCCTACAAGGGATCGCGTATCGCCTGTAGGAGCGGCCTTGTGTCGCGATGGGCTGCAAAGCAGCCCCAAAGATGGCGGCTACAACATCTTCTCCAAGCCAACCGCCTTGCTGATCCAGGCATTGAACCGCCGCCACATCCCACCCGGTTCAGACGTCAGCTCGTGCCGTTGGCCATTGTCCTCGGTGGCCCACACCAGCTTGTCACCCATCAGTTTCACCTGATAGCTCAGCGCAGGCGCCATGCCCTGCTGGGCCAGCTCGCGGGTGTATTCGGCCAGCTCCGGGCTGTCTACCAGCACCCCAACCTCGGTGTTCCACAGCACTGAACGCGGGTCGAAGTTGAACGAGCCGATGAAGGTCTTGCGCCGGTCGAACACGATCGCCTTGGTGTGCAGGCTCGAGTCGGAGCTACCACTAAAACTCAACCGCCCCGCGCTGGGGTCGCCTGGCTGGCGGCGAAGCTCAAAAAGCTGTACCCCATGCTCAAGCAAGGCCCGGCGATAGGGCGCATAGCCGCCATGTACTGCCGGCACGTCGGTGGCTTCCAGCGAGTTGGTGAGCAGCTTCACCGAAACGCCAGCGTCGGCGCGGCCGGTCAGGTACAGCAGGCCCGGTTCGCCCGGCACAAAGTAGGCCGATGCCAGGATCAGCTCGCGGTGCACGTTGGCCAAGTCCGGTGCCAGCTGCTGGCTCAACAGCAACTGTGGGTCCGGTTCGTCGTCGGCCAGCACCTTGCTGGGTGCATCCCACAGCACCTGGGCGTGGGCCCAGATCAGCTCGTTGCGCCATACGTCCAGGCGCGGCTGCGACTGGTAGGCCATCAGGCGGTCGTACAGGGCTTTGCGCTGGGTCCTGGCTTCGGCCAGCGACACTTCCAGGCGATGGCGGCTGGCCCGCAGGTCGTTGGCATCCGGCTCACGCCAGAGGAAGTCGGTGATCGGCCGGCTGAGGGCGCTGTTCCAGTACTGGTCGAAGCTGTGCCCCAGCTGCTCGGCCACCGGGCCTATACCCAGCAGGTCGATGTCGGTGAAGTTGAGGTTGGGCTCGGCATCGAAATACTCGTCGCCCAGGTTACGCCCACCGACGATCGCCATGCTGTTGTCCACCAGAAACAGCTTGTTGTGCATACGCCGGTGCTGGCGCGACAGGTTGAACAGCCGCCCCACGGCGCGCGTTACGCCGGTGCTGCGGCCCAGGTGCAGCGGGTTGAACACGCGGATCTGGATGTTGGGGTGGGCATCGAGGGTGCCCATGATGGTGTCCAGGCCGTCGCTGGTGGTGTCGTCCAGCAGGATGCGCACACGCACGCCACGGTCGGCGGCACGCAGCAGTTCATGCACCAGGGCGCGGGTGCTGAGGCCGTCGTGGACGATGTAGTACTGCAGGTCGATGCTGGCCTGGGCGTTGCGGATCAGTTCGGCACGGGCGCGGAACGCTTCATTGCTGTTGGGCAGCAGGCGAAAGCCCGAGCGACCGCCGTAAGGCGCGGCCTGACGCAGCACCGAGCGGCCAAAGGCGGAGTCATTGGCGGGCAGTGCCTGGCTGGTTTCGCGGGGCGCGCTGACGCTGGCGCAGCCGGCAAGGCCGAGCAGCAGCACCAGCAGCAGAGGCAAGGCGTGCTGGAGTCTCAAGGGTGGATCGTCCTGTGCAGCAAGGGCTTTGGGGTTGGACCGTGGCGGGCGGCGCAAAGTTACGCGTCGCCGCTTTCTTCATCCAGTAGACGAAGGGCGGTTTCCCCGACCTTGCGCACGGCGGCCTCGATCTGCGGCGTCGGCCGCGCGGCGAAGTTCATGCGCAGGCAGTGGCGAAACTTGCCCGAGGCCGAGAAGATGCTGCCCACGGCAACTTGCACACCTTGCTCCAGTAAAGCCCGGTTCAGGCGCAGCGTATCGAAATGTTCGGGTAGTTCCACCCACAACATGAAGCCTCCTTGGGGGCGGCTGACGCGGGTGCCCGGCGGGAAGTAGCGGGTTACCCATTCGCTCATCAGGTCTCGGCCACGCTGGTATTGGCTGCGCATGCGCCGCACGTGGGGCTGGTAGTGGCCGCCGGCGATGAAGTCGGCGATGGCCAGCTGCGGCTGGCTGGCGCTGCTGCCGGTGCTGATGTACTTCATGTGCAGCACCCGCTCCAGGTAGCGCCCGGGCGCCACCCAGCCCACCCGCAGGCCGGGGGCGAGGGTTTTGGAAAACGAGCTGCAGAACAGCACGCGGCCATCGTCGTCGAACGACTTGAGGGTACGCGGGCGCGGGTAGGTGTAGGCCAGGTCGCCGTACACATCGTCCTCCAGAATCGCCACGTCGTAGCGCTGGGCCAGGCTCAAAAGGGCCTTCTTGCGGGCCTCGGGCATGATGTAGCCGAGCGGGTTGTTGCAGCTGGGAGTGATCTGGATGAGCTTGATCGGCCACTGTTCCAGCGCCAGTTCCAATGCCTCCAGGCTGATGCCGGTCACCGGGTCGGTGGGGATTTCCAGCGCCTTCATGCCCAGGCCCTTCAGGGTTTGCATGGCGCCGTGGAAGCTGGGCGAGTCGACTGCGACGATGTCGCCTGGCTCGCAGACCGCGCGAATGCTGCACGATAGCGCCTCGTGGCAGCCGGTGGTCACGACCAGGTCAGCCGGGCTCAGGCGGCAGCCGGAGTCGAGCATCAGCCGGGCCACCTGCTCACGCAGGGCCAGGTTGCCGTGGATGTTGTCGTAATACAGGCCAGGCATGTCCTGGCGCCGACTCAACTGAGCCAGGCTACGCAGCAGCGGCTTGAGGGTAGGGCTGTTGATGTCGGGCATGCCGCGGCCGAGCTGGACCACATCCTGACGCGGCGTGCTGCGGATCAGCTCCAGCACCTGCTCCCATTGTGAGATATCCACCGGGCGCTGGGCCGGGCGGCTGACGGCGGGCAGGGCTGGCAGGTGGCGGTGGTCGCTGACGAAGTAGCCGGATTTGGGCCTGGGCGAGACCATGCCGCCGTCTTCCAGCAGGCGATAGGCCTGCTGCACGGTGCTCAGGCTTACCCCGTGTTCCACGCTCAGGGCGCGCACCGAGGGCAAGCGCTGGCCGGGGCGATACAGGCCCTGCTCGATACGGGCACCGAGCAGCTCGGCGAGGTTCAGGTACAGGGTCACGGCATACTCCTGCGCTGCAATCTCGCAGCGACCGGTACAGATTCGCTGAAAATACAGCATTCAGTCGGTCTTCGGCCAATTCTGTATGGAAATAATAAGGCTGTATTGGATCTGTATTGCCGGTATTGCCGACGCGCATGCTTTCTCCACGGTATCAATCGAATGGGAGAACGCAGCGATGGGTGGCATGAGCGATGTGCGCTTGCAACTGTTGGCCAGGGAACTGGAAGCCGGGCAGCAGGCAAAGGTCTTCAACGCGCCGGAAGGGCTTGGGCGTTGGGGGCTGATGCTGCATCGCTGGCATACCCGCAGGGCGCTGTTGCAGCTGACGGATGACGAGTTGCGCGATGTCGGGCTGAGCTGGGAGCAGGCCCGTACAGAGGGACGTAAACCATTCTGGAAAGACTGATCAACGTGACGCTGCGCGGCCCCTGTAGGAGCGGCCGCGTCAGCTTTCAGATCAGCTCTTTGAGGCGATGCCACAGCATGCCCAGCGCCAGCAATGGCGAGCGCAGGTGCTTGCCGCCAGGGAAGGTGATATGCGGCACTTTGGCGAACAGGTCGAACCGCCCGCTTGCCTGGCCACTGATGGCCTCGCCCAGCAGGCGCGCGGCCAGGTGGGTGGCGTTGAGCCCATGGCCTGAATAGGCCTGGGCGTAATACACGTTCGGCTGGCTGGCCAGGCGACCAACCTGCGGTAGGCGGTTGGCGCCAATGCCGATCATGCCGCCCCATTGGTAGTCGATGCGCACGTCGGCCAGCTGCGGGAACACCTTGAGCATCTTGGGCTGCATGTAGGCGGCGATGTTTTTCGGGTCGCGGCCTGAATAGTGGCAGGCACCGCCAAACAGCAGGCGGTGGTCGGCAGACAGCCGGTAGTAATCCAGCGCCACGCGCTGGTCACACACCGCCATGTTCTGCGGCAACAACGCGCGGGCGCGCTCTTCGCCCAGCGGTTCGGTGGCGATGATGTAGCTGCCGGCCGGCAGCACCTTGCCGCCCAGCTCGCGGTTGAGGCCGTTGAGGTAGGCGTTGCAGCACAGCACCAAGGTCTTGGCGCGTACCCGGCCCTGGGCGGTATGCACCTGCACTTCGGGGCCATAGTCGATGCGGGTAACCTCGGACTGTTCGAACAGCTTCACACCCAGGCGGCTGGCCACGGCCGCTTCCCCCAAGGCCAGGTTGAGCGGGTGCAGGTGGCCAGAGCCCATGTCGATCAGCCCGCCCACATAGCAGTCGGCGCCGACCACGCTGTGGATATCGTCCTTGCCGACCAGCCGCAGCTCGTGCGCATAGCCCAGGCTGCGCAGTTCTTCGGCGTCTTCGGCAAAGCCCAGCAGCTCGGCCGGCTTGTTGGCCAGGTCGCAGTAGCCCCAGGTCAGGTCGCAGGCGATGGCATGCTTCTCGACCCGCTCGCGGACGATCTGCACGGCCTCCAGGCCCATCAGCTTCATGCTGCGCACGCCTTCCTCGCCTATTACCGGCAGGAACTGTTCCAGGCCGTGGCCGACGCCGCGGATCAACTGCCCGCCATTGCGCCCACTGGCGCCCCAGCCCAGTTTGCGCGCTTCCAGCAGGATGACCGAGAGGCCGCGTTCGGCCAGCTCGATGGCAGTGTTCAGGCCCGAGTAGCCGCCGCCGACGATACATACATCGGCGCTGTGCTCGCCTTGCAGGAAGGAGTAGTCAGGGTGTGGCGCGCTGCTGGCGGCGTAGTAGGAGGCGGCGTGCTGCGCGCTGTGGACCATTGGTTCGTTCCTGGGTGCTGGTGGGCTAGTGGGGGAGGATAAGCCGGGGCTCTAGGGTGGGCAACCGGCCTCATCGCCGGCAAGCCAGCTCCCACAGGAGCTGTGTGAGACCAGTGGTGCACTTGTGGGCGCTGGCTTGCCGGCGATTGGCCCTATAATCCAACTTCAGTCTTCAATTTTGTACCTAGCCATGTCCTGCAACCGCCACAAGATCCACTTCCTGCGCGAACTCATCCCCTCGTTCGAGTGCGAGCCCGGCTGCCACGACTGCTGCGGCCCGGTCACCACGTCGACAGAAGAAATGGCCCGCCTGCCGCGCAAGTCCCAGGCCGAGCAGGAAGCCGCTCTCGAGCGCCTGGACTGCGTGCACCTGGGCCCCAACGGTTGCACGGTGTATGAAGAGCGCCCGATGATCTGCCGGCTGTTTGGCACCACGCCACGCATGGCCTGCCCGCGTGGCCGTGGCCCTGAGCCGATGATCGAGCCCGCAGCCGAGCAGCTCGTGCACCAGTTCATCGCCACCACCCGCCAGGTGCTGGTCTAGCCTCAGTCCGGGATCGGCAGGCAGAGGCTTTCTTTTACCTCTTCCATCACGATGTAGCTCTTCGATTCGCGCACATGCGGCAGCTTCAGCAGGATGTCGCCAAGCAGCTTGCGGTACGACGCCATCTCCGAAATGCGCGCCTTCACCAGGTAGTCGAAGTCACCTGACACCAGGTGGCATTCCAGCACGTGTGGCAGCTTCAACACCGCGCGGCGGAACTCCTCGAAGGTATCGCCCGACTTGTAGTCCAGGCTGATTTCGACGAACACCAGCAGGCTGCCCTTGAGGTGCTGCGGGTTCAGGCGGGCGTTGTAGCCCATGATGATGCCCTCGCGCTCCAGCCGGCGAACCCGTTCGGTGCAAGGGGTGGTGGACAGCCCAACTTTCTCGCCCAGTTCGGTGAAGGAAATACGCCCGTCATTCTGCAGGATCCGCAGGATGTTACGGTCGATCTTGTCCAGTTCACGCTTGCTCTGGTGCTGGGTTCTCATAGGGGATGCCCCTCCGTGAAAGGCGATTTTGCCGAGAATTCTCGCCAATAATAGGCTTTTATATAGTGAATTGCACTGGTCTCAAATTCCTATACTGCGCCCATTCATGCCATATCAATAAAAGTCTGCGGCGTGCCGCGTGTGAGGGAAATAACGATGCGAGTTCTGGTACTTGGTAGCGGTGTAATCGGAACCGCCAGTGCCTATTACCTGGCCCGGCAAGGTTTTGAAGTGACGGTGGTCGACCGCCAGCCGGCGGTGGCCATGGAAACCAGTTTTGCCAACGCAGGCCAGATCTCGCCCGGCTATGCCTCGCCCTGGGCCGCCCCAGGCGTGCCGCTGAAGGCCATCAAGTGGCTGCTCGAGCGCCACGCGCCCCTGGCCATCAAGCTCACCGGCGACGTCGACCAGTACCTGTGGATGGCGCAGATGCTGCGCAACTGCACCGCCAGCCGTTACGCGGTGAACAAGGAGCGCATGGTGCGCCTGTCCGAGTACAGCCGCGACTGCCTGGACGAATTGCGCGCCGAAACCGGTATTGCCTACGAAAGCCGCTCCCTGGGTACCACCCAGCTGTTCCGCACCCAGGCCCAGGTGGATGCCGCGGCCAAGGACATTGCCGTGCTCGAGCAGTCTGGCGTGCCTTACGAGCTGCTGGACCGCGAGGGGATTGCCCGCGTCGAGCCGGCCCTGGCTGGCGTGAAAGACATTCTGGCCGGCGCCCTGCGCTTGCCTAACGACCAGACCGGCGACTGCCAGATGTTCACCACCAAGCTCGCCGACATGGCCATCAAGCTGGGTGTGGAGTTCCGTTTTGGCCAGGACATCCAACGCCTGGACTTCGCGGGCGACCGCATCAATGGCGTGTGGATCGACGGCAAGCTGGAAACCGCCGACCGCTACGTGCTGGCGCTGGGCAGCTACTCGCCGCAGATGCTCAAGCCGCTGGGTATCAAGGCACCGGTCTACCCGCTGAAGGGCTACTCACTGACCGTGCCGATCACCAACGGCGACATGGCCCCGACCTCGACCATTCTCGACGAGACCTACAAGGTCGCGATCACCCGTTTCGACAACCGTATCCGGGTTGGCGGCATGGCTGAAATTGCCGGTTTTGACCTGTCGCTGAACCCGCGCCGGCGCGAAACGCTGGAGATGATCGTCAACGACCTTTATCCTCGCGGTGGTGACCTGAGCCAGGCCAGCTTCTGGACCGGCCTGCGCCCGGCGACCCCGGACGGCACGCCGATCGTGGGTGCCACGGCGTTCCGCAACCTGTTCCTGAACACCGGTCACGGTACCCTGGGCTGGACCATGGCGTGCGGCTCCGGTCGCCTGCTGGCCGACCTGATTGCGCGCAAGAAACCGCAGATCAGTGCCGAAGGCCTGGACATTTCCCGTTATGGCAACAGCCGGGAAGCGACCAAGCACGGGCAGGGCGCGCCGGTTCACCAGCAGTAAAAGCCTGCACCGGCCCATTCGCGGCTAAAGCCGCTCCCACAGGGATCGCATGGTCTTGGCCATTGTGCGGTCCCTTGTGGGAGCGGCTTTAGCCGCGAAGAACCCAACACCGTTTTCAACCTGTGAACCACCATAAGGCAGCCGCCATGCGTCCCGCCCGCGCCCTGATCGACCTCCAGGCCCTGCGCCACAACTACCGTCTGGCCCGTGAACTGACCGGTGCCAAAGCCCTCGCCGTGATCAAGGCCGATGCCTATGGACACGGTGCCGTCCGCTGCGCCCTGGCCCTGGAGGCCGAAGCCGACGGCTTTGCCGTGGCCTGCATCGAAGAGGCGCTGGAGTTGCGCGCCGCTGGTATCAAGGCCCCGGTGCTGTTGCTGGAAGGCTTCTTCGAAGCCAGCGAGCTGGCGCTGATTGCCGAGCACGACCTGTGGTGCGTAGTGCACTCGCTGTGGCAGCTGGAAGCCATCGAGAAAACCCAGCTGCACAAGCCGCTCACCATTTGGCTGAAGCTGGACAGCGGCATGCACCGCGTCGGCCTGCACCCCAAGGACTACCACGACGCCTACCAGCGCCTGCTGGCCAGCGGCAAGGTTGTGCGCATCGTGCTGATGAGCCACTTCGCCCGTGCCGACGAACTGGATGCCGACGCCACCGCCCAGCAGATCGCCGTGTTCGAGGCCGCCCGCCAGGGCCTGGCCGCCGAGTGCAGCCTGCGCAACTCGCCCGGCGTGCTGGGCTGGCCGCAAGCGCCCGGCGACTGGGTACGCCCGGGCCTGATGCTGTACGGCGCCACGCCGTTCGAAGTGCCCCAGGCCGAAGCCGCGCGGCTGCAACCGGTAATGACCCTGCAATCGCGGGTCATCAGCGTCCGCGAGTTGCCTGCCGGCGAGCCGGTGGGCTACGGCGCCAAGTTCGTCAGCCCACGGCCAACCCGGGTAGGCGTGGTCGCCATGGGCTATGCCGATGGCTACCCGCGCCAGGCGCCCAACGGCACCCCGGTGCTGGTCGCCGGCCAGCGCACCCAGCTGATCGGCCGGGTGTCGATGGACATGCTCAACATCGACCTGACCGACGTGCCGCAAGCCACCGTCGGCAGCCCGGTCGAACTGTGGGGCAAGCAGGTGCTGGCCAGCGAAGTGGCCGCACACGCGGGCACTATTCCTTACCAGATCTTCTGCAACCTGAAGCGGGTACCGCGGGACTACATCGGCGAATGACACGCTGAAGCGGACAGGTTGAGGGGCGGTGTGTTGTAAATACTGAACGGCATTGCCATGATATCGTTCACATCCACCCCCCTTTTCACCGTTTCAGGAGGCTCCAGCTTTGGACGTCGGCGAACGACTGCAAGCCATCCGCAAGCTCAAGGGCCTGTCCCAGCGCGAACTCGCCAAGCGTGCCGGTGTGACCAACAGCACCATCTCGATGATCGAGAAGAACAGCGTGAGCCCCTCCATCAGCTCGCTGCGCAAGGTGCTGAGCGGCATTCCCATGTCGATGGTCGAGTTCTTTTCGGTCGAGCTGGAACCTGAAAGCCCCACTCAGATCGTCTACAAGGCCCACGAGCTGATCGATATCTCGGACGGCGCGGTGACCATGAAGCTGGTGGGCAAGTCGCACCCCAACCGTGCCATCGCGTTTCTCACCGAGGTGTACCCGCCTGGCGCCGACACCGGTGCCGAAATGCTCACCCACGACGGCGAAGAAACCGGCATCCTGCTCGAAGGCCGGCTGGAGCTGGTGGTCGGCAACGAGATCTTCATCCTCGAAGAAGGCGACAGTTACTACTTCGAAAGCACGCGCCCGCACCGCTTTCGCAACCCGTTCAACCAGCCCGCCCGCCTGATCAGTGCGGCGACGCCTTCAAACTTTTGATCCAGCGCAGTGCATTGATTCGGCAATACCCCTTTCCCGTGTAGGGTCGTTTCACGGCTTCTGGGTTCCCGCTATACTTTTCAACGCTCGCCGTTCCGTGGCCGCGAGCGTGATTAGCCACCATGAGGGTGTTCGCGTGAACCAAATCAAGAAGATGCTGGCCGTACCAGCAGCCGTATTCGCCCTCTGGGCAATGAGCGCAACCGCTGCGACCAATGACGACATTGCCAAACGCCTGGAGCCGGTTGGCCAGGTGTGCGTCCAGGGCCAGGAATGCAAAGGCATGGAAGTGGCTGTTGCAGCGGGGGGCGGGGGTGCCAAGACGCCCGATGAGATCATCGCCAAGCACTGCAATGCCTGCCATGGCACCGGGCTGCTTGGTGCGCCTAAAGTGGGCGACACCGCCGCGTGGAAAGAACGCGCCGACCACCAGGGCGGCCTGGATGGCATCCTGGCGAAGGCCATTACCGGCATCAACGCCATGCCGCCCAAAGGCACCTGTGCGGACTGCTCGGATGACGACCTGAAAGGGGCGATCAAGAAAATGTCCGGGCTGTAAGGCACAGCTGAATTGCATCAGGCCCGCCGTTGATGGCGGGCTTTGTTTTTGTGGTGCCTGTGCTGGCCCTTTCGCGGGCCCGCCCGCTCCCACAAGTCCCCCACGGAACCTGAGGATTGTGGTTATCCTGTGGGAGCGGGCGTGCCCGCGAAAGGGCCAGCACAGGCAACCAACCCGCCAGTGCCATGTCCAACCCCTGAACCCATGGATGTCTCAGGAGGCCCCGATGCACCTCTGCTCCATCGACCATGCTGTCGAGCAGGTCTTGTCCCGGCTGCCAAACCATATCCATATGGGCCTGCCATTGGGCCTGGGCAAGCCTAATGCTTTCGTGAACGCCCTCTACGCACGGGTGCGTGAGCTGCCCGAGCGGCGGCTGACTATCTACACGGCGCTGTCCCTCGGCCGCCCGCCATTGGGCGATGGCCTGCAACGGCGCTTTCTCGAACCCTTCGTAGAGCGTATCTTCGCCGACTACGAAGAGCTCGACTACCTTGCCGACCTGCGCAACGACAGCCTGCCGCCGAACATCCGCGTCGAGCAGTTTTTCATGCAGCCCGGCAGCCTGCTGCACAGCGAGGCGGCCCAGCAGGACTACATCAGCAGCAACTACAGCCACGCCGCACGCGACATCAACGCCAAGGGCCTGAACCTGGTCGCGCAACTGGTGGCCGCCACACCTGAAAGGCCTGTGCACCTGAGCCTGGCCTGCAACCCCGACATCACCCTCGACCTGCTGCCGATGATCGCCAAGCGCCGCGCGGCCGGCGAAACCATTCTCATGCTCGGCCAGGTGCATGCCGAGCTGCCCTACATGCCAGGCGATGCGGAACTGCCCATTGATGCGTTCGACCTGCTGCTCGATGAAGCCGAGCAACGTCGCCTGTTCTCCACCCCGAACATGCCGGTGGGCACCCAGGACCACTGCATCGGCTTGCACGCCAGCACGTTGGTACGCGATGGCGGCACCCTGCAGATCGGCATCGGTGCCATGGGCGATGCAGTCGCCGCCGCGTTGCTGGCGCGCCAGGGTGACAACGCAGGCTACCGCGCCTTGCTAGGCGAGCTGGATACGGGCCCATGGCATGCGCTGATCGAGCGCGAAGGGGGGCTGGGCACGTTTGCCCAAGGCCTGTACGGCTGCAGCGAGATGTTCGTCAATGGCCTGCTGGTACTGGCCGAAGCAGGCCTGCTGCGGCGCCCGGCCGATGAGCTCGGACCAGTGGTGCACGGTGGCTTTTTCCTTGGCCCACAGGCGTTCTACCAGCGGTTAAGGGAGATGCCACTCGAACAGCGCGCACGTTTTGCCATGACCCGTATCAGCTTTATCAACGAGCTGTACGGCCAGGAAGAACTCAAGCGGCGCCAGCGCCGCGATGCGCGCTTCCTCAACACTGCGTTTGCCATGACCTTGCTCGGTGCCGGCGTGGCCGATCAGCTGGAAGACGGCCGCGTGCTCAGCGGCGTGGGCGGGCAGTACAACTTCGTCGCCCAGGGCCATGCGCTGGAAGGTGGGCGTTCGATTCTGCTTTTGCGCAGCTGGCGCGAGGCAGGCGGGGAGGTGACCTCGAACCTGTTCTGGACCTACGGCCACTGCACCATCCCCCGGCACCTGCGCGATATCGTAGTGACCGAATACGGCATTGCCGACTTGCGTGGGCAGACCGACAGCGAGGTGATTGCGCGGTTGCTGGCGGTGAGCGATTCGCGGTTTCAGCAGGGGCTCATCGAGCAGGCAAAAGAGGCTGGCAAGCTGCCCAAGGGTTTTGAGCTGGACGCTCGCTTTACCGACAATACGCCGCAGCGGTTGGAGGCGATCAGGGCGCGGCATGCGCGGCTGTTCCCGGAGTATCCGATGGGGACGGACTTTACAGCTGAGGAGCGGGACCTGTTGCGGGCGCTGAACTGGTTGAAGAGCAAGTTCAAGCTGAGCGAGGTGCTTGAGCTGGGCAAGGCAGCGTTGGATGCGCCGGGGCCGGAGGGGTATCAAGGGCACCTGGAGCGGATGGGGCTGGGCGCTCCGCAGGGATTGAAGGAAGAGTTGTATCAGCGGCTTTTGCTGGCAGGGTTGGCGGCGACCTGAAAATTGCCGGGGCTGCTTTGCAGCCCATCGCCGGCAAGCCAGCTCCCACAGGAGTTTCACAGAGGCCGAGCCTTGTGCAGTACCTGTGGGAGCTGGCTTGCCGGCGATGGGGCCGGTACAGGCTTACTCGATGAAGCTGACCACACCGCCTTCCAGCGACTTCACCCGGGCCAGCGATTCAACGCGGTAGCCTTGGCTATCCAGCTCGGCACGGCCGCCCTGGAACGACTTCTCGATCACGATACCCAGGCCAGCCACGGTGGCGCCGGCCTGTTTGATGATCGAAATCAGCGCCTGCGACGCCTTGCCGTTGGCCAGGAAATCGTCGATCACCAGTACGCGGTCGCTGCTGTTGAGGTGGCGTGGCGAAATGGCCACGGTGTTCTCGGTCTGCTTGGTGAAGGAGTACACCGAGGCAGTCAGCAGGTTCTCGGTCAGGGTCAGCGACTGGTGCTTGCGCGCAAAGATCACCGGTACGCCCAGCTTCAGGCCGGTCATCACGGCCGGGGCAATGCCCGAGGCTTCAATGGTGACGATCTTGGTCACGCCGGCGTCGGCGAACAGGCGGGCGAACTCGTCACCGATCAGCTGCATCAGCGCGGGGTCGATCTGGTGGTTGAGAAACGCGTCGACTTTAAGAACCTGGTCGGAAAGCACGATGCCTTCTTCGCGAATCTTCTGATGCAGTGCTTCCACTTTGTTTTCCTCGATGTAGCAAAGGTGGCCGCAAATAGCGGCAAAGTTTAAGAGTAATGGTTGATCAGCGTTTGAGCATTGCCCGGATATCGGCCAGGGCGTTGTTGCCGCGTGCGGCCTTTACCTCGACCGGCGCATCGTCCAGGCCCTCCCAGGCCAGGTCGTCTGGAGGCAGTTCGTCAAGGAACCGGCTGGGCGTGCAGTCGATGATTTCACCGTACTGCTTGCGCTTGGCAGCGAAGGTGAAGGCCAGGGTCTGGCGCGCGCGGGTGATGCCCACGTAGGCCAGGCGGCGCTCCTCTTCGATGGTGTCGGCCTCGATGCTGGAGCGGTGCGGGAGGATTTCCTCTTCCATGCCCATGATGAACACGTAGGGGAACTCCAGGCCCTTGGAGGCGTGCAGGGTCATCATCTGCACACCTTCGGCGTTCTCTTCTTCTTCCTGCTGGCGCTCGAGCATGTCGCGCAGCACCAGCTTGCCGATGGCGTCCTCGATGGTCATGTCACCCTCTTCGTCCTTCTCGAGGGTGTTTTTCAGCGCTTCGACAAGGAACCAGACGTTGCTGATCCGGAACTCCGCCGCCTTGTCGCTGGCGGTCTGCTGACGGATCCAGTTCTCGTAGTCGATGTCGCGGATCATCTCGTGCAGCGCGGCGATCGGGTCTTCCAGGGCAACCTTGTGGCGTACCCCGTCCAGCCAGTGCTTGAAGCGCTGCAAGCGCTCGGTGTAGCGGGCGTCCAGGTGCTCACCCAGGCCCAGCTCCTCGCTGGCGGCGTACATCGAAATGCCGCGCTCGGTGGAATAGTTGCCGAGCTTTTCCAGGGTGGTGGAGCCGATTTCGCGGCGCGGTACGTTGATCACCCGCAGGTAGGCGTTGTCATCGTCCGGGTTCACCAGCAGGCGCAGGTAGGCCATCAGGTCCTTGACCTCCTGGCGGCCGAAGAAGCTGTTGCCGCCCGACAGGCGATACGGCACCTGGTGGTGCTGCAGCTTCAGTTCGATCAGCTTGGCCTGGTAGTTACCGCGGTAGAGGATGGCGAAATCGCTGTACGGGCGGTTGGTGCGCAGGTGCAAGGTGAGGATTTCCATGGCCACGCGTTCGGCCTCGGCTTCCTCGTTCTTGCAGCGGATGACGCGGATCTCGTCGCCCACGCCCATCTCGCTCCACAGCTGTTTCTCGAACGCGTGCGGGTTGTTGGCGATCAACACGTTGGCACAGCGCAGGATGCGGCTGGTGGAGCGGTAGTTCTGCTCGAGCATGACGATCTTCAGGGAGGGGTAGTCCTCCTTGAGCAGCATCAGGTTTTCGGGGCGCGCACCGCGCCAGGCGTAGATCGACTGATCGTCGTCGCCCACCACGGTGAACTGGTTGCGCATGCCGATCAGCATTTTCACCAGCAGGTATTGGCTGGCGTTGGTGTCCTGGTATTCGTCCACCAGCAGGTAGCGCACGCGGTTCTGCCAGCGTTCGAGCACCTCGGGGTGCTCCTGGAACAGCTTGACCGGCTGCAGAATCAGGTCGTCGAAGTCCACCGCGTTGAACGCCTTGAGCGTGCGCTGGTAGTGGGTGTAGACAATGGCGGCGGTCTGTTCGCGCGGGTTGCGGGCCTTTTCCAGGGCCTCTGGCGGCAGGACCAGGTCGTTCTTCCAGGCACCGATCATGTTCTTGATCTCGTCGATGCCGTCGTCGCCGGAGTATTCCTTCTGCATGATGTCCGACAGCAACGCCTTGATGTCGGACTCGTCGAAGATCGAGAAGCCTGGCTTGTAGCCCAGCTTGTCGTGCTCCTTGCGGATGATGTTCAGGCCCAGGTTGTGGAAGGTACACACCGTCAGACCACGGCCTTCCCCCGGGCGCAGCAGGGTGGCGACCCGCTCCTTCATCTCGCGGGCGGCCTTGTTGGTAAAGGTCATCGCCACAATGTACTGGGCACGGATGCCGCAGTTCTGGATGAGGTGGGCAATCTTGCGCGTGATCACGCTGGTCTTGCCCGAACCTGCACCGGCGAGCACCAAAAGAGGGCCGCCGACGTAGTCACGGGCTTCTTGCTGCCGGGGATTGAGTCGGGACATGCTAGAAACCGGGGGTCGCCAGAAAATAGCCGCGCATTCTAACAGGCATGGGGCGGTTGTGGCGCGACCGTCTGACGTCTGAGTCAGACTTTTGTCCGCCTCATTATTAGCGCGACTAATGCTACTAGAGGAAAAAATCATATTTGCCGCTTCCTCTGGTTTCGAGCAGGATGCACGACAAAATACGTCGGGATGCTACGCCCGCAAATGCATGTATAAAAGTGAAAATCATTTTCATTAATGCAGTAGCATACTGGCAGTTATCGTTGCACCGTGAAGTCCTAAGGAGCCCGCTTGTCCACGCCTGTCGAACCTTTGCGTTTGCTGCTGTTGGCTGATGAGCCGCAATGGGCCGCCTTGTTGCACGCCTGCATGCCTGCCCTTAACGGCAGTGCCGTGCTGCTGACCGCGCCTGACTGGGACTCGGTCGATAGCCTGTTCAGCCACGATCGCCAGGCCGTTGTGCTGGCAACCCCGGCCCTGCAGCCGGTGCCCGGGCGCTGCGAGCTGCCAACTATTCTGCTGCTGGATCACGAGCCCGAGGTAGCACCCAGCGCCGTCAGCGACTGGCTGGTACGCGACCAGCTCAACGCTGATACCTTGCGCCGCTCGCTGCGCCATGTGCGCGAACGTGGGGTGCTGGTGGCCACCTTGCAGCGCCTGGCCGAACAGGACCCACTGACCGGCATCGCCAACCGCCAGGGCTTCCAGGCCTTGCTGACCGCGCGCCTGGCCGAGAACGAGGGCCGTGGCATTGCCTTGGGCCACCTGGACCTGGACAACTTCCGCCACGTCAACGATGCGCTCGGCCACCAGAGCGGTGACCGCCTGATCCTGCAAGTGGTGGCGAGGCTGCAAAACCAGCTGGAGGCTGGTGACCAGCTGGCGCGCCTGGGCAGCGACGAGTTTGCCTTGCTGATCGACACCCGCCGCGACGCCAACCGCGCTGAATGGATTGCCGAGCGCATCATCGAGGCCTTGGCCGAACCCTACTGGATCGACGGCGAAAGCCTGCTGCTGGGGTGCAGCCTGGGCTTGGCCCATGCCCGCGCGCACAGCGGTGCCGACCCGTTGATGTGGCATGCGCACATTGCCATGCGCCAGGCCAAGGGCAGCCAGGGCTGCACCTTCCATGTGTTCAATGAACGCATCAATCGCAACGCCCGCAGCCTTGCCGACCTGGAAAGCGAACTGCGCCGCGCGCTGCGCCGTGACGAGCTGGAGCTGCACTATCAGCCGCGGCTCGACCTGGCCGACGGGCGCATCGTCGGCCTGGAGGCGCTGGTGCGCTGGCGTCATGCCGAACGCGGGCTGTTACCGCCTAGCGAGTTCGTGCCCCTGGCCGAGCAGAGCGGCCTGATCGTGCCGCTGGGCTACTGGGTCATCTCCCGTGCCTTGCGCGACATGCAGGCGCTGTGTGAGCGCGGGCTGGAGCCGCTGCACATGGCGGTAAACCTGAGTTTTCGTCAGTTCCAGGACAGCCAGCTGCTGGCCACCCTGAGCCGCCTGATCCTTGAGCATGGTGTGGACGCCCGCTGGCTGGAGTTCGAACTGACCGAGACGGCGGTGATGCGCCGCAACGAGGTGGTGCGCCAGACCATGGACGCGCTCGGCCGCCTGGGCGTGCGCTTCTCGCTCGACGATTTCGGCACCGGATTTTCTTCGTTCGTACACCTCAACAGCTTGCCGATCACTTTGCTCAAGGTGGACCGCAGTTTTGTTGCGGGAATGGAAATGCGCGAGGAAAACCGCAAGCTGGTGCACGCCATGATCAACCTGGCGCACAACCTCAACCTCGAGGTGGTGGCCGAAGGGGTGGAGAGTGAAGAGCAGCTGGCGTTGTTGCGTGGGTTTGGCTGTGACCAGGTGCAGGGCTTTTTGGTCAGCAAGCCGCTGCCGGTCGGGGAGCTGATCGATTTTTTGCTGAAGGTGCCTGGCTGTCAGTTGGATGCTGTCCTTTAGGGCCCTTTCGCGGGCACGCCCGCTCCCACAGGGACCGCGCAATCCTGTGGGAGCGGGCGTGCCCGCGAAGAGGCCCTGAAGTCAGGCCGAAGCAGCAGCCCCTGCGCGCGCCACGGCCTTTCTCAAAAGCCGCTTCATCCGCCACTCAAAGCCAAAGGTCAGCGCCACCGCCGCACATGCCAGCCCCAGCGCCAGCCCCCACCAGATGCCCACCGCACCACCGCCCAGAGTAAAGGTGAACAACCAGGCGCTCGGCGCCCCCACCAGCCAGTAGCACACCAGCCCGATCAGGAAGGTGGTCTTGGCATCTTTCAGCCCACGGATCGAGCCCATGGCAATGGTCTGCATGCCATCGAACAGTTCGAACCACGCCGCCACCATCAACAGCTGCACGGCCACCTGGAAGATCGCGGCAAAGGCCGGGTCATTGCGGTCGATGAACAGCCCCACCAGCGCCTCGGGCAGCAGCAGGAACAGCGCGGCAAACGCAAACATGATCATCGCCCCGAAGCCAATACCGACGCGCCCGGCACTGCGCGCCGCCAGCAGGTTGCCGGCGCCGTAATACAAGCCCACGCGCATGGTCACCGCATAGGACAAGCCCGTCGGCACCATGAACGCCGTGGACACGATCTGCAGGGCGATCTGGTGCGCCGCCAGTTCGGTACTGCCCAGCACGCCCATGCACAGCGCGGCGAAGGCGAACAGGCCCACTTCCACCATGTAGGTGCCGCCAATCGGCAAACCGAGCCGCCACAGCTCGCGCAGGGCCGGCAGCGACGGGCGCGACAGGCCCTTGCGCAGTGGGTAGGCGGCATAGGCCGAATGCCAGCGGATGTACAGCGCAAGGGCGATGGCCATGCCCAGCGATACCACTGCGGTGACCAGGCCGATGCCCATCAGGCCGAGTTTTGGCAGGCCGAACATGCCTTCGATCAACGCTACGTTGAACAGGTAGTTGAGCACCGTGCCGACCACGCTGATCACCATCACCGGGGTCGAGCGGCCCAGCGCGCTGGTAAAGCCACGCAAGGCCATGAAGGTCAGGTAGCTGGGCAGCGCCAGTGGCAGCAGGGTGAGGAATTCGGCGGCCGAGGCAACGTTTTCGGGCTGTTGCCCGAACAGCAGCAGTACCGGCTCAAGGTTCCACAGCGCCAGCGCGGCAACCAGTGACAGCCCCCAGGCCAGCCACAGGCCGTTCTGGGCCAGGCGAGTGGCGCCTTCGATGTCGTTGGCGCCCTTGCGGATCGCCACCAGGGTGCCGACCGCCGCGATCACGCCCAGGCAAAAGATCGACACGAATGAGTAGCTTGCCGCGCCCAGGCCGCCACCGGCCAGCGCTTGCGGGCTGATACGGGCCATCATCAGGGTGTCGGTCAGCACCATCAGCATGTGCGCCAACTGCGAGGCGATCAGCGGCCCGGCCAGGCGCAGCAAAGCCTTGAGTTCTGTGGTGGGCGCGACATGCATGGGGCGGTCCTTTTTCCTGGGGAAAACAACGAAGGGCGATTCTGAGGCTTCGGTCAACTTTGCACAAAAGGATAAAAGCGATCCTTGGCATGAGTCTTACTCATGTATATATGCTCATGGGTGATTCGCTCCACAGTCCCGTATGGCAGGTGCCTCATGTCCCGACAACTTCCTCCGTTGTATGCCCTGCGCGCATTCGAAGCTGCTGCACGGCTTTGCTCCTTCACCCGTGCCGGCGAAGAGCTGTCGATTACCCAAAGTGCTGTCAGCCGGCATATCCGTACGTTGGAAGAGCACTTTGCCTGCCGCCTGTTCGTGCGCAGTGGCCGCAGCCTGCAGTTGACCGAAGCGGCGCGGGTGCTGTTGCCCGGGGTGCGCGAAGGCTTCGCGGCGCTGGAGCGGGCCTGCGATAACTTGCGCGGTGAAGATGACATCGTGCGCATGAAAGCCCCCTCGACTTTGACCATGCGCTGGTTGCTGGCATGCCTGAGCCGGTTCCGGCACCTGCAGCCGGGTAATGAAGTGCAGCTGACCAGCGCCTGGATGGACGTCGATCATGTGGACTTCAACCAGGAACCGTTCGATTGTGCGGTGCTGCTCAGTGATGGCGTGTTCCCGGCGGAGTGGGAAGTGCGCAAGCTGTTCCCGGAATTGCTGATCCCGGTCGGCGCGCCCGACCTGCTCGACGAAGAGCCCTGGGACGTGTGCCGGCTGGCCTCTATCGAACTGCTGCACCCCACGGTGGACAAGCGTGACTGGCGGGAATGGCTGGAGCGGATGGGGCTTGGCGACAAGGTTTCGCTCAAGGGCGGGCAGGTGTTCGACACCCTGGAGCTGGGCATGATTGCGGCTGCGCGTGGCTACGGGATATCCATGGGTGATTTGCTGATGGTGGCCGAAGATGTGGCGCAGGGGCGGTTGAGCCTGCCTTGGCCGACAGCAGTGCCCAGTGGGATGGACTACTACCTGGTATGGCCGCGCACCCGGCCGGGTGGCGAACGGTTGCGGCGCTTGAGTGATTTTCTGGCAGACGAGGTGGCGGCGATGGATTTGCCGGATGTGGAAATCCTGCCGCCCCTCTGATCGCCTGTACCGGCCTCTTCGCGGGCGAGCCCGCGAAGAGGCCGGTACAGAAGATCCGGGCTTTTACATCGAACCCAGGTTCAACGCCTGCGCACAGGCCTGCAGCGAGCGGCGCTCGCTTTGCGCATACAGCGCCAGCTCATCCTGCACCGGCAGCCCCAGCGCCGCTTCGAATGCATCGCGGTTGGCATTGCTGCCGTACTCGGTTTGCGCATCGTCGCCCAGGTTGGACTGGAAGATCCCCGCTGCGCTCACTGGCAGGAAGTCCTCGTACACCAATGCCTCGAAATGCACATGGCCAGCGTCGATCAGCCCTTGCAGGGTGGTGGGGCGGCCTTCCTGGTCGCGCGCAGCCAGGCCTTTTTCAGTGGCAAAGTAGCGGAAGTACGCCAGGCCCTGGTCACGCATCTGCGCCAGGTTATCCGGGAATTCGGCAAAGGTATCTTTGAGCAAGGCCATGTAGCGCTCGGCATTGGCTTCGGCCGGTGCGCCACCCAGGGCGGCGCGGGTGGCGTCGAGCAGCTTGTCGTACAGCTGGCGACCTTTTGGGGTCAGGGCTGCACCGCGTTGCTCGATTTCGCCAAAGCGCGCGGTGTGGCTGCCTTCGCTACCCTGCTGGTCGCTGAACGCGACCTTTTCCTGCAAGGCCTTGAAGCTGGTCTGGCGCAGCAGGATCGGGTGGCGGCGGGTAGGCGGGCCTTCGACCACGGCCTTCGGCGGGATGCCCTTGGCCGGCATGCCGAGCTGGATTGCATCGATGTCCAGGGTGCGTGGGGTCAGGTGGTTGATGTGCGGGCCCTTGAAGGCCACCACATCGGCAATCAGGCGGTGCTGGTCGTGCAGTTGCTGGTACTGCTCGGCGGTGACGGTGGCGTCCTGGTGCCAGCGGAAGGTGTGTAGCGCTTCCTGCACGAACGCTTCGGCATCGGCTGCGTTCAGGCCGCCATCGCGCTCGCACTGGGCGATCAGTTCGAGGGCGCGGGGGGTGAAGATCTGGCGCTTGGCCAGGATGCTCTGTGCCAGCTCGCGCAGCTGCGGGTTGTCGATCAGCTCCAGGCGCAGCAGCGAGGTGAATACACGGAACGGGCTGACGTGCAGCGACTGCTCGTGTACTGCGCGGAAAGCGGTGGAGTGCACCGGCACGCCGGCGGAGCTGAGGTCGTAGTAGCCGACCGGCTGCATGCCCATGACGGCAAACAGGCGGGCGATGGTGGCCAGTTCTTCAGCGGTGCCCACGCGGATGGCGCCGTGGCGCTCGTGGTCCAGGCGCTCGATTTCGCCGGTCCAGCGCAGGGCCTCGGCAACCTTGGGCTGCTGGGCCATGACCTGCTGGTTGATTTCGCTCACCAGCTCCAGCAGCGTGCCGTACAGCGGCACTTCCTGTTTGTACATGAGCGACATGGCGGCAGAGAACTGCGCGCGAATGCTGTCTGGGCTGACGAAATCGTGGGCGGGCATCGCTAGCTTCCTGGTTGGGTTCGGACGCTTACATGAAAGCTGGGAATGCACTTGGCTCACAAGCGAAAAAAAGTGAGTGTGTCATTCCTTTTTTGATCGACCTTCAGGGCCCTATCGCCGGCAAGCCAGCTCCCACAGGCACAGCACAAGTTTCAGCAACTGTGCTGTTCCTGTGGGAGCTGGCTTGCCGGCGATAGGGCCGCAAAGCGGCCTCGGCAATCTCAAGGCTGAAGCTGCTCCTGAATCCACTCCACCAACGCCCGCACCTTGGGCACCTCCGCCGCATGCTCGGCATACGCCAGGTAATGCGCCCCGGCACTGCGCATGGCATGGTTCCAAGGCACCACCAGGCTCCCTTCCGCCAGTTCCTTCGCCGCCAGGTAACGCGGCACCAGCGCCACCCCGCACCCGGCCTGCGCCGCGCTCAAGGCCATATAGAACGTATCAAAGCGTGGCCCGTGGTAGGCGCTGACGCTCTGCAGCCCCAGCTCCAGGAACCACTCATGCCAGGCCTCGGGCCGTGAGGTGCTTTGCAGCAGCACCAGGTCGGCCAGTTCTGCAGCATCGCCCAGCGTGCGCCCGGCCAGCAGCTCCGGCGCACACACCGGCACCACCTCTTCGCGGAACAGCTCCACGCAGGTGGCCCCCGGCCAGGTGCCCTGGCCATAGAAGAACACCACGTCCGCCGAACCCTGCAGCAGGGCGAACGGCTCCATCTCGTTGCGGATGTCCAGGTGGATGTTGGTGTGGCGCTTGCCAAAACCCTTCAGGTGCGGGATCAACCAGCGCACGCCAAAACTCGGTTGAGTGGCTACTTTCAATATCTCGGTCTGCTCGCCATAGGTGAGCACGTAGCGGCTGGACATATCCACCTGGGTGAGGATCTTGTTGACCTCGGCCAGGTACAGGCTGCCGGCCGGGGTCAGTTGCAAGCGCCGGCGGATGCGCAGGAAAAGGTGGTGGCGCAGCATGTCTTCAAGCTGCGCCACCTGCTTGCTGACGGCGCTCTGGGTCAGGTGCAGTTCTTCGGCGGCACGGGTAAAGCTCAAATGACGGGCTGCAGCTTCAAAGCACTGCAGGGCGGTCATGGAAGGCACCAGGCGTTTGGACATAGCGGTCTCTGCGGCTCAAATCATTACCTGACGGAATGATATGCGGAATAAAGGTCGTTTGTTGTACCTATGTGATCGGATTAATACTGATCCACATCATTTTTCCACCCATCACCGATGTAGGAGATGCACAAATGGTTGCTGGATTGCTCGAGCGCCTTGGCGTTGCCGCCGAGGCTTACACCCAGGGCGACTACCCTGTTCACACGCCGATCGACGGCAGCCAGATCGCCTCGGTGAAACTGCTCGGCAAGGCCGAGACCATCGCCCGCATCGACCAGGCCCAGAGCGCTTTCGACGCCTGGCGCACTGTGCCGGCCCCGCGCCGTGGCGAACTGGTGCGCCTGTTCGGCGAAGTGCTGCGTGAGCACAAGGCCGACCTGGGCGAGCTGGTCTCGATCGAAGCCGGCAAGATCACCCAGGAAGGCCTGGGCGAAGTGCAGGAAATGATCGACATCTGCGACTTCGCCGTTGGCCTGTCGCGCCAGCTGTACGGCCTGACCATCGCCTCCGAGCGCCCAGGCCACCACATGCGTGAAACCTGGCACCCGCTGGGCGTGGTTGGCGTGATCAGCGCCTTCAACTTCCCGGTCGCCGTCTGGGCCTGGAACACCGCTCTGGCCCTGGTGGCCGGTAACTCGGTGGTGTGGAAACCGTCTGAAAAGACCCCGCTGACCGCCCTGGCTTGCCAGGCGCTGTTCGAAAAAGCACTGAAAGCCTTCGGCGATGCCCCGGCTGGCCTGGCACAACTGGTAATCGGCGGCCGTGAAGCCGGCGAAGCCATGGTCGATGACCCGCGCGTACCACTGGTCAGCGCCACCGGCAGCACCCGTATGGGTCGCGAAGTCGGCCCACGTGTGGCTGCCCGCTTCGGCCGCAGCATCCTCGAGCTGGGCGGCAACAACGCCATGATCCTGGCGCCGAGCGCCGACCTGGACCTGGCCGTGCGCGGCATCCTGTTCTCGGCTGTCGGCACCGCCGGCCAGCGTTGCACCACCCTGCGCCGCCTGATCGTGCACCGCTCGATCAAGGACGAAGTGGTTGCCCGCGTCAAAGCCGCCTACGGCAAAGTGCGTATCGGCGACCCGCGCAAGGACAACCTGGTGGGCCCGCTGATCGACAAGCTGTCGTTCGACGCCATGCAGGGCGCGCTGGCCAAGGCCCGCGACGAAGGTGGTCAGGTGTTTGGTGGCGAGCGTCAGCTGGCCGACCAGTACCCGAACGCCTACTACGTGTCGCCTGCCATTGCCGAAATGCCGGCGCAGAGCGACGTGGTGCGCCACGAAACCTTCGCCCCGATCCTCTATGTGCTGGCCTACGACGACTTCGAAGAGGCCCTGCGCCTGAACAACGAAGTGCCACAAGGCCTGTCGTCGTGCATCTTCACTACCGACATCCGTGAAGCCGAGCGCTTCCAGAGTGCTTCGGGCAGCGATTGCGGTATCGCCAACGTCAACATCGGTACCAGCGGCGCCGAGATCGGCGGTGCGTTTGGCGGCGAAAAGGAAACCGGCGGTGGTCGTGAGTCGGGTTCGGATGCCTGGAAAGGCTACATGCGTCGCCAGACCAACACCGTGAACTACTCGCGCGAGTTGCCGCTGGCGCAGGGTATCGTGTTCGACTGATATTGATGCTGCATGGCCGGGGGCATAGCCCCCGGTTCGCGGGTAAACCCGCTCCCACAGGGACAACACAGTTTTCGGAACCTGTGATGACCCTGTGGGAGCGGGTTTACCCGCGAATGGGCCGCCCCGCGGCCCCAACAAGAACAAATTGCTGGAGCCGGCCATGTCCGAACTGCGTCAAGAATGCTTGTGGGAATTCGTCAGCAAACCGACCGTTGCCGCCCAGGCCCTGGCCGGTGAGCACAAGGCTGATGTCTGCGTGATCGGCGGTGGCATCACTGGCCTGTCGGCGGCCATCCACCTGCTCGAACAGGGCAAGTCGGTGATCCTGCTGGAGGCCTGGAAGATCGGCCACGGTGGCTCCGGGCGCAACGTCGGCCTGGTCAACGCCGGCACCTGGATCCGCCCCGACGACGTCGAGGCCACCCTCGGCCAGAAGCAGGGCAGCCGCCTGAACAAGGTGCTTGGCGAAGCCCCTGGTGAAGTGTTCGCCATGATCGAGCGCCTGGGCATCGACTGCCAGGCCCAGCACAAAGGCACGCTGCACATGGCGCACAACGCCACCGGCATCGCCGACCTCGAGGCCCGCCACGAACAATGGCGCCGTCGTGGTGCCGATGTGGAGCTGCTGACCGGCGCCCAGTGCCAGGAATACTGCGGTACCAACAAGATTTCCGCCGCGCTGCTCGACCGCCGCGCCGGCACCATCAACCCCATGGGCTACACCCAGGGCCTGGCGGCTGCCGTGGCGCGCCTGGGCGGCAAGCTGTTCCAGCAGTCTTCGGTCGAAGGCCTGGAACGTGATGGCGATGGCTGGCGGGTGAAGACTGCGCGTGGCTCGGTGCGCGCCGACAAGGTGGTGATTTCCACTGGCGCCTACACCGAAGGCGACTGGAGCAACCTGCAAAAGCAGTTCTTCCGGGGTTACTACTACCAGGTGGCGTCCAAGCCGCTGCAGGGTGCAGCAGCCGACAAGGTGCTGCCACATGGCCAAGGCTCGTGGGACACCCGTACCGTGCTCAGCAGCATCCGCCGCGACGACCAGGGCCGCCTGCTGCTCGGCAGCCTGGGCCGGGTCGACAACAAGCCGGCGTGGTTTGTGCGCAGCTGGGCGGACCGTATCCAGAGCCACTACTACCCGGAGCTGGGCAAGGTCGAGTGGGAAATGCACTGGACCGGCTGTATCGACTTTACCCCTGACCACCTGATGCGACTTTTCGAGCCGGCGCCAGGGTTGGTCGCGGTTACGGGTTACAACGGGCGGGGCAACACCACGGGTACCGTGATCGGCCGTGCGTTTGCCGAGTTTCTGCTCAAGGGTGAGGCGGACAGCCTGCCGATTCCGTTCTCGCCAATGAGCGGCGTGAGTGCGCCTTCGCTGCGGACCGCGTTCTACGAGTCCGGCTTCTCGCTGTACCACGCGGGGCAGTGCCTGAGGGTTGTGTTGTAAGTACTGGCCCCTTCGCGGGCACGCCCGCGAAGGGGCCGGCGCAGGCTTACTTGTGCAACCAGCTGAGGAAGCCGCCTTTCTTGATCAGGGCCGGCTTTTGCAGCAATAACGACTCCCGGCTTTGCCGGCGGAACCGCTGCAGTTTGCTCAACGCGTTCTGCACCTCGCCACGCTGCTGCAAACAGCTCTTCACCTGTTCCTTTTCGATGCGGTACAGCACGCAACCGGTCAGCGTGCGGAACTCGGCGAACGAGTCGTCCTCATCGATGATCCCCTCGATCCCCAGCACCTCACCCGGCCCCATGCGCCCGGCTTCGATCCGCTTGTCGCCATCACGCACTGACGCCGACACCACCCCGCTGCCAATCACCAGCAGGTGCTCGGAATGCTCGCCCACGCCCAGGATCACCTGGTCCGCCAGGTACTCCACCGCCGTCATGCGCTGGCTCAGCGCGTCACGCTCCTCATCGCTTAGCGAGCGGAACACCCGCACTTCGTCCAGCACCTCGCGCTGGCGGCTGCGCGGCGGCAGGGCCAGGTCCACGTTCCACATCACCCCGCTGGCCTCCAGGTGCCGATGGGCAAGGTCGAACAGCTGATTGCGTGCGTCGCCCTTGGTGCCCGCGTCGGCCACGAAGCCGCTGGCCTCGTACTCCACGGACTCCAGCGTCGAGGCCTTCACCGTCACTTTCGGTTTTGGGGTGTCGAGAATGGCACTCACGCCCTGTAAGGCTTTTTCCAGCGCATCGAACACTCGCTTGGGCCGCACCTTGGCCGGTACCACCACGCTGATCGACACCCCATGCACATCGGCCGGGCGGCTGTGGTTGAGCAGCCGCGCCTTGGCCGCGACCGAGTTGGGGATCACCGCCAGGCTGCCGGTGCCGGTCAGCAGGCGCGTGGCGCGCCAGTCGATGTCCAGCACCTTGCCTTCGGTGCCGTCGATGGAGATTGAATCGCCAATCTGATAGGGCCGCGTGGTGTTCAGCACGATGCCACTGAACACGTCCGCCAAGGTGCTTTGCAGCGCCAGGCCGATGACGATGGCCATCACCCCGGACGTCGCCAGCAAACCCTTCACCGGCAGTTGCATCACATAGCCCGCCGCAGCCACTACAGCGACCAGGAAGATCAACGCACCCAGCACATCCTGCAGCAACCGCCCGCCATGGCTGCCGCGGGCCACCAGCAGCAGGCCGAACACCACCGTGACCGTGCGCGCGCCAAACAGCCACCAGCCGATGGCCAGCACCGTAGCCATGAGGTTGCGCGAAACATCATCGGGCCAAGGTGGTGGTTGCAGCGGGCTCATGCCGGCGGCCACCAGCACCGAGCTGAACAGCAGGAATATCACCAGGCGCGTGCCGATGCGCCAGGCACGGCGCTGCATGGGGATGACTTGCCAGAGCACGAGGTCGAGCAGGATGAGGGTAGTGCCGAGCAACAACGGGGACGACTGGATGAACGCCAGCATGGTGGTCTCGGGGGTGAGGGGAGGGCTGTGGGTAGTAATAGAGCAGGTTTGCCGAGCAGGCAATGCAAGCCTGTGCTGGCCCCTTCGCGGGCTTGCCCGCTCCCACAGGTAAAGCGCTGGTTGTGAATCTTGTGCGATCCCTGTGGGAGCGGGCGAGCCCGCGAAGAGGCCAGCAAAACCAACGCCAATGTATCGTTCCTAAAACAGAACGCTAAAGCCAAAAACCGCTATCTACCGCTCCAAAGGTGATGGTTTTAATCTTCTCCCATCAACGCGAAACACCCAACTTACTGAAGACATAAACCCTTAGGAGCAACGACCATGACCAACTTCAAATACAACCGCCTGAACAAAGACGACGCCGCCGTACTGCTGGTCGATCACCAGGCTGGCCTGCTGTCCCTGGTCCGCGACATCGAGCCGGACGCGTTCAAGAACAACGTGCTGGCCCTGGCTGACCTGGCCAAGTTCTTCAACCTGCCGACCATCCTCACCACCAGCTTCGAGCAAGGCCCCAATGGCCCACTGGTGCCGGAACTGAAGGCCCTGTTCCCGGACGCCCCGTACATCGCCCGCCCAGGCCAGATCAACGCCTGGGACAACGAAGACTTCGTCAAGGCAGTGAAGGCCACCGGCAAGAAGCAGCTGATCATCGCCGGCGTCGTGACGGAAGTGTGTGTTGCCTTCCCGGCCCTGGCGGCCCTGGAAGAAGAGTTTGATGTGTTCGTGGTGACCGACGCCTCCGGTACCTTCAACGCCATGACCCGCGATGCCGCCCATGACCGCATGAGCCAGGCCGGTGCGCAACTGATGACCTGGTTCGGCGTAGCGTGCGAGCTTCACCGCGACTGGCGCAACGACGTTGAGGGCCTGGCCGCGCTGTGCTCCAACCACATCCCGGACTACCGCAACCTGATGACCAGCTACAACGCCTTCAACGCCGGCAAGTAAGCCGACCGCCCCGGGCACCGCCAGTCGGTGCCCGCCAAAGGGCAGCACACCCATCCAATCCTCCGCCCGTTCACCGTTGCACAGTGGATGCGGGCAAGCTCATCCCAAGGAACGCCGATGAACACCGCACTCCAAGACAACCGTGAAGTGGTGACCGTATGCCTGCAACACCACGTTCTCGCTAGCCCGACGGGCGCGATGCCGGCCCAGCCGCCGCGCTGGAAGCAGGCGCTGCTGACCTACCTGGTGATCTGCCCGATGACCATGGTCATTCCGCAACTGCTGGCGCCGTTGTTTGCACGCTTCCCGCAGCTGGGCGGCCCGATTACCGGCAACCTGATCGTCAACCTGTTCGTCATCCTGCCGGTGGTGTTCTACATCATGCCTTGGGTAACCCGCCGCTGTGCCAACTGGCTGCGCGGCTGAGCGGCGCCTTTACCTCAATACTTTCAAGGAGATACCGACATGAGCACGTTCGTTACCCGCGATGGCACTTCGATCTATTTCAAGGACTGGGGCAGCGGCAAGCCCGTGCTGTTCAGCCACGGCTGGCCGCTGGATGCCGACATGTGGGATTCGCAGATGGAGTTCCTGGCCAGCCGCGGCTACCGCGCCATCGCCTTCGACCGGCGTGGGTTCGGCCGTTCGAGCCAGCCGTGGAACGGTTACGACTACGACACCTTCGCCGATGACATCGCCCAGCTGATCGAACACCTCGACCTGCGCGACGTGACCCTGGTGGGCTTTTCGATGGGCGGCGGCGATGTCAGCCGCTACATCGCCCGCCACGGCAGCGAGCGGGTGGCCGGGTTGGTGCTGCTGGGTGCGGTGACGCCGGTGTTCGGCAAGCGTGAAGACAACCCTGAAGGGGTCGACCTGTCGGTGTTCGAGGGTATCCGTGCCGGCCTGCGTGCCGACCGTGCGCAGTTCATCGCCGATTTCGCGACGCCGTTCTATGGCCTGAACCATGGGCAGCAGGTGTCCCAGGGCGTGCAGACGCAGACGCTGAACATCGCGCTGATGGCGTCGATCAAGGGCACTCTGGATTGCGTGACGGCGTTCTCCGAGACCGACTTCCGACCGGACATGGCCAAGGTCGATGTGCCGACTTTGGTGATTCATGGTGACGACGACCAGATCGTGCCATTCGAGACCACCGGCAAGCAGGCGGCGGAGCTGATTCGTGGGGCTGAGCTCAAGGTGTATGCCGGGGCGCCGCACGGGTTTGCGGTGACCCATGCGCAGCAGTTGAACGAGGACTTGCTGGCGTTTCTCCAGCGGTAATTGTGCGAGGCATTCGCGGGCTCGCCCGCTCCCACCGGTACTGCACAGCATCTGAAACCTGTGATTTCCCTGTGGGAGCGGGCAAGCCCGCGAAGAGGCCAGTCCTGGCAGCACAAATGTTGATCAGGGCTAACCTTCTACAGCCCACCGCACATCCATCCAAGCCCTGACCCAGCATCAACCGGCATGCTCCGCAGTTGCGCCTGCCGCTGCCGCACCCAGAGACGGAGAACACCATGTCCCAGGACCGCAACGACAAGACCCGTCGCCAGTTCCTCGCCACCAGCACCGTGCTCGGTGCTGCCGGCGCGCTCTGGTCCGCATTGCCTTTTACCGGCCAAGCCGGTTCCGCTCACGCATCCATCCAAGGAGGTTCCATGACCGCTGACCTGATTCTGTTCAACGGCAAACTGCACACCGTTGACCGCGAAAGGCCCACCGCGACTGCGGTCGCCATCAAGGACGGCCGTTTCATCGCCGTGGGCAATGACGCCGAGGCCATGGCCCACAAGGGCACGTCTACCCAGATCATCGACCTCAAGCAGCGCACGGTCATCCCCGGCCTGAACGACTCGCACCTGCACCTGATCCGCGGTGGCCTGAACTACAACCTGGAGCTGCGCTGGGAAGGCGTGCCGTCGGTGGCCGATGCCCTGCGCATGCTCAAGGACCAGGCTGCGCGCACGCCCACCCCGCAGTGGGTGCGGGTAGTCGGTGGCTGGAACGAATTCCAGTTCGCCGAAAAACGCATGCCCACCCTGGAAGAAATCAACCAGGCTGCGCCCGACACCCCGGTATTCCTGCTGCACCTGTACGACCGCGCGCTACTCAACCGCGCTGCGCTCAAGGCCGTCGGCTACGACAAGAGCACCCCGAACCCGCCGGGTGGCGAGATCCAGCGCGACAAGTTTGGCAACCCGACCGGCATGCTGATCGCCCGCCCGAACGCGATGATCCTCTACGCTACATTGGCCAAAGGGCCGAAGCTGCCGCTGGAGTACCAGGTCAACTCGACTCGGCAGTTCATGCGTGAGCTGAACCGCCTGGGCCTGACCAGTGCCATCGACGCCGGCGGCGGCTACCAGAACTTCCCCGACGACTATTCGGTGATCCAGGAGCTGGCCGACAACAACCAGCTGACCGTGCGCATCGCCTACAACCTGTTCACCCAGAAGCCCAAGGAAGAGCTGGACGACTTCAAGAAGTGGACCTCCAGCGTAAAGCTGCACAGCGGCACCGACTTCCTGCGCCATAACGGCGCCGGCGAAATGCTGGTGTTTTCCGCCGCCGACTTCGAGGACTTCCTCGAGCCGCGCCCGGACCTGCCACAGACCATGGAAGAAGAGCTGGAACCGGTGGTGCGCCACCTGGTCGAGCAACGCTGGCCGTTCCGCCTGCATGCCACCTACAACGAATCGATCACGCGCATGCTCGACGTGTTCGAGAAGGTCAACCGCGACATCCCGTTCAACGGCCTGCCGTGGTTCTTCGACCACGCCGAAACCATCACCCCGCAGAACATCGAGCGCGTGCGCGCCTTGGGCGGTGGTATCGCCGTCCAGGACCGCATGGCCTTCCAGGGTGAGTACTTTGTCGACCGCTACGGCGCCAAGGCTGCCGAGCAGACCCCGCCGATCAAGCGCATGCTCGACATGGGCGTGCCGGTGGGTGCCGGTACCGATGCCACTCGCGTGTCCAGCTACAACCCGTGGACCTCGCTGTACTGGCTGGTCAGCGGCAAGACCGTCGGCGGCATGGAGCTGTACCCGGAAGGCCTGGACCGCGACACCGCGCTGCAGCTGTTCACCCAGGGCAGCGCCTGGTTCTCCAGCGAGCAGGGCAAGAAGGGCCAGATCAAGGTGGGCCAGCTGGCCGACCTGGCGGCGCTGTCGCTGGACTTCTTCAGTGTCGATGAAGAGGCGATCAAGGGCATCGAGTCGGTGCTGACCATCGTCGATGGCAAGGTGGTGTACGGCGCTGGCGAGTTCGACAGGCTCGGCCCGCCGCAGGTGCCGGTACTGCCGGAGTGGTCGCCGGTGGCCAAGGTGCCGGGGCACTGGCGCGTCGGTACGCCATCGTTGGCAGCCGCCGTGCACCAGTGTAGCGGGCCATGCGGGGTGCATGCGCACAGCCATGAGAAGGCACGGCATTCGAGTGTGCCGGTGAGTGACTTCCAGGGCTTCTGGGGGGCGCTGGGTTGTTCTTGCTTTGCTTTCTAAGCTTCTTTGCCTCGATAAATGACCGCCTCTTCGCAGGACAAGCCCCACGGGCTTGTCCTGCGAAAGGGCCGTTACTGTCAGCCACCGACTCAAGCCATGTCGCTGATCGCGAACTCCTCAGCCAGGTGATCGATCAGCGCCCGCACCGATGGCAGCAACCCCCGCCGCGACGGGAAGATCGCATGCACAATGCCGCAACGCGGGTGCCACTCAGGCAGCAATTCCACCAGGCGCCCCGAAGCTAGGTCCTCGCGAACCGCCACCCGCGGCAAGTGCGCGATTCCCACCCCGGCCACCACGAAATGGCGCAAGGCAAACAGGTCGTCAGTCACCATGCGCGGCGTATGCGGGATGACGATACTGCGGCTGTTGTCCTCACCCTGGAACAGTTCCCACTGGTACTCGCGCTGGGCGCTGCCCCAATGCACGCTGGGTAGCGTGCCCAGCAGCTGTGGGTCAAACCCTTTGGGTAGTTGCGCCAGGTAGTGCGGCTGGCCGACCAGGCACTGGGTGCTGTTGCTCAGTACCTTCATCACCATGTCGGTGTTCTCCAGCGGCGGAAAGCGCACGCGCAGGGCGATGTCGAAGCCCTCATGCAGCAGGTCGACGCGGCGGTTGGTGCTCTCGATGAACAGTTCCACCTGGGGGTACTTGAGCATGTAGCGGGTCAGCATCGGCCCGACCCAGGAGTTGAGCAGGGTGGTGGGGCAACTGATGCGCACCAGCCCGCGTGGCTCGCTGCGGTTGCGCTCGATGATTTCCGCCGCGCCCTCGGCCTCCACGCGCATGGCCAGGCAACGGTTGTAGTAGGCCTGGCCGATTTCGGTCAGCGAGCAGTGCCGGCTGGTGCGGTGCAGCAGGCGCACGCCCAGGCGGTCTTCAAGGTCGGCGATGCGCCGGCTGAGTTTCGACTTGGGCATGTCCAGCGCCCGCCCGGCCGGGGCGAAGCCGCCGTGCTCCACGACTTGGGTGAAGTAGTAGAGGGAGTTGAGGTCTTCCAATGATCGTTCTCCAAACGGAACGCTAAGGACGGTTTTCGCAGTCTAGTGCAGCAAAGGTGATGATTTTAATCTGTGCCCATCAACGCGAAACACCCCGGATTGCTGAAAAATTCATAACCCTTAGGAGCACAGACCATGAGCAAATTCACCTACAACCGCCTGAACAAAGACGACGCTGCCGTACTGCTGGTCGACCACCAGGCTGGCCTGTTGTCCCTGGTGCGTGACATCGAGCCGGACAAGTTCAAGAACAACGTACTGGCCCTGGCTGACCTGGCCAAGTTCTTCAACCTGCCAACCATCCTCACCACCAGCTTCGAGCAAGGCCCTAACGGCCCGCTGGTGCCAGAGCTGAAAGCGCTGTTCCCGGATGCGCCGTATATCGCCCGCCCAGGCCAGATCAACGCCTGGGACAACGAAGACTTCGTCAAGGCGGTGAAGGCCACTGGCAAGAAGCAGCTGATCATTGCCGGTGTGGTGACTGAGGTCTGCGTAGCCTTCCCGGCACTGTCGGCGCTGGAAGAAGAGTTCGACGTGTTCGTGGTGACCGATGCCTCCGGTACTTTCAACGAAATGACCCGCGATGCCGCCCATGACCGCATGAGCCAGGCGGGTGCGCAGCTCATGACCTGGTTCGGCGTGGCCTGCGAGCTGCACCGCGACTGGCGCAACGATGTCGAAGGGCTGGCTGCGCTGTGTTCCAACCACATTCCGGATTATCGCAACCTGATGACCAGCTATAACGCGCTGACTGCGGGTAAGTAAGCAAACCAGTAGCAGTACGCACAAAGGCCGGCTCCCTCTGCAGGGAGCCGGCTTTTTTTGTTTGCTGTACCGGCCTCTTCGCGGGCACGCCCGCTCCCACAGGTACTGCACAGTTTCAGAACCAGTGGTGATCCTGTGGGAGATCACCCAGCCCTTCCGGGCTGCGCTGTCGCGCAGCAAACATTAGATGTACGGCGCATCCGGGAACAGCGCTTTCAGCTCTGGCACCAGCGGGCCGTTAGGGCCTTGCTCGAAGCTGGCGGTGAGG
>NZ_JAFBKA010000080.1:0-451 GCF_022760795.1 Pseudomonas sp. BP01
GGAAAACGTCGGTTACACCGCGCGTCACCATACCTTCTTTGAAATGCTGGGTAACTTCAGCTTCGGCGATTACTTCAAGCAGGATGCCATCAAATACGCATGGGAACTGCTGACCGGGGAAAACTGGTTCGCGCTGCCGAAAGATAAACTGTGGGTTACCGTCTACGAAACCGATGACGAAGCCTTCGATATCTGGGCGAATGAGGTCGGCGTTCCACGTGAGCGTATTATCCGCATTGGCGATAATAAAGGCGCGGCGTTCGCTTCTGACAACTTCTGGCAGATGGGCGATACCGGTCCGTGCGGTCCGTGTACCGAAATCTTCTTCGACCACGGTGACCACATCTGGGGCGGTCCTCCGGGAAGCCCGGAAGAAGATGGCGATCGCTACATTGAGATCTGGAACATCGTCTTCATGCAGTTTAACCGTCAGGCCGACGGCACCATGGAG
>NZ_JAFBKA010000081.1:0-444 GCF_022760795.1 Pseudomonas sp. BP01
TAGATGCTGTGCAAGACAGTTGCCCCCACAGGTACTGCATATGCCTGAAGCCTGCCCGACTACCCGTGGGAGCGGGCATGCCCGCGAAGAATCCAGCGCGGAGGATGGCACCGGCTTCGCCGGTGTTCGCGGGGCAAGCCCGCTCCCACAATGATCGCGCTAGCTTTTAGATGTTGTGCAGGACAGTTGCCCCCACAGGTACTGCATATCCCTGAAGCCTGCGCGATTACCTGTGGGAGCGGGTTTACCCGCGAAGAATCCAACACGGTGAATGGCACCGGCTGCGCCGGTGTTCGCGGCTAAAGCCGCTCCCACAGTGTGGACTGCCCCCGAAAAGTTGGACAGCTTCAGCTAGCAGCCTCAGCAGCATGGGCCCTGTATTTCACAGGGCTCATGCCATTGAGCTTTAGCTTGATACGGTCATGGTTGTAGTAGTGGATGTAC
>NZ_JAFBKA010000082.1:0-430 GCF_022760795.1 Pseudomonas sp. BP01
GCAGCGAAGAAACGCCGCTGTCATCGATGGCAACGACATCCAGCAGTTCGCCGTTGGCTTGAGCAGGATTCAGCTCGATGCTGAACGTGCCATCGGCATTGGCGATGGCGCTGCCGATCAGGGTGCCGTTGGCGTCATGCACCTCCACGCGAGTACCGGCAGGCGCGGAACCGGTGAGGGTGGTGCCGTCGGCATCGATGGCCAGGTTGCTCGGGCTGTCTGGCGCGGTGGTCAGCGGTACGTCGTACTCGACTGCCACGGAAGCGTTGCCGCTCGGGTCGGTCTGCACCAGGCTCAGCTGTTCGCCCGGCTGCACCGCCGGGTCCAGGTCGATCAGGAAGGTACCGTTGGCACTCACCACGCCAGAGCCGATGACGTTACCGTCGGCATCGCGCACTTCTACGGTGGCGCCAGGTTCGCCACGCCCGCT
>NZ_JAFBKA010000083.1:0-430 GCF_022760795.1 Pseudomonas sp. BP01
GTACCAGCGCAGCCGTTTTTCCATTTCAGGCGCATAACGCTGAACCCAGCGGTAAATCGTGGAGTGATCGACATTCACTCCGCGTTCAGCCAGCATCTCCTGCAGCTCACGGTAACTGATGCCGTATTTGCAGTACCAGCGTACGGCCCACAGAATGATGTCACGCTGAAAATGCCGGCCTTTGAATGGGTTCATGTGCAGCTCCATCAGCAACAGGGGATGATAAGTTTATCACCACCGACTATTTGCAACAGTGCCGATTTGCTCACATCCAGCTTTTGTTAGTTCGTCAACCTGGTGCGCCACATCCTGAAGATGCGTAGATTTACGTGCATAGCCGATTTTCATTCTTTTCTCGCTAATTAGTTATGGGGTTATTGTTATGTTGATACAGTAACGAGTTTTGTTACATGAGGGGAGTCATTTTTCG
>NZ_JAFBKA010000084.1:0-423 GCF_022760795.1 Pseudomonas sp. BP01
GCCTGACCGACATCAAGCGCGTGGTCAACAATGAGGCGGTCGAAACGCTCACCCAGTACCGCTACGACGAACACGGCCAGCTGAGCGCGGTGATCAACCGCAACGGCGACACCGTGCGCAGCTTCAGTTACGCCGACGGCCTGATGGTGACCCACAGCAACGCCCTGGGCCTGGGCTGCCACTACCGTTGGCAAACCCTGGGCGACAAGCCGCGCGTGGTCGAGCACTGGACCAGCGACGGCGAGCATTACCACTTCCGCTACGACCTCGACAGCCGCACCAGCTGGGCCACCGATGTGCTCGGCCGTGAGCTGCAAGTGCAGTACAACGCCGACCACCGCGTGGTCGCCAGCCGCGACTACGGTGGCGAACGTTACGCCATCGAGCTGGACGAGCACGGCAACATGGTCGGCCTGGGCCTGC
>NZ_JAFBKA010000085.1:0-423 GCF_022760795.1 Pseudomonas sp. BP01
TCAGCGCACCCACGGCGGAATGGGGGGTGATGATTAACGATGCGCGGCAGTTTATCTGGACCCAGCCGCTACAGATGCTGTGGCCCGGCCTGGCGCTGTTTATCAGCGTGATGGCCTTTAACCTGGTGGGCGACGCGCTGCGCGATCGTCTCGATCCTCACCTGATCGCGGAGCACAGCCACTGATGCCGCAAAAGATCCAGTTAGAACACTTTACCCTGTGCGCCGGCCGCCCGCTGGTGACGGAGCTGTCGCTGACCCTGCGTCGCGGGCAGGTGCTGGCCCTGCTGGGCAGCAGCGGTTGCGGAAAATCGCTGACCTGTGCCGCCGCGCTTGGCGTTCTGCCACCCGGCGTCCGGCAAACCGCCGGGCGTCTGCTGCTGGACGGCATTCCGGTGCACGGCGAACAGCTACGGGGCGGTAC
>NZ_JAFBKA010000086.1:0-416 GCF_022760795.1 Pseudomonas sp. BP01
ATACATCGCGATACAAAACCCCGCCTTTCTGCGCATATGCCGTATACAAAACGCTGGTTAACTGTCTGCGTCCTCTCTTCTCTTTCAGTTAACAGGTGGCTTTATGAACAGATTATCTCGGGCCCGTAACGGTAGCGCGCTGATGCTGGCGCTGTCAGCTCTGTGGTCAGCCGGCGTTTGCGCGGCGGACGATGCCAGTGCATTCGATCATGTTCAACAGATTCAGGCCGGCGACCTGAATATCGGCTATGTCGATATCGGTCCGCGTGACGGTCAGCCGGTTATCCTGCTGCACGGCTGGCCATATGACATTCATAGCTATGCGGCGGTCGCGCCAGCGTTAGCAAAGCAAGGATTCCGCGTCATCGTGCCGTATCTGCGTGGCTATGGTACCACCCGTTTTCTCTCTGAAATAC
>NZ_JAFBKA010000087.1:0-411 GCF_022760795.1 Pseudomonas sp. BP01
GGCGAGTATTGTCCCTCTGCTGGGTGGCAGTTCGTCCCGCAAAGATTACGAAGATGTACGTAAACTCGTTGAGTATCTTCTGGAACATGACCCGGACAGCCCGCTGGTTGATATACTGACTGCCCGCATTGATGCCTGGGAAAATAACGCGGTGGAATTTACGCGCATCGAAGCTGGTAAAAACGGTGTATCGTTGCTGCGGGTTCTTTTGCAGCAACGCGGGCTTTCACAGTCCGATTTTGAAAACGAGATAGGCAAAAAATCACTCGTCAGCCGGATCCTCAGTGGTGAACGCAGTCTGACACTCGATCACATGCGGGCGCTGGCAAATCGATTTCAAATCCCGGTCTCGATGTTTGTTGACTGATTCGGGAACAGAGCAGGCGAAGGGGGCATCGGTCCCCGTCTGGC
>NZ_JAFBKA010000088.1:0-411 GCF_022760795.1 Pseudomonas sp. BP01
GTCCGACGTCCTGGGCATCGCGTCGATCATCCTGTTTGTCGTGTTCTGGCTGGCCACGTTCGTGCCGGTCATCGCCGTCACCGTGCGCCGCCTGCACGACTGCAACCAGTCGGGCTGGATGTACCTGCTGGCCTTCGTTCCGTTCGGCGGCCTGGTGATCTTCGTATTCGCGCTGCTGCCGGGCACGCCGCAGGAAAATGCTTATGGTCCGGTGCCTTCGGGGCCGTGACATTTCGCGAGTCGAGCATGGCTCGACTCCACAAGAGGCAAAGAAAAGAAGCCGGCATTTCGCCGGCTTCGTCTTTACTTGATGGTGCAGTCGCCGAAGGACAGGTAGTCCGTGCCGGAACTGAACTGCAGCGTGCAGCTGGCGGTGAACGTCGCGCCTTCTTCCAGTGCGCCCAGCTTGGC
>NZ_JAFBKA010000089.1:0-410 GCF_022760795.1 Pseudomonas sp. BP01
GGGCGATCGCTACGATCCGCTTTATGTTTCCAACTATGCCATGTTGAACGTGCGTGATGAGCTATCACGCTTGCCAGGTATTGCCAGCGTCACGCTTGGGGGCGAGGGTGAATACGCGATGCGCGTCTGGCTGGATCCGACCAAAGTCGCTTCCCGCGGTTTGACGGCCAGTGATGTGACCGCAGCAATTCGTGAGCAGAATGTCCAGGTCGCGGCCGGTTCTGTCGGTCAACAGCCGAACAGCTCCTCAGCCTTCGAAGTCAGTATCAATGCCCAGGGGCGTCTGACCACCGTTGAGCAGTTTGGCGATATCGTGATCAAAGCTGGCGCTGACGGGCAGGTTACCCGCCTGCGCGATGTTGCGCGTCTGGAATTGGGATCGGACAACTATTCCCTGCGCAGCCTGCTGG
>NZ_JAFBKA010000008.1:0-208535 GCF_022760795.1 Pseudomonas sp. BP01
GTACATCACTGCCCATCAGGGCTGTGCCCTACCTGAGGGAGCTATTGCCTTGCTCACAGTCCAAAGCTTGCGCGATCCCTGTGGGAGCTGGCTTGCCGGCGATAGGGCCGGTACAGGCTGAGCCGGGATTAGCGTTTGGCCAGGTTCAGTTGCTGCTGTTCCTTCGGCAGTACCCGCTTGGCCACTACGTAGTGTTTCTGCCAGTAGGGCTTGCTCAGGTTGTCGATGCTCACCCGCTTGCCACGCCGTGGTGCGTGGATGAAGCGGTCGTTGCCCAGGTAGATGGCAACATGGTTTACCCGGCGGCTCTTGATGTTGAAGAAGATCAGGTCACCAGGCTTCAGGTCCCCCTTGGCTACCTTGACGCCGTGGCCCTGGGCCATGGCATTGGAGGTACGCGGCAGGTCGACGTCTGCGACATCGTTGAAGGCGTATTTCACCAGCCCGCTGCAGTCAAAGCCTTTTTTCGGGCTGCTGCCACCCCAAACATAAGGGGTACCGAGCACATTCACCGCACGGCTAAGCACATCGCTGCTCTGCTTCGGCGACATGGCAGCGACTGGCAAGCCGCGGTTGCTGGCGGCATTGGCTGGGCGCGCGCGCAGAGCGGTCTGCTTGACCGGCGCGTGTTTCACCGAGGCATTGGTGGTATAGCCGGTGAAGCCATTGGGAAGACGTTGCTCACGATTGGTGGCGTGGGCGGCCAGGGGCAATAATAGACAGAGGGTCAGCCATGTCTTGAATAAAGGCGGCATAGATGAAGCTCTTATGAATAGTTATGTGTTGGGCGCGCAACTTTATAACAGCTTTTTGATCAATATTTGATCCGTTGGTCGATTGCCATGCTGCCGTACGTCGGCCTGAGACGAGAAAGTCACATTTTTTTTTAGAAAATTTTCGGATAACCCTCGAGGGCTATGCATGAACAGTTATCAACAGGGGGCGCCCTTTCACGACACGCACAGCAAGACCATTGGCTACCTGCTGTGGATTTTTGGCTTCACCGGGTCGCATCGTTTCTATTACGGCAAGCCGATTACCGGGACCCTCTGGTTCTTTACCTTCGGCCTGCTGGGCATCGGTTGGCTGATCGACCTGTTTCTGATCCCGTCCATGGACCGTGAAGCCGATCTGAGGTTCCAGTCCGGCCGTATCGACTACAACATCGCCTGGGTTCTGCTGACCTTCCTTGGGGTGTTTGGCCTGCATCGGCTGTATCAGGGCAAGTGGATCACCGCGATCATCTACTTCTTTACCGGCGGCTTGTTCCTGGTGGGGGTGCTGTATGACTTCTGGACGTTGAACAGCCAGGTGTCCGAGCGCAACGCCTTGCGTTGATATGCTTCGCGGGTAATGAAAAAGGCCTTGTCGCACCGAAGCGGCAAGGCCTTTTTTGTTGCTGGGTTACTGCCGGGTCTGCCGTTGTTGCAGCAGCAGGTTGCTGAACCCAGCCCCGGCCAGTTGCTTCTGCGCCCCGGTCAGTTGCTCACGGTTGCTGAACGGCCCGACCAGTACGCGGTACCAGGTCTCGTCCTTGACCGTACCCGACTCCACCTTCACCGACTGGCCCAGCAGGATGATCTGCGCGCGGACCTTGTCGGCATCGGCCTGCTTACGGAACGAGCCAGCCTGCAGGAAGTACTGGGTGGTCGCTGCCGGCTTGATCACCGGCGGCGGCGGTGGCGGGGTCTGGCCCAGCAACGCCGCCTGGGCACGCGCGGTGTCGATTTTTGCAGCTTCTGCCGGCGTCACCGGGGTCACCGGCTGGGCGGGTACCGGCGGCGTCTTCTCGGGCACGGCCTCCGGCGGCACGATCACCTCGGACTCCGGCAGCAGGGTATAGAAGTCGTACTTCGGCTTCACCGGCTGCTGTGGGGTGGCCTGCGCAGGCTTGCTGGCTTCGGCCACTTTCTCCGGCTTCTGCTGCTCGGGCTTGGCGCGCTTGATGTCATCGCCCCCCGGCTCGAGTTTCATCAGGAACACGATGAACGCGCCGACGGTGAGGCCGACGGCCATCCATACCCAACCAGGGATCGGCTGTTTGGCCGGCGCCGTCTGGCGGCTGGCGCCGCGTTTGGGGGCGGGTTTTTTCTTGGCAGCCAACTTACATGCGCTCCAGGGTTTCCAGGCCGAGCAGTTCCAGACCTTGTTTGAGGGTGCGGCCGGTCAGGGCGGTCAGGCGCAGGCGGCTCTGCTGTTGCTCCGGGGTTTCGGCGGCGAGGATCGGGCAGTTCTCGTAGAAGCTGGAGAACAGGCCGGCCAGGTCGTACAGGTAGCTGCACAGCACGTGCGGCGTGCCTTTTTCGGCGACGCTATTGAGGGTTTCGCCAAACTGCGCCAGGCGGGCAGCCAGGTCCTGCTCATGGGCGGCCTGCAACACGATCTTGCCGTCGACTTCGTCAAAGCTTTTGCCCAGCTTGCGGAATACGCCGGCTACGCGGGTGTAGGCGTACAGCAGGTACGGGGCGGTGTTGCCTTCGAAGTTGAGCATCAGCTCGAAGTTGAAGCTGTAGTCGCTGGTGCGGTGCTTGGACAGGTCGGCGTATTTCACCGCGCCAATGCCCACCACTTCGCCGATGTGTCGCAGGTCTTCGTCGGCCAGGGTCGGGTTCTTTTCCTTGACCAGCGCGTAGGCGCGCTCCTTGGCCTCGGTGAGCAGGTCGATCAGCTTGACGGTGCCGCCGTCGCGGGTCTTGAACGGGCGGCCGTCGGCGCCGTTCATGGTGCCGAAGCCCATGTGCTCCATCTGCATCGGGTGGCCGACAAAACCTGCACGGCGTGCCACTTCGAATACCTGGTTGAAGTGCAGGGCCTGGCGCTGGTCGACGAAGTACAGGGCGCGGTCAGCGTTGAGCACGTTGCTGCGGTAGCGCACGGCGGCCAGGTCGGTGGTGGCGTACAGGTAGCCGCCGTCGGCTTTTTGCACGATCACCGGCAGGGGTTCGCCTTCGCTGTTTTTGAATTCCTCGAGGAATACGCACTGGGCGCCTTGGTCCTCGACCAGCAGGCCCTTGGCCTTGAGGTCAGCTACCACGTTGGCCAGGTCGTCGTTGTAGGCGCTTTCGCCCATCACATCGGCCATGGTCAGTTTGACGTTGAGCAGCTCGTAGGTCTTCTGGCAGTGCGACAGCGAGATGTCCTTGAAGCGGGTCCACAGGGCCAGGCACTCAGGGTCGCCGGCCTGCAGCTTGACCACCAGGCCACGGGCGCGCGTGGCGAACTCTTCGGATTCGTCGAAGCGTTTCTTCGCCGCCCGGTAGAAGTTTTCCAGGTCTGACAGCTCGTCACTGGTGATCGGGTTTTCCTGCAGGTAGGCCATCAGCATGCCGAACTGGGTACCCCAGTCGCCGACGTGGTTCTGGCGGATGACGTTGTCACCCAAGAATTCCAGCACGCGTGCGACGCTGTCACCGATGATGGTCGAGCGCAGGTGGCCGACGTGCATCTCTTTGGCCAGGTTCGGCGCCGACATGTCGATGACGACCTTTTCGCGCGGGCCGGCCTTGCGCACGCCCAGATGGTCATCGGCCAGGGCAGCATCCAGGCGGTTGGCCAGGGCTTCGGTGTTCTGGAAGAAGTTGAGGAAGCCGGGGCCGGCGATTTCCACCTTGCTGATGTCGGCGCTGGCCGGCAGGGCGGCGATCAGTTTTTCTGCCAGGTCGCGTGGCTTCATGCCAGCCTGCTTGGCCAGCATCATGGCGATGTTGCTGGCGAAGTCGCCGTGGGTCTTGTCCCGGGCGTTTTCCACCTGGATCGCCGGCGACAGCCCTTCAGGCAGCACACCGTCGGTGACGAGTTGGGTGAGGGCTTGCTGGACCAGCTGGCGAATGGTGTCTTTCATGGGGATCTCTTTTCGACCGCAAGCGCGGTGAGCGCCTGGATGCGCAGGTGGAAAAACTGGGCATTATCCGTTGCCGGGAGCGGGTTGCCAACCTTTGGGGCTGCAAAGCAGCGCCAGACGTCAGTACAGGTCGACCGGGTCGACGTCCAGCGACCAGCGTACCTGGCGCCCGCTGGGCATCTGCTCCAACACTAGCAACCAGGCACTGATCAGTCGATGCAAAGGCGCCCGGGTATTGGCCTGTATCAACAGTTGCGCGCGGAAGCGCCCGGCGCGGCGCTCCATGGGCGCCGGCACCGGGCCCAGCAGTTCGATGCCCGGCAGGCGCTGTTCGGCCACCAGGCGCTCGGCGGCGGCGCAGGCTTCGTCGAGAAAACTTTCAGCTTGCCCGGGCTTGTGTGCTTCGGCACGCAGCAAGGCCAGGTGGGAGTAAGGCGGCAGCCCGGCGGCGCGGCGTTCATCCAGGGCCTGTTCGGCAAAGGCGAAGTAGCCCTGCTCGGTAAGCTGCACCAGCAGCGGGTGGTCGGCCAGGTGGGTCTGGATGATCACCTTGCCTGGCTCTTCGGCCCGCCCGGCCCGCCCGGCCACCTGTACGATCAGCTGCGCCATGCGCTCGCCGGCGCGGAAATCGCCCGAGAACAGCCCGCCATCGGCATCGAGGATGGCCACCAGGGTCACCCGCGGGAAGTGGTGCCCTTTGGCAAGCATCTGCGTACCGACAAGGATGCTCGGCTGGCCCCGTTGAATGGTACTGAACAGGTTGTGCATGGCGTCCTTGCGCGCCGTGCTGTCGCGGTCCACCCGCAGGATCGGGTAGTCCGGAAACAGCACTTTCAGGCGCTCTTCGGCGCGCTCGGTACCCGCGCCGACCGGGCGCAGGTCAACGTGGTTGCACTTCGGGCACTGGTGCGGCAGGCGTTCGTCATAGCCGCAATGGTGGCAGCGCAGCACGGCCGAGCGCTGGTGCACGGTCATGCGAGCATCACAGCGTGGGCACTCGGACAGCCAGCCACAGTCGTGGCACAGCAGGGTCGGGGCGAAGCCGCGACGGTTGAGGAATACCAGCACTTGCTGGCCTGCCTCCAGGGTCTGGCGGATGGCTTGTTGCAGCGGGCCGCTGATGCCGCTGTCCAGTGGCAGGCTCTTTACATCCAGGCGCAGCATGCGCGGCGGGCGGGCTCCACCAGCGCGCTGGTTCATGCGCAGCAGGCGGTAGCGGCCGGTAAGGGCGTTGTGCAGGGTCTCCAGCGACGGCGTGGCAGAACCTAGCAGGATCGGGATGTTCTCCTGGTGGGCGCGCACCAGTGCCAGGTCGCGGGCGTGGTAGCGCAGCCCTTCCTGCTGTTTATAGGAGCCGTCGTGCTCTTCGTCGATGATGATCAGGCCGGGGTTTTTCATCGGCGTGAACAATGCCGAGCGGGTGCCGATGATGATGTCGGCCTCGCCGTCCCGGGCAGCCAGCCAGGCGTCCAGGCGCTCACGGTCGCTCACTGCCGAATGCAACAGGGCGATGCGGGCGTTGAAGCGTTGCTCGAAGCGCGCCAGGGTCTGCGGGCCCAGGTTGATCTCCGGAATCAGCACCAGCGCCTGCTTCCCGGCTTCGAGGGTTTCACGAATCAGCTGCAGGTAGACCTCGGTCTTGCCGCTGCCGGTGACGCCGGCCAGCAGGAACGCACCAAAGCCCCCAAAACCTTCGCGCACCGCGTCAAAGGCGTCGCGTTGCTCCTCGTTCAGCGGCAATTCCGGCTGCGCCAGCCAGTGTTCGTGGCGTAGCGCCGGCAGGTGCCGGCGAACTTCAATCTGTACCAGTTCCTTGGCCAGCAGCAGGTCGAGGCTGTCCTTGTTCAGGTTGAGCTTGGCCAGCAGGCTGTGGGCCACGCCGTGCGGGTGCTGGGCCAGGGTCTTGAGGGCGTCGCGCTGGCGCGGCGCGCGGGCGATGCGCGGGTCTTCCAGGCGGGCGCCGGGGGCGACGTGCCAGAAGCGCTCCTGGCGCATCTCGGCAGGTTCGCCCTGGCGCAACAGCGTCGGCAGGGCCCAGCTCAGGGTGTCGCCCAGGCTGTGCTGGTAGTACTGGGCGGTCCACAGGCACAGCTTGAACAGCGATGGCGGCACCGGTGACACCGGGTCGAGCAGGGCGCTGGCAGGCTTGAGCTTGTCGGCGGGCACCTCGCTCTCTGCGCATACCTCCACCAGCACGCCGATCATTTCGCGGCGGCCGAAGGGCACGCGTATGCGCATGCCTGGGCTCAAGGCCTGGCGGGCCATGCTCGCGGGTGCCTTGTAGTCGAACAGGCGACGCAGCGGGGAGGGCAGGGCAAGGCGCAGGATGACGTCGGGCACGCGGAAGGTCTCGGAGGGCGTATCAAAGACTGGCGAGCCTAGCAGACGACGGTCGGTGCAAGCGACAACTTGCACTAGCGCAGCGCTCTGGTATTATTTGCCGCCTAATTACGTGCGGTATTCAACAATTGGTGTTGGATGGCGGCACGCAGCTCGAGGAAGCGACCATGAAAGAAGGTATCCACCCGAACTATGAAGTAGTTGCAGTCACCTGCAGCTGCGGCAACAAGTTCGAAAGCCGTTCGACCCTGGGCAACACCCTGTCGATCGACGTTTGCAACCTGTGCCACCCGTTCTACACCGGTAAGCAGAAAGTCCTGGACACCGGTGGTCGCGTACAGAAGTTCGCCGATCGCTTCGGCATGTTCGGTGCCAAGAAGTAATCATGCACATGGCGAACCCCTCGGGTTTCGCATTGCTGCTCAAAAAAGCGCCCCTTGTGGGCGCTTTTTTCATGGGCGTCATCTGGCATTTCCCTGCCCTGGCGTTCTGCCCGCTGCCGCAGCAGCCCCAGCAAGTGCTGGTGCGCCAAGTGGTCGATGGCGACACCTTGCGCCTGGTCGATGGCCGCAGCGTGCGCCTGATCGGTATCAATGCCCCGGAAATCGGCCGCAAGGGGCGTACTAGCGAACCCTATGCCGAGGCCGCCAGGCGGCGCCTTCAAGCGCTGGTCAACGCCAGTGACGGGCGCGTCGGGCTGGTGCCAGGCGTTGAGGGAAAAGACAAATACGGCCGCACCCTGGCGCATATCTACGGCCTTGGTGGAGACAATCTGGAAGCTCGGCTGCTCAGCGAGGGGCTAGGCTACCGCGTGGCTATCGCCCCCAATGTAAGCCTCAGCGGCTGCCAGCAGGTTGCCGAGCAAGCGGCGCGCAAGGGCGGCGTTGGTGTGTGGCGGCGCTCGCCCGTGGTGCCAGCAGGTGATGTCAGGCAGTCGGGTTTCGCTGTGATCGGTGGCGGCATCACGGGTATCGAGCGCAACCGTGGCGGGGTCTGGCTCACCTTGGACGACGCTGTGGTGCTGCAGGTTCCCGCTCGTCTGCAACGCAACTTCCCCGCCAGCTTCTTCGATAACCTCAAGGGACGCCAGGTCGAGGCGCGAGGCTGGGTGCTGGACCGTTCCCGCAAGGGCGGCTTGAAGCCTGGGCAGCGACGCTGGGTGTTGCCATTGACCGATCCGAGCATGTTGGAGCGTTTTTCAGGCTAAAAGATGTAGACATTTCGCTATTAGATTGTACACACTGTGAGCCGTATGCCCCCGTGGGTTATAGCGTAAAGTCGTAGGCTAAAGGCCTTGACACAAGTGACCGACCAGTCTTGTGACTCCCCGGCTCTTTGCGTATCCTCGGCGGTCCGTCAGAACAGTAAATAGCGGAATGCCCACCATGTCAGACCTGAAAACCGCCGCTCTCGAATACCACGCTCAACCTCGTCCGGGGAAACTGAGCGTCGAACTCTCCAAGCCCACTGCCACCGCCCGTGACCTCGCCCTGGCCTACAGCCCAGGTGTTGCTGAGCCCGTGCGTGAAATCGGCCGTGATCCAGAGCTGGCTTACAAATACACCGGCAAAGGCAACCTGGTTGCGGTGATTTCCGATGGCACCGCCATCCTCGGTCTGGGTGACCTCGGCCCACTGGCTTCCAAGCCGGTCATGGAGGGCAAGGGTGTTCTGTTCAAGCGTTTCGCTGGTATTGACGTGTTCGACATCGAAGTCGAATCGGAAAGCCCGCAAGCGTTCATCGACACCGTCCGCCGTATCTCGATCACCTTCGGTGGCATCAACCTCGAAGACATCAAGGCACCTGAGTGCTTCGAAATCGAGCGTACCCTGATCGAGCAGTGCGACATTCCAGTGTTCCACGATGACCAGCACGGCACCGCAATCGTAACCGCGGCCGGCATGATCAACGCCCTGGAAATCGCTGGCAAAAAACTCGAAGACGCCAAGATCGTCTGCCTGGGTGCCGGCGCTGCCGCCATCTCCTGCATGAAGTTGCTGGTGAGCATGGGTGGCAAGGTCGAAAACATCTACATGATCGACCGCAGCGGTGTCATCCACGCTGGCCGTGACGACCTGAACCAGTACAAGGCCCAGTTCGCCCACGCTACCGACAAGCGCACCCTGGCTGACGCCCTCGACGGTGCCGATGTGTTCGTTGGCCTGTCCGGCCCGAACCTGCTGAGCCCGGAAGGCCTGAAGTCGATGGCTGCCAACCCGATCGTGTTCGCCTGCTCGAACCCGGACCCGGAAATCGCGCCAGAGCTGGCCCACGCCACCCGCAGCGACGTGATCATGGCCACCGGTCGTTCTGACTACCCGAACCAGGTCAACAACGTACTGGGCTTCCCGTTCATCTTCCGTGGTGCCCTGGACGTTCGTGCCAAGCGTATCAACGAAGAAATGAAGATCGCCGCCGCCATCGCCCTGAAAGACCTGGCCAAGCTGCCAGTGCCGAAAGAAGTGTGCGAAGCCTACGGTGTCGAAGGCCTGGAGTTCGGTCGTGAGTACATCATTCCGAAGCCGCTGGACGCACGCCTGATCACTGTCGTTTCCGACGCTGTGGCCAAGGCCGCTATCGAATCCGGCGTGGCTACCCTGCCGTATCCGAAGCACTACCCGCTGACCAGCGTGGATGAAGTGTTCAACGGCTGATTGCCGCTGTAGACACAAAAAAGCCCCGGCTCGCATGAGCCGGGGCTTTTTGTTGGCCGTTGTCCCGATTAACGTGGTCCCTGTAGGAGCGGCCTTGTGTCGCGAAAGGGGTGCGAAGCGCCCCCAGATCTATGCATCAAGCAGAAATTGCAGGGGCCGCTGTGCGCGGCCCTTTTCGCGACGCAAGGCCGCTCCTACAGGGACCGCGTTGGTCGGGCGGGTATCAGAACAGGTCCATCGGCGCTGCTTCATCGGCCGGCAGCGGGCTGCCCGGTGCGGCGCCATTACCCAGTTCATCCACCGAGGGTGGCGAATCTTCGGCCTTGAACAGCTCGAAGAAGGCATTGGGCGTGCTCGGGGAGGCAGCGCGGCCGCTGATCGGGTCGACGCGCAGGCTGAGGATGCCTTCCGGTTCTGCTGGCGCATGCGCCGGCTTGTCCTTGAGCGCCGCGCCCATGAAGCTCATCCAGATCGGCAGCGCCGCCGTGCCGCCGTACTCGCGGCGGCCGAGGGTTTCCGGCTGGTCGAAACCAACCCATACCGTGGTCACGTAATCGGCGTTGTAGCCGGAGAACCAGGCGTCCTTGGACTCGTTGGTGGTACCGGTCTTGCCCGCCAGGTCGGTGCGGCCCAGGGCCAGCGCCCGTCGGCCAGTACCGCGCTTGATCACGTCCTGCAGCATGCTGGTGAGGATGTAGGTGGTGCGCCCGTCGATGATCTGTTCAGCCACAGCCGGTGTTTGCGGAGCAGCGGCCACCTGGTTGAAGGCGGATGGCGCCTCACCTGGCATGGCCGCAGTGCTGATCGGCTGTTCGGGTGCAGCCAGGCCAGCCTGGTCCTCGGCGCCCTGGGGTACGCGGGCCGGGTTGGCGGTGAACAGTGTTTCGCCGCTGCGGCTTTCGATGCGGTCGATCAGGTACGGGGTGACCTTGTAGCCGCCGTTGGCAAAGGTGCTCCAGCCTGTGGCGATTTCCATCGGGGTCAGGGTGGCGGTGCCCAGGGCCAGCGACAGGTTGCGCGGCAGGTCCTGCTTGTTGAAGCCGAACTTGGCGATGTAGTCGATGGTGCGGTCTACACCCATGGCCTGCAGCAAGCGGATCGACACCAGGTTGCGCGACTTGTACAGCGCTTCGCGCATGCGGATCGGGCCGAGGAAGGTATTGGTGTCGTTCTTCGGCCGCCACACTTTGTCCACGGACTCGTCGACGAACACGATCGGCGCATCGTTGACCAGGGTGGAGGCGGTGTAGCCGCTGTCCAGTGCAGCGCTGTAGATGAACGGCTTGAAGCTGGAGCCCGGCTGACGCTTGGCCTGCATGGCGCGGTTGTAGTTGCTTTGCTCGAACGAGAAGCCGCCAACCAGCGCACGAATGGCGCCGTTGTAAGGGTCGAGGGTGACCAGGGCACTTTGCGCGCCGGGCACCTGGCTGAACTTGAACTTGCCGTCTTCCAGGCGCTGCAGGCGCACCAGGTCACCGACCTGTGCCACGTCGGCCGGCGACTGTGGAGCGCGGCCCTGGGCGTTACTGTTGATGAACGGGCGCGCCCACTTCATGGTGTCCCAGGCAACTTCGGCTTGCTGGCCGTCCCGGGTCAGTACCTGTAGGCCGGCTTTGTCGACATGGGTGACGATGGCTGGCTCCAGGCCACCCAGGGTGCGCTGCTTGCCCAGTTCCTGCAGCCAGGCTGCCTGGGTGCGTCCAGGGAAGCGTGCTTCCGGGCCACGGTAGCCGTGGCGTTCGTCGTAATCGGACAGGCCTTTGAGGATGGCTGTGTTGGCCATTTCCTGCATGTCGCTGGGCACCGTGGTGGTGACGCGGAAGCCTTCGGTATAGGCCTCGCTGCCGTAGCGGCCGACCATTTCGGCACGGGCCATTTCGGCGATGTAAGGCGCATTCACCTCAGGCGTCGGCACGTGGTAACTGGCATTGAGCGGCTCGGCCAGGGCAGCCTGGTAGCTGGCCTGGTCGATCTTGCCCAGCTTGTACATGCGGCCCAGGATCCAGTCGCGGCGCTCCTTGGCGCGCACCGGGTTGGCCAGCGGGTTGAAGCGTGACGGTGCCTTGGGCAGGCCGGCGATCATCGCCATCTGCGCCAGGCTCACATCGCGGATCGATTTGCCGTAGTACACCTGCGCGGCGGCATCGATGCCGTAGGCGCGGTTGCCCAGGTAGATCTTGTTCACGTACAGCTCGAGGATTTCGTCCTTGGTCAGCTCACGTTCGATCTGCAGGGCCAGCAGAATCTCGTTGGTCTTGCGCGAGAAACTGCGTTCGCTGGTGAGGAAGAAGTTCTTCGCCACCTGCATGGTGATGGTGCTGCCGCCGGTCTGGATATGCCCGGTTTTCACCAACTGGGTCGCTGCGCGCATCAGGCTGCTGGGGTCGACACCGTAGTGATTGAGGAAATTGTCGTCCTCGGCTGACAGAAGCGCCTGAATGAACTGTGGCGGAATTTCCGCGAAGCGGATCGGCGAGCGACGCATCTCGCCGAATTCGGCAATCAGCTTGCCGTCGCTGCTGTACACCCTGAGGGGGATCTGCAACTGGATGCTTCTGAGGGACTCGACCGAGGGCAGGCTGGGGCTAAGATACAGAAACGCACCGCTCACACCGAGTACGAGCGCGCAAATGACTGCGACGGAAGACCACCAGAAGAACTTCAGCAGACGTATCAAGGCTTTTCGGTGTCCAGGTTGGGAGTGGGTTGCACGCAGGTCCGGCGGACCAGAAAACGCTGGGCATTATAAGCATTTTTTCGCCTCTCCGGGTTACCGGCCAGGCTGCCCGTCGCCTCGATGGGCAGGCCGGGCCCAGTGTTGACGCGGGGTTGCGACAGGCCGCTGCACCAGGCAGCAAGGAAGCCGCGATGTTAGGACGCTTTGGCAAGGACGCCAGTTCACTCGTGGGGGTGGAAATCGCCCCTGACGCTGTTCGTGTTGTGCAACTTCAGCGGCGCAGTCGGCGCTGCCGGGTGCTTGCATCGGCACAAGAGCCATTTGAATCCGCGGCTGGCAGCGATTGGGCCGCAGAGCCCGCCGCCGCGGTGGCAGCCTTGCGTCGTGCCTACCTGCGCAGTGGCCTCAGGCAGCGTCGGGTAGCGTTGGCGTTACCGGCTAGCCAGGTCATCTGCAAGCGGTGTCATTTGCCGGTGGAGCAGGTCGGGGTTGAACTGGAGACGCAATTGCTGGCCGATGCCGAGCGGCTGTTTCCGTTCCCATTGGAGGACCTGGCCCTGGATTTTCAGGTTTTGGGGGCATCCCGCACGCAACCGGGGTGCGCCGAGGTGCTGGTGGCCGCGTGTCGGCAAAGTGCGTTGGCGTCACTTGATGCCATCGTCGAGCAGGCCGGGTTGCAACTGGAGGCCATCGAGGTCGACAACATTGCCTTGTGCCGCATGTTGCCCGAGGGCTGCCTTGAGGGTTCGGCACTACTGCGTGTCGAAGCGCGCAGCGCAGTGCTTTATGACTGGCAGCCCGGCCGGCCCTACCAGCGTCGTGAACTGCAAACGCAGGGGCTGAAGGCCACGGGCCAGCTCTCGGAGCGCCTGCAAGCGCTGCTTGCGGATGAGCATTTGCCTGCAGGCCTGTGGATTACCAGTGGTTCACCGGTAGAGCCGGGCTGGTTGCAAGACCTTGGCCGCCAGTTGAATACGCCGTGCCGGCATTTACCTGGCCTGGAGGGGCTGGAACACGTGGATGGCACGATGCTCCTGGCGTGCGCGCTGGCACTTGGAGGGTTGCGCCCATGATGCGGCTTAACCTGCTGCCCTGGCGTGAACGGCAGCGCGAGGCGGCGCTGCGGCGCTTTCGCACCCAGCTGATTGCCGGCGCACTGCTAGCGCTGTGCGCCGTGACGCTGGTCGACCAGATGGCCCGACAGCGCGGGCAGCAGCAGGCGCTGGCCAATGCCCAGCAACAGGCCGCCCTTGAGGTGCTGGCCGAGCAACTGCAGCCGCTGGCTGATGTGCGTGCCCAGCATGATGCACTTATCGCCCGTTCGGCTGCGCTGGAGGGCTTGCGCGCCCAGCAGGGTGTTCTGGGCGATGTGTTCGCTGGCCTCGAAGGCGCGCTGCCGTTTGGCGTCCAGCTACTCGACCTCAGCCTGGAAAACGGCCACTTGCAAATGACCGGGCTGGCTACGTCTGGCGCCGTGGTTGCGCAGTTCATGCGCGATCTGGAGCGGTCGGGTGTTTTGGTGGATCTGGCGCTCAAGCGGGTCAGGAGCCTGCCGGGTGGCGATGAGTTTCTGCTGGTTGCGCGCGTTTCGGCGTTCTGGTCGTGAATGCAGCGCCGGTCCTTGCCTGGCGCGCGATAGCCGAGCGCTCCAGAAGCATCAGGCTTATCGCCCCAGTGCTGGTCGCCGGGCTGGTGTTCGGCCTGGGTTGCGCGTTTCGCCTGCCAGCGGCGTTGCAGCAGCAGGCGCACGAAGCGGCCAGGCAGGCCACATTGAACGAGCAGCAAGCAGTCAGTACCGCACAGCTGGTCGAGCTGGAGTTATTGCAGGCGTCTTTGGCTTTTGCCGAGCGGCGGTTGCTGGAGGCTCACTGGCACTTGGCCGCCGGGGAGGGCATGAGTGACCTGCTTGACCGCCTGGCGGCTTCGGGGCATGCGCATGGCTTACTGGTCGAGCGGTTCGACGTGCAGGAAGCCGAGCAGCAGGCAGGCTATCAAAAAATACCGTTGCAGGTGCGGATGGTGGGGCGTTACGTGGACTTGCGGCAGTGGCTGGGCGACTGGCTGGGCCAGGCACGCCTGCTGCGCAGCGGTGACATGACACTGGCCGCAGTCGAGGGGCAGCCCGGGCTTTTGCGTCTGCAACTGCGGGCCGATGCCTTTCAGGCCCCCGCGCCCGTACCGGCACCCGATGCGCTCGCGCGTATGCCGGCCAAGGCCGCCACGCCAGTCCCTGTGGTCGACCCCTTTGCGCCAGGGACGACACGAATGGCTGGCTCCGGGCTGGCCAGCGTGCCGCTGGCACAACTGGAAATGGTCGGCAGCCTGTCGCGAGGGGCGGTGCATGAGGCGCTGCTGATGGCGGCTGGCAGGCTCTACCGCGTGCGGGCAGGTGAGCGTTTGGGGCGTAACCACGGTGTGGTGGCGCGGATTGATCAAGACCAGGTCGAAGTGCGTGAACGGCTATTCATGGCGGGGGTATGGCACGAGCGCACGGCGTTCATCACCCTTGCAAAGCGCCTGGGCAAGGAGGCCCCGAACCCGTATGAAGAACGTGATGAAATGGGTGTTGGCAGCCCTGCTGCCGATCCCGCTGGCGTCGGCGGCCCCTTATCAGGGTGAGCCCCTGTCATTGAACTTCCAGGATGTAGAAGTGCGCTCGGTGCTGCAGGTGCTGGCCGACTATGCGGGCGTCAACCTGGTTGCCAGCGATGACGTGCAGGGCAGCGTGACCTTGCGGTTGCAGGACGTGCCCTGGGACCAGGCCCTTGACCTGGTGCTGCGCAGCAAGGGCCTTGCTCGGCAGCAGGAGGGCAATGTGCTGCTGGTGGCGCCTGCGGCAGCGTTTGCCGCGCAGTCGTTCGATGCTCATCTGGGCCTGTTGCCGGAGGTGCAGTTGCAGCCGTTACGCCGTGAATTGATACCGATCCACCATGCCAACGCTGCCGATCTGGTTGAGCTGTTGATGACCAGCCTGGCGGATGACAGTACCCTCGCCGTTCGTGGCAGCCTGGGTGTCGATGAGCGCACCAACACCTTGGTGGCGCACCAGCCCGCCGAGCGCCTGGCTGAATTGCGGCAACTGGTTGCGCAGCTGGATGTGCCGGTGCGCCAGGTGGCGATCGAGGCGCGTATCGTCGAGGCCAACGTCGATTACGAAAAAAGCCTGGGGGTGCGCTGGGGCGGGCCGCTGTACGGTGAAAACCTGCGGCCGGGCAAGGAACTGTTCATCGACCTGGGGGTAGAGCGGGCGGGCAGCAGCGTCGGCCTGGGCCTTCTGCGCGGCGACGTGCTGCTCGACCTGGAGCTCAGTGCCATGGAAAAAAGCGGCAACGGCGAAATCATCTCGCAGCCCAAGGTGGTCACGGCCGACAAGGAAACGGCCAGGATCCTCAAAGGCACCGAGGTGCCTTACCAGGAAACCAGTAAGAGCGGCGCCACCTCGGTCGCCTTTCGCGAAGCCTCGCTGTCGCTGGAGGTGACCCCGCAAATTACCCCGGACAACAAGGTGATCATGGCGGTCAGGGTGACCAAGGATGAGCCGGATTACGTCAATGCCTTGAACAACGTCCCGCCGATCCGCAAGAACGAGGTCAACGCCAAGGTTCGTGTGGCGGACGGTGAAACGATCGTGATCGGTGGCGTGTACTCGACTTCGCAAAACAATGTGGTCGACAAGGTGCCATTTTTGGGCGATCTGCCGTATGTTGGGCGGCTGTTTCGACGCGATGCATTACAAGAGAAAAAATCCGAGCTGCTGGTCTTCCTGACTCCGCGTATCATGAGTGACCAGGCGATTGCTGTGAGTCGTTGATTCTGTGCGAAATTTGATACTTGTGGGGCCCATGGGCGCTGGTAAAAGCACCATAGGACGCCTATTGGCCAAAGAGCTGCGCCTGCTGTTCAAAGATTCCGACAAGGAAATCGAACTGCGATGCGGCGCCAACATCCCGTGGATTTTCGACAAGGAAGGCGAGCCGGGTTTCCGTGAGCGCGAACAGGCGATGATCGCCGAACTGTGCGAACTCGACGGCGTTGTCCTGGCGACCGGCGGTGGCGCGGTGATGCGTGAAGCCAACCGCCAGGCATTGCGCCGGGGTGGGCGGGTTATCTACCTGCATGCTTCGGTGGAGCAGCAGGTTGGCCGGACTGCGCGTGATCGCAATCGCCCGCTGCTGCGCACCGCCAACCCCGAGGCGACCCTGCGCGCCTTGCTGGAAGCCCGCGACCCGCTCTACCGCGAGATCGCCGATGTGGTAGTGGAAACCGACGAGCGGCCGCCACGCATGGTGGTGATCGATATTCTCGACCGCTTGCAGCAGTTGCCGCCCCGTTAGCCCGGGACTATTCTCGGCCACCAGCGCCGAGGCGAGGTTCAACGTTAGCGCGCAGGTTGCCCGAACGGCGCCGCGCTCAAGTACATTGTGGGGATACATGCAGACACTTAAGGTCGACCTGGGCGAGCGCAGCTACCCGATCTACATTGGCGAAGGCCTGCTGGACCAGCCCGAGCTGCTGGCGCCGCACATTGCCGGCCGGCAGGTCGCCATCGTTTCCAACGAGACCGTCGCGCCCCTGTATCTCGAACGCCTGAGCAAGACCCTGGGTGCCTACTCGGTGCTGCCGGTGGTATTGCCCGATGGCGAAGCCCACAAGAACTGGGAAACCCTGCAGCTGATCTTCGATGGCCTGCTCACAGCCCGCCATGATCGTCGCACGACCGTGGTTGCCCTGGGCGGCGGCGTGATCGGTGACATGGCCGGCTTCGCTGCCGCCTGCTACCAGCGCGGTGTCGACTTCATCCAGGTGCCGACCACCCTGCTTTCCCAGGTCGACTCGTCGGTGGGCGGCAAGACCGGTATCAACCACCCGCTGGGCAAGAACATGGTGGGTGCCTTCTATCAGCCCAATGCGGTGCTGATCGACACCACCAGCCTCAAGACCCTGCCAGCGCGCGAGCTGTCGGCGGGCCTGGCCGAAGTGATCAAGTACGGCCTGATCTGCGACAAGCCGTTCCTGGGCTGGCTTGAAGACAATATGCAAGCCCTGCGCGCCCTCGACTCGGCAGCCCTGACCGAGGCCATCCGCCGCTCGTGCGCGGCCAAGGCCGCAGTGGTCGGTGCCGACGAGCGCGAGTCCGGCGTACGGGCCACCCTGAACCTGGGGCATACCTTCGGGCATGCCATCGAGACCCACATGGGCTACGGCGTGTGGCTGCACGGCGAAGCCGTGTCGGCGGGCACGGTGATGGCCCTGGAAATGTCCATGCGCCTTGGCTGGATCGACCAGGCCGAGCGTGATCGCGGAATCCGCCTGTTGCAGGACGCAGGTTTGCCGGTGGTGCCACCACAGGAAATGACCCCGGCGCATTTCATGGAGCACATGGCGGTCGACAAGAAAGTGATCGACGGTCGCCTGCGTCTGGTGCTGTTGCGCCAGATGGGCGAGGCCGTTGTGACCGACGACTATCCGAAAGAGATTCTACAGGCCACGCTGTCGGCGGATTACCGCGCGATCGTGGCCCAGCTTTGAGGTTGTGACAGCGCAATGACCAGTTTGCATGCCGATGAGGCCTTTCTCGACCATTACCAGTTGAGCCACGATCCGTTCGCGCCCCGTGTGCCCGGCTTCAAGTTCTTCCCTGCCCAGCGCAAGCCCGTGCTTGGCCAGCTGCACCATCTGGCGCGCTACAGTCAGCTGATGCTGGTGGTCAGCGGCCCGTTGGGCAGCGGCAAGTCGCTGCTGCGCCAGGCCCTGGTGGCCAGCACCAACAAGCAGGCTGTGCAGAGCGTGGTGGTATCTGCCCGCAGTGCCAGCGATGCCTCCAGCATGCTCGCCCAGGTCGCGCAGGATCTGGGCGTGGCCCAGCCCGAGGTTCAGGCGATCCTGTCCAAGGTGGTGCAGCTGGCACTGACCGGGCAGGAAGTGTATTTGCTGGTGGACGATGCGGAACAACTCGACGAGTCGGCACTCCAAGCGTTGCTGGAGTTGGCGGCGGGGGTACCGGAAGGGCGCCCGCACGTGTTCCTGTTCGGTGAGCCTTCACTGATTGCCGGGCTGGACGAGCTCAATGTCGAGGAAGAACGCTTCCACATCATCGAGCTTGCCCCCTACAGTGAAGAAGAAACCCGCGAGTACCTGGAGCAGCGCCTGGAAGGGGCTGGCCGGGGCATCGAGGTGTTCAGCCGTGAACAGATCGTCGATATCCATGAACACTCCGACGGCTGGCCTGGCAACATCAACCAGGTCGCCCGTGACACTTTGATCGAAGCCATGATCGCCAGCCGTTCGACGGCCAAGCGACCATCCATGGGGTTCAAGATGCCTAAAAAACATGTGCTCGCGCTGTCCGCTGTGGTCGTGGTCGCCGTTGCGGCTGCGGTGTTGATGCCCAAGAAAGGCGACAAGGCCCCCGCCGAAGCGCCGGCCGCCCAGGCTCAGCTGCCGCTTGGCGAAGGCAAGCCTGGGGCTGCCATCGAATTCTCCGGCTCGTCCCAGCCGATGCCGCTGCCACTGGTTGGCCAGTCCCAGCCTGTAATGCGCGAGCCGCTGGCCCAGGCCGCTGGCATGGGTGAGGGTGAAGAAGGCAGCCCGGCGGGCGACACCGCCCTGCAGCCTGGCAACCCGCCGCCGACTGTGACCACCATTGCGCCGCCGCAAGGTGTGCCGGCTGGCCCGGCGCCTGCGCCTGCACAGCCTGTGGCCACTGCGCCGGTGCAGCCGGTTGCGCCTGCACCGAAGCCTGTTGCAACCCAGCCTGCGAAGCCGGTTGCACCTGCCAAGCCTGCACCTGCGCCAACCCAGGTCGCCGTGGCCAAGCCTGCCGCCAAACCTGCCGAGAAACCCGCCGCCACTGGCAGCGGCAACAGCGGCTGGTACTCCGGGCAGAAACCGGGCAATTACGTGGTGCAAATCCTGGGTACCAGCTCCGAGGCTTCGGCCCAGGCGTTCGTGAAAGCCCAGGGTGGCGACTATCGCTACTTCAAGAAAAACCTGCAGGGCAAGCCGCTGTACGTAGTCACCTACGGCAGCTTCGCCAACCGCGATGCAGCGGTTGCGGCAATCAAGAACTTGCCAGCGAAGGTCCAGGCTGGTAAACCTTGGCCACGAACCGTCGGCAGCGTCCAACAAGAGCTGGCCACGGCCCGCTGATACCTTCCGGGCGGCATCACCCCGCCGCCCAGTTGCTGAGCGATTACTGACTTTCGACTAGCCTGCTGCGTTTCAACGCGGCAGGCTTTTCTGTCCCAGACTGCCGGCCACAAGCCCCTAGTTGCAGTCATGGCTGAAACGCTTCAGACTCATGCCAAGCCGCTATCACGGCGCATGGCGCAAAAACATTCAAAATTGCGACATAAATTTTCAATGGTGAGACATGAAAATTTGTGGGCATCGCTGTCGCTGTGCAACAATGGTTTTCCATGGCCACCGCAAAAAAGCTGGCGTTTGATCGGCGTGGATGGTAAGTGGTTGTTAAAAAAGAGATTTACCTCCGTTGAGAGGTGAACCTGGTGAGAATGTGTCTATGAAAACAGGTCTGTACCATCCCGAAGAATTCAAGGACAACTGTGGTTTTGGCCTGATCGCCCATATGACGGGCGAACCGAGCCACCACCTTCTGCAAACCGCCATGCAGGCGCTGACTTGCATGACCCACCGCGGCGGTATCAACGCCGACGGCAAGACCGGTGACGGTTGCGGTCTGCTCATGCAGAAGCCCGATCAATTCCTGCGAGCCGTGGCCCAGGAACACTTTGCCGTCGAGCTGCCCAAGCAGTACGCCGTCGGCATGGTGTTCTTCAACCAGGACCCGGTGAAAGCTGAAGCTGCCCGCGCCAACATGGACCGCGAGATCCTCGCCGCTGGCCTGAAACTGGTCGGCTGGCGCAAGGTACCGATCGATACCAGCGTACTCGGCCGCCTGGCCCTGGAGCGCCTGCCGCAGATTGAACAGGTGTTCATCGGTGGTGAAGGCCTGAGTGACCAGGAATTCGCCATCAAGCTGTTCAGTGCCCGTCGCCGTTCGTCGGTGGCCAACGCCCACGATAGCGACCACTACATCTGCAGCTTCTCGCACAAGACCATCATCTACAAAGGCCTGATGATGCCCCGCGATCTCGCGGCGTTTTATCCAGACCTGGGTGACGAGCGCCTGCAAACCGCGATCTGCGTGTTCCACCAGCGCTTCTCCACCAACACCCTGCCGAAATGGCCGCTGGCGCAGCCGTTCCGCTTCCTCGCCCACAACGGCGAGATCAACACCATCACCGGCAACCGCAACTGGGCCATGGCCCGTCGCACCAAGTTCGCCAATGACCAGATCCCTGACCTCGAAGAGCTCGGCCCGCTGGTCAACCGCGTCGGTTCCGACTCGTCGAGCATGGACAACATGCTGGAGCTGATGGTTACCGGTGGCATCGACCTGTTCCGCGGCGTGCGCATGCTGGTACCGCCAGCCTGGCAGAACGTTGAGACCATGGACGCCGACCTGCGTGCCTTCTACGAATACAACTCCATGCACATGGAGCCGTGGGATGGCCCGGCCGGTATCGTGATGACCGAAGGCCGCCACGCGGTGTGCCTGCTCGACCGCAACGGCCTACGCCCGGCGCGCTGGGTGACCACCACCAATGGCTACATCACCATCGCCTCGGAAATCGGCGTATGGGGTTACCAGCCTGAGGAAGTGCTGGCCAAGGGCCGTGTCGGCCCGGGCCAGATCCTTGCCGTGGACACTGAAACCGGACAGATCCTCGACACCGACGCCATCGACAACCGCCTGAAGTCGCGCCACCCGTACAAGCGCTGGCTGCGTCAGCACGCCACCCGTATCCAGGCGACGCTGACCGACGACCAGGGCGCGGCCAGTTACGACGCTGACCAGCTCAAGCAATACATGAAGATGTTCCAGGTCACCTTCGAAGAGCGTGACCAGGTGCTGCGCCCGCTGGGTGAGCAGGGCCAGGAAGCCGTTGGTTCGATGGGTGACGACACGCCGATGGCCGTGCTGTCGCAGCGTGTGCGTTCGCCGTTCGACTTCTTCCGCCAACAGTTCGCCCAGGTGACCAACCCACCGATCGACCCGCTGCGCGAAGCCATCGTGATGTCGCTGGAGATCTGCCTGGGCGCCGAGCGCAACATCTTCCAGGAGTCCCCGGAGCACGCTTCGCGGGTCATCCTCAGCTCCCCGGTCATTTCGCCCGCCAAGTGGCGTTCGCTGATGAACCTGGAGCGTGAAGGTTTCGACCGTCAGCTGATCGACCTCAACTATGAGCAGAGTGTCGGCCTGGAAGCGGCCATTCGCAACATCGCCGACCAGGCTGAAGAAGCCGTGCGCGCTGGCAAGACCCAACTGGTGCTGAGCGACCGCTACATCGCTCCGGGCAAGCTGCCGGTGCACGCATCGCTGGCCGTTGGCGCGGTGCACCACCGCCTGACCGAACAGGGCCTGCGTTGCGACAGCAACATCCTGGTAGAAACCGCTACTGCCCGTGACCCGCATCACTTCGCCGTGCTGCTGGGCTTTGGTGCCTCGGCTGTCTACCCGTACCTGGCGTATGAAGTACTGGCTGACCTGATTCGTACCGGCGAAGTGCTGGGCGACCTGGACGAAGTGTTCAAGTACTACCGCAAGGGCATCTCCAAGGGCCTGCTGAAGATCCTGTCGAAGATGGGTATCTCCACCATCGCCTCGTACCGCGGTGCGCAGCTGTTCGAAGCCATCGGCCTGGCCGAGGAAGTGGTCGGCCTGAGCTTCAAGGGCGTGTCCAGCCGCATCAAGGGCGCGCGCTTCGTAGACCTGGAAAGCGACCAGAAGCTGTTGGCGGCCGAAGCCTGGAGCGCGCGTAAGCCGATCCAGCAAGGTGGCCTGCTGAAGTTCGTCCACGGTGGCGAATACCACGCCTACAACCCGGACGTGGTCAACACCCTGCAAGCCGCCGTGCAGCAGGGCGACTACGCCAAGTTCAAGGAATACACCACGCTGGTCGACCAGCGTCCGGTGTCGATGATCCGCGACCTGCTGAAGGTGAAAGTGGCCGATCAGCCACTGGCGCTGGAGCAGATCGAGCCGCTGGAGGCCATCCTCAAGCGTTTCGACTCCGCCGGTATCTCGCTGGGCGCACTGTCGCCGGAAGCCCACGAAGCGCTGGCCGAGGCCATGAACCGCCTGGGCGCGCGTTCCAACTCGGGTGAAGGCGGTGAAGACCCGTCGCGCTACGGCACCATCAAGAGCTCGAAGATCAAGCAGGTGGCCACCGGCCGCTTTGGTGTGACCCCGGAATACCTGGTCAATGCCGAAGTGCTGCAGATCAAGGTTGCCCAGGGCGCCAAGCCTGGTGAGGGCGGCCAGCTGCCGGGCGGCAAGGTCAACGGCCTGATCGCCAAGCTGCGTTATGCGGTACCGGGCGTGACCCTGATCTCGCCGCCGCCGCACCACGACATCTATTCGATCGAAGACCTGGCCCAGCTGATCTACGACCTCAAGCAGGTCAACCCGCAGGCCCTGGTGTCCGTGAAGCTGGTGGCAGAAGCCGGCGTGGGCACCATCGCCGCTGGCGTGGCCAAGGCCTATGCCGACCTGATCACCATCTCCGGTTATGACGGTGGTACCGGTGCTTCGCCGCTGACCTCGATCAAGTACGCCGGCGCCCCGTGGGAACTGGGCCTGGCCGAAACCCACCAGACCCTGCGCGGCAACGACCTGCGCGGCAAGGTACGGGTACAGACCGACGGCGGCCTGAAAACCGGCCTGGACGTGATCAAGGCGGCCATCCTCGGCGCCGAAAGCTTCGGCTTCGGTACCGCGCCAATGATCGCCCTGGGCTGCAAGTACCTGCGCATCTGCCACCTGAACAACTGCGCCACCGGCGTGGCCACCCAGAACGACAAGCTGCGCAAGGACCACTACATCGGCACCGTCGACATGGTGATCAACTTCTTCACCTTCGTCGCCGAAGAAACCCGTGAGTGGCTGGCCAAGCTGGGTGTGCGCAGCCTGGGCGAGCTGATCGGCCGTACCGACCTGCTCGAAATGCTGCCAGGCGATACCGAGCGCCAGCAGTACCTGGACCTGTCGCCGCTGCTGGGCAGCTCGCACATTCCGGCAGACAAGCCGCAATTCTGCGAAGTCGACAAGAACCCGCCGTTCGACAAAGGCGAGCTGGCCGAGAAGATGGTGGACATGGCCCTGCCGGCGATTCGCGATCAGGCCGGTGGCGAGTTCAGCCTCGATATCTGCAACTGCGACCGCTCCATCGGCGCCCGTATCTCTGGCGAAATCGCCAAGCTGTACGGCAACCAGGGCATGGCCGCCAACCCGATCACCTTCCGCTTCAAGGGTACTGCGGGCCAGAGCTTCGGCGTGTGGAACGCCGGTGGCCTGAACCTGCACCTGCAAGGCGATGCCAACGACTACGTGGGCAAGGGCATGACTGGTGGCAAGGTCACCATCGTGCCGCCCGCCGGCAGCCCGTTCGAAACCCAGCACAGCGCCATCGTCGGCAACACCTGCCTGTACGGTGCCACTGGCGGCAAGCTGTTTGCCGCGGGCACTGCGGGCGAGCGCTTCGCTGTGCGAAACTCCGGCGCCCACGCTGTTGTCGAGGGCACTGGCGATCACTGCTGTGAGTACATGACCGGCGGCTTTGTCTGCGTCCTGGGCAAGACCGGTTACAACTTCGGTTCTGGCATGACTGGCGGCTTCGCCTACGTGCTCGACATGGACAATAGCTTCGTCGACAAGCTCAACCACGAGCTGGTGGAAATCCAGCGTATCAGTGGTGAAGCGATGGAGGCTTACCGCAGCCATCTGGCGCGCGTTCTTGGCGAGTATGTGGAAGAAACCGGCAGTGAGTGGGGGCGTGAGCTCTCGGAGAACCTGGACGACTACGTGCGGCGCTTCTGGCTGGTGAAGCCGAAGGCAGCCAACCTGAAGCAACTGTTGTCCAGCACACGTGCCAACCCGCAGTAAAAACAGCTGCAAGTGGCAAGCCTCAAGCTGCACGTAAAGGCAGTACGAGGTTTGCCCGGCTTAAGTGATCGTCTTGCGGCTTGCAGCTTGTAGCTTGCAGCTGCTGTAAAGAGGTTTTGAAAAATGGCTGAACGTCTGAACAACGACTTCCAGTTCATCGAAGTGGGCCGCAAGGACCCGAAGAAAAAGCTGCTGCGCCAGCGCAAGAAGGAGTTCGTGGAAATCTACGAACCGTTCAAGCCGCAGCAGTCTGTAGACCAGGCGCACCGCTGCCTGGGCTGCGGTAACCCGTATTGCGAATGGAAGTGCCCGGTGCACAACTTCATCCCCAACTGGTTGAAGCTGGTGTCCGAAGGCAACATCCTGGCGGCGGCCGAACTGTCGCACCAGACCAACACCCTGCCGGAAGTGTGCGGCCGCGTGTGCCCGCAAGACCGTCTGTGTGAAGGTGCCTGCACCCTGAACGACGGCTTCGGCGCGGTGACCATCGGTTCGGTGGAGAAGTACATCACCGACACCGCTTTCGCCATGGGCTGGCGCCCGGACATGTCCAAGGTCAAGCCAACCGGCAAGCGCGTCGCCATCATCGGCGCCGGCCCGGCTGGCCTGGGCTGCGCCGACGTGCTGGTGCGCGCTGGCGTAACCCCGGTGGTGTACGACAAGAACCCGGAAATCGGTGGCCTGCTGACCTTTGGCATCCCTGAGTTCAAGCTGGAAAAGACCGTGCTCAGCAACCGCCGCGAAGTGTTCACCGGCATGGGCATCGAGTTCCGCCTGAACACCGAGGTGGGCAAGGACGTGACCATGGAACAGCTGCTCGCCGAGTACGACGCAGTGTTCATGGGCATGGGTACCTACACCTACATGAAGGGCGGCTTCCCGGGCGAAGACCTGCCGGGCGTGCATGACGCACTGGATTTCCTGATCGCCAACGTCAACCGCAACCTGGGCTTCGAGAAGTCGCCGGAAGACTTCGTCGACATGCAGGGCAAGAAGGTAGTGGTACTGGGCGGTGGTGACACCGCGATGGACTGCAACCGCACCTCGATCCGCCAGGGCGCCAAAGCGGTGACCTGCGCCTATCGCCGTGACGAAGCCAACATGCCGGGTTCGCGCAAAGAGGTGAAGAACGCCAAGGAAGAGGGCGTGAAATTCCTCTACAACCGCCAGCCTATCGCCATTGTCGGCGAGGACAAGGTTGAAGGTGTGAAGGTGGTCGAGACCCGTCTCGGCGAGCCGGATGCCCGTGGCCGCCGCAGCCCTGAGCCGATCCCGGGTTCCGAAGAAATCCTGCCGGCCGATGCCGTGGTGATCGCCTTCGGCTTCCGCCCAAGCCCCGCGCCGTGGTTCGAGCAGCATGATATCCAGCTGGACAGCCAAGGCCGTGTGGTGGCTCCGGAGAAAGGCAAGTTCAAGCACCAGACCAGCAACCCGAAAGTGTTTGCCGGTGGCGACATGGTGCGCGGTTCGGACCTGGTGGTGACGGCTATCTTCGAAGGGCGTACGGCTGCCGAAGGTATCCTGGACTATCTCGAAGTCTGATTTTCGGCCTATTCGCGGGCATGCCCGCTCCCACAGGGTTAAGCGTAGAACCGGTGGGAGCGGGCATGCCCGCGAAGCTTTTGTATACAAAAACGCTTGATCTGTAGCATCCAATAGACAAAACGCATGGCCATGGCCGTGCCTTTTGCGCTGGCGTCTGAGAAAATGCCCGCACTATTTTTCCGGATGCCGACATGACTGCCCTGAAGAACGACCGTTTCCTGCGTGCTCTGCTCAAGCAACCCGTAGACGTCACCCCGGTGTGGATGATGCGCCAGGCTGGCCGCTACCTGCCGGAGTACCGCGCCAGCCGCGCCAAGGCCGGTGACTTCATGAGCCTGTGCATGAACCCGCAGTTTGCCTGCGAGGTCACCCTGCAGCCGCTGGAGCGCTACCCGCTGGACGCGGCGATCCTGTTCTCGGACATCCTCACCATCCCTGACGCCATGGGCCTGGGCCTGTACTTCGAAACCGGCGAAGGCCCGCGTTTCAAGAAGGTCATCAGCACCCCGGCTGACATCGAAGCGCTGCCGATCCCCGACCCGCAGAAAGACTTGGGCTATGTGATGGACGCGGTCAGCACCATTCGCCGGGAGCTCAATGGCCGCGTGCCGCTGATCGGCTTCTCCGGCAGCCCGTGGACCTTGGCCACCTACATGGTCGAAGGCGGCTCGTCGAAGGACTTCCGCAAGACCAAGGCCATGGCCTACGACAACCCGCAGGCCCTGCACCTGCTGCTGGACAAGCTGGCCCAGTCGGTCACCAGCTACCTGAACGGCCAGATCCTGGCCGGCGCCCAGGCCGTGCAGATCTTCGACACCTGGGGCGGCAACCTGTCGGCGGCGGCTTACCAGGAATTCTCCCTGGCCTACATGCGCAAGATCGTCAGCGGCCTGATCCGCGAGCACGAAGGGCACAAGGTGCCGGTGATCCTGTTCACCAAGAACGGCGGCCTGTGGCTGGAAAGCATCGCCGACGCCGGCGCAGACGCCCTGGGCCTGGACTGGACCTGCGAGATCGGCGATGCGCGCCGCCGTGTGGGTGACAAAGTGGCGCTGCAAGGCAACATGGACCCGACCGTGCTCTACGCCAAGCCCGAGGCTATCCGCCAGGAAGTGGCGCGTATTCTGGCCAGCTATGGCCACGGCACCGGCCACGTATTCAACCTTGGCCATGGCATTACCCCGGAAGTCGACCCGGAGCATGCCGGTGTGTTCATCAACGCCGTGCATGAGCTGTCGGCGCAGTACCATCAGTAATCTGATCGCTGAACGCAAAGCCCGGCCCTGTGCCGGGCTTTTTGTTGCATTAAGTTTTGATTCAGCGAACGTCGCTAATGTGGTCCCATCGAAACCGAAACAGGACCCGATCCTCATGAAAGCACGTTATTTCGCCCTGATCCTCGCCCCTCTGTTCAGCACCGCTGCACTGGCCGCCAGCTATACCGGCCCTGGCGCCCAGTCTGTCACCACCGTGGCAGCTGCCAACGACGCTGCCGATGACACGCCTGTGGTGCTGCAGGGGTATGTGACCAAGAAGATCAACAACGACGACAAGTACGAGTTCAAGGACAACACCGGCACCATCACTGTTGAAATCGACGACGAAGACCTGCCACCGACGCCGTTCAACGACAAGACCAAGGTCAAGCTGACCGGTGAGGTGGAAAAGCACCTGATGAGCCGCGAAGTGGATGTGGATATTGTCGAGATCATCAACTGATCTGAGGGCCAAATCGCCGGCAAGCCAGCTCCCACAGGTACTCCACAGGTCATGAGCCTTGTCGGTTCCTGTGGGAGCTGGCTTGCCGGCGATTGGGCTGCAAAGCAGCCCCATGCTCAGGCTGTCTTGGGTGGTAACTTGCTCAGGTGCAGCGCCACCAGCAATGCCACCGCCAGCAAGCTGCCAATGAACAGCCCGATACCGTTCCAGCCCCACTGGTGCCAGAACACCCCGCCCGCCGTACCGGCCACGCTGGAGCCTGCGTAATAGCTGAACAGGTACAGCGACGAAGCCTGCCCTTTGGCCTTCAGCGCCCGGCGGCCGATCCAGCTGCTGGCCACCGAGTGCGCGCCAAAGAACCCGAAGGTGAACACCAGCATGCCCACGATCACCATCGCCAGCGGGCTGGCCAGGGTCATCAGCAAGCCACCCGCCATTACCACGATACTGGCCCAGAACACCTTGCGCCGGCCCAGCTTGTCCGCCAGCGCGCCGACTTGCGCCGAGCTGTAGATGCCAGACAGGTAGACCACCGACAGCAGGCCGACCAGCGCCTGGTTCATGTGGTAAGGCTCGGCCAGCAAGCGGTAGCCGATGTAGTTGAACAGGGTGACGAAGGCGCCCATCAGCAGGAAGGCCTCGAGGAACAGCCAAGGCAGGCCGGCATCCTTGAAGTGCATGACAAAGCCGTCCAGCAGGCTGCGTGGGCTCATCATCTGCGGGCGGAAGTTGCGCGATTCGGGCAGCACCTTCCAGAACACCAGGGCGGCGACCAGGGCCAGGCCACCGATGGTCAGCATGGTGGTGTGCCAGCTGACGAAGTCGATCAGCACGCCGGTGATCAGCCGTCCGCTCATGCCGCCAATGGCGTTGCCGCCGATGTACAGGCCCATGGCCAGGCCGATGTGCTGAGGGTGGATTTCTTCGCTCAGGTAGGTCATGGCCACAGCAGCCAAGCCGCTCAGTGACAAGCCAACCAGGGCGCGGGTGGCCAGTACCAGTTCCCAGCTTGGCATCACCGCGCTGGCGAGGGTGGAGAGGGCGGCGCACACCAGGGCAAAGACCATCACCGGCTTGCGCCCGATGCGGTCAGAAATGGGGCCGGTGATCAACAGGCCGAACGCCAGCATGGCGGTGGAAACCGACAGCACCAGGCTGCTCTGCGCCGCGTTGATGGCAAATTCTTTCGATAGCAGCGGCATCATCGGCTGCACGCAGTACAGCAGGGCGAAGGTGGCGAAGCCGCCGCTGAACAGGGCCAGCACGGTCTTCATGAAGGCGGGGGTGCCTTTTTCGATCCACATTTCGTTCAGTAGGGCAGGTTCTGGCTCGGCGGGAAGGGGGGCTGCAGCAATTTTCACGGGCGGGTACCTCTGGCGCAATGAAAAAAGCATATAGCTGGCTAATGATTAGATCCAATATATTGTTCGACCTATTTAAGACGTTTTGCGACCTGTTGGGAGTCGATCATGGAACTGCGCCATCTGCGTTACTTCATCGCCGTGGCCGAAGAGCTGCACTTTGGCCGTGCCGCCCAGCAGCTGGGCATTTCCCAGCCGCCCCTGAGCCAGCAGATCCAGGCCCTGGAGCAGGAACTGGGGGCGCGGTTGTTCGAGCGCACCAATCGTAGGGTCGAGCTGAGCGAGGCGGGGCGGCTGTTCCTTGAAGAGGCCCGCCAGGTGCTGGCGCAGGTGGAGAAGGCCGCAGATGTGGCCCGGCGGGCACAGCTGGGTGAACTGGGCGAAATGAAGATCGGCTTTACCTCGTCTGCGCCATTCACCTCGAAGATCCCCAAGGCCATCCATGCCTTTCGTCAGCGGTTCCCGGCGGTGCACCTGAACCTCAAGGAAATGAGCAGCCGCGATGTCGCCGAAGGGGTGTTCGACGAGTCCATCGAAGTGGGGCTGATGCGACCGATGCCGTTGCCGGAAGGCTTGTTGGCCACCGAGCTGTTCCGCGAGCCGCTGGTGGCGGTGATCAACGCCTCGCACCCGCTGGCTGAAGGCACTGAACAAGGGGTGCACATGGCGGCGCTGGCCCACGAGCCGTTCGTATTCTTCCCGCGCAGTTATGGCAGCGGCCTGCATGCGCAGTTGCTCAGCCTGGCGCGTCAGGCAGGCTTCAGCCCGCACTTTGCCCAGGAGGCTGGAGAGGCAATGACCATCATCGGCCTGGTGTCGGCGGGGTTGGGGGTGTCGGTGTTGCCGGCGTCGTTCCAGCGCATGCGCATCGAAGGGGTGGTATACCGCACGCTGCTGGACGAAGGGGCGATGTCGGCGGTGTGGCTGGTGCAGCGCGAGCGCGGCAATTCGGTGATGGCCAAGGCGTTTGCCGAGCTGTTGACGGGGCAGGTGGTCGGCCAGGGGTAATACGGGTCAAATGGCGCTGGCCATTGCCGCAGTGGCGCCACATACTCGGGCATTCGTTGATACACGGAGGTCTCTCATGCGGCGGGTGGTGTTCAATCAGAAAGGTGGCGTGGGCAAGTCGAGCATCGCCTGCAACCTGGCGGCGGTCAGTGCCAATGAAGGCTACCGGACCCTGTTGATCGACCTGGATGCCCAGGCGAATTCGACCCAGTACCTCACCGGCCTGACCGGCGAGGACATCCCCATGGGTATCGCCGACTTCTTCAAGCAAAGCCTGTCCAGCGGGCCGTTCAGCAAGAAGAACAAGGTCGACATCTACGAAACCCCGTTCGACAACTTGCACGTGGTCACGGCCACTGCCGAGTTGGCCGACCTGCAGCCCAAGCTTGAGGCCAAGCACAAGATCAACAAGCTGCGTAAGTTGCTCGACGAGCTGGACGAGGACTACGAGCGTATCTACATCGACACCCCGCCAGCGCTGAATTTTTATGCAGTTTCTGCGTTGATCGCCGCTGATCGCGTGCTCATCCCCTTCGACTGCGACAGCTTTTCGCGCCAGGCCCTGTACGGCCTGCTGGCCGAGATCGAAGACCTCAAGGAAGACCACAACGAAGACCTGATGGTCGAAGGCATCGTCGTCAACCAGTTCCAGTCGCGTGCCAGCCTGCCGCAGCAGATGCTCGACGAACTTCTGGCCGAAGGCCTGCCGGTGCTTCCGGTGTACCTGGGCAGCTCGGTGAAGATGCGCGAATCGCACCACGCCAGCCTGCCGCTGATTCACCTGGAACCGCGGCACAAGCTGACCCAGCAGTTTGTCGAGTTGCACGATTTGCTTGAGCGCAGCGAATAGCGCCTGCCTGACGCTTGCACTGTATCCAAGTCCCAAGCATAATCTCCCAAAACGGGAGATTTGCTTGGATGCGCGTCATTGCCAAAAGCAGCTTGGTGAAGTTCTGGGAATTGCCTGGGCATGAAGATGCCAAAGCGGCCTTGGAAAGCTGGCACGATATGGCGCTCAAAGCTATCTGGCGAACGCCACAGGATGTAAAAGATCAGATTGGCAACGCCAGCATCTGCGGCAAGAACCGCGTGGTTTTCAACATCGGGGGGAACAAGTATCGGCTTGTGGTCGAGATGCAGTATCGAGCCGGTATTGCCTGGGTGAAGTTCGTAGGTACGCACAAGCGCTACGACGAGATTGACGTGGAGACAGTCTGTGAATATTAAGCCGATCCGCAATGATGACGACCTTCGAGCCGCGTTCCAGCGGCTCGAGGCCATTTTCCAGGCAGAAGCGGGCACGCCAGAAGCTGATGAAATGGAGGTGCTTGTGACACTGATTGAAGTCTACGAAAACAAGCACTATCCCATTCATCCCGCCAATCCCATCGAGGCCATCAAGTTCTGCATGGATCAGCAGGGCCTTACCCCACGTGATCTTGAGCCATATATCGGCCCAAGCGGCCGAGTATCGGAAGTATTGAATGGGAAGCGTGGGCTAAGCCTTTCGATGATCAAGCGCCTGCATGATGGCCTTCGTATTCCCTATGAGTCGCTACTGGCAAATGCCTGAGAATTAGACCCCTTGGCTACGCACCCACTCCAGCAACGACTGGAGTGGAAACGCTCCGGCCTGGCGGCTGACTTCGCGCCCGTTCTTGAACAGCAGCAGGCTGGGGATCGAGCGGATGCCCAGTTGCCCGGCGAGGTTGCGGTTGGCTTCGCTGTCGAGCTTGGCCAGGCGGCAGCGGCCGGCAAGTTGGCGGGCAGCCTGTTCGAAGGTGGGGGCGAAGGATTTGCACGGGCCGCACCACTCGGCCCAGATGTCGACCAGCAGCGGCAGGTCGCCTTTGATCTGGCTGGCGTAGCTGGCTTCGGTGAGCTCGAAGGGGGTGCTCAACAGCACCTCCTGTTTGCAGCGGCCGCATTTCGGGGCATCGCCCAGACGCTCGGCGGGCAGGCGGTTGAGGCCGTTGCAGTGGGGGCAGGGGATTACCAGTGGGTCGGACATATCAATTCCTTGTGTTGTTTGTTCGGGCCCTATCGCCGGCAAGCCAGCTCCCACAGGGGTACCGCTTGCCTCAAGTCTGGCGCGTTACCTGTGGGAGCTGGCTTGCCGGCGATAGGGCCGGTAGAGCAATCATCAATCAGGAAGAGCAGCTGATTTCCAGGTGCTTGCCCCATTCCGGCGGCCGCTCGGCGTAGGCCTGCATCCCGGGCTGTTCCTCGAAGGGGCTGGTCAGTACCTGGTGCAATTGCCGCACTTCACTGTAATCCCCCGCTTCAGCCGCTTCGATGGCTTTCTGCGCCAGGTAGTTGCGCAGCACATACAGCGGGTTCACCGCATGCATCCGTTCACGGCGGCCTTCGGCATTGCCGGGTTCACGTTCACAGCGGGCCAGGTAGTCTGTACCCCAGGCATCGAAGCCGGCCAGGTCGATGAAGTCGTCGCGCACCACCTTCAGCGCCTCGGCCACCGGTTGTTCACCCAGTTTGCGGAAGAACAGGCTGTAGTCCACGCCACCACGCTGCATGCACTGCAGCAGGCGCTCGACCAGTGCCATGTCGTCGTCCTCGGCAGTGGTCAGGCCTAGACGCCGGCGCATCAGGTCCAGGTAGTGGGCCTGGTACAGCGGCAGGAACAGCCCCAACGCTTCCTTCAACGGCTCAACCTCGATCACGGTGGTCAGTGCCTGGGCCAGCGCGCTGAGGTTCCAGTGGGCGATGGGCACCTGGTTGGCGTAGCTGTAGCGGCCACGGTCGTCGGAGTGGTTGCAGATGAAGTTGGCGTCGAAGTCGTCGAGGAAGGCGTACGGGCCGAAGTCGAAGGTAATGCCCAGGATCGACATGTTGTCGGTGTTCATCACCCCGTGGCAGAAGCCATAGGCCTGCCAGCGGGCGATCAGTTCGGCGTTGCGCTCGACGATGGTGCGGAACATGGCCAGGTACGGTTGTTCGTCGTCACGGCATTCGGGGTAGTGTTGCTCCAGCACATGGTCGATCAGCACACGCTGCTGCTTGGGCTGTTTGGTGTAGTAGAAATACTCGAAATGGCCGAAACGCACGTGGCTCTGCGCCACGCGGGTAAGCATGGCCGCGCTTTCCCGGGTTTCGCGCCACACCGCGGTGCTGGAGCCGATCACACACAGCGCCCGGCTGCTGGGTATGCCGAGGGCGTGCAGGGCTTCGGAGGCAAGGAATTCGCGGATCGACGAGCGCAGCACCGCGCGGCCGTCGCCCATGCGTGAATACGGGGTCTGGCCGGCGCCCTTGAGGTGCAGGTCCCAGTGCTCGCCTTTGTCGTTGAGCACTTCGGCCAGCAGCAGGCCGCGGCCATCGCCCAGGCGTGGGTTGTACGAGCCGAACTGGTGGCCGGAATAGACCATCGCCCGTGGGTCGGCTTCTTCCCACAGCTTATGGCCGCTGAACAGCTCGGCGAAAACCGGCAGGTCGGCCTGGGCGGGGTCGAGGTCGAGCAAGGCCATGGCCGACTCGCTGGCTACCACCAGGCGCGGGTCTGCAATGGGCTCGGGCAGCACCTGGGTGGAGAACGCATCGCCCAGGCGGGCGAAGCGGTTGTCGAAGGTGAGTTGGTCGAGGGCTTTCACGGGCTGCTCCTGAGATTCAGCACAGAATAAAGCATTCGAACCCACTCAGGCCTGTGCAGTGCCATCCGGTTTAGGTTGCTCCAGCGGAATCAGCTGCTGCTTGCCGCCCTTCTGGTCCATCAGGAACACCTCCACCTGGCGTACCGAGATCTTGATGTCGTGGGCCTTGAATTCGCGGTTGATGTAGCGGTTGATCTCGTCCAGCGTCGGGTTGCGGTCGCCCAGGTCGCGCACGTGCATGCGCAACTCGTGGTCCAGCGAGCTTTCACCAAAGTTGAGGAAGTACACGATCGGCTCCGGGTCCTTGAGCACGCGCGGGTTTTCGTGTGCGCCCTTGAGCAGCAGGTCGCGTACCAGGTCCAGGTCCGAGCCGTAGTCGATGCCCAGCTTCAGCGTCACCCGGGTAACCGTGTCGGTCAACGACCAGTTGATCAGCTGGCCGGTGATGAAGGTCTTGTTGGGGACGATGATGTCCTTGCGGTCGAAGTCGGTGATGGTGGTAGCGCGGATGCGAATCTTGCTCACCGTGCCGGACAGGTTGCCGATGGTGATGGTGTCGCCAATCCGTACCGGGCGCTCGAACAGGATCATGATGCCGGAGATGAAGTTGGCGAAGATTTCCTGCATGCCGAAGCCCAGGCCCACCGACAACGCGGCCACCAGCCATTGCAGCTTGTCCCAGCTTACCCCCAGGGTCGACAGGGTACTGACGATACCGATGCCGACAATGGTGTACGACAGCAGCGTGGTGGTGGCGTAGGCGCTGCCTTGCGCCAGGTTCAGGCGTGACAGCACCAGCACTTCCAGCAGGCCCGGCAAGTTGCCCGCCAGGGCGAAGGTGATGCCGACGATCACCAGCGCGCCCAGCAGGTCGCCAAGGCTTATCGGCACCATGCTGGCGGCGGCGCCGGTGCCGCTGGTGTATTCGTACAGGACGAAGTTGTTGAGGTAGGCAAACACCGAGATCAGGTCTGCCCACACCCAGTACAGGCCGGCGATGAAGCCGCCGAGCAGGGCCAGGCGGATCAGGCGCAGCGACTGCTGGTTGACCTGCTCGATGTCCAGCGTCGGCTCTTCGGTGATGACTTCGCCATCCAGCCCTTCCTTGGCCGCAGCCCGTTTGCTGAGCGCGCGCTGGTAAGCCAGGCGCCGTGCCGCCACCGACAGGCCGCGCACGAACGCAGCCTCGATCACCAGCCAGAACAGCAGCAGGTACAGGGTGTAGATGAGTCGGTCGGTGAGCTTCAGCGCGGTGTAGTAGTAGCCGAAACACACGGCGACGAACAGGGCGATGGGTAGGGCGGTGAACGCTACGCCGACGGCCCTGCGGAACAGCGAGGTGTCGCGGTGTGCGGGGCTGCTGAGCAGCAGGCGGCTGAGCAGCCAGGCCATCAGTGCATAGCAGGTCAGCACCACGCCGATACCCAGCACGTCGTCGGCCAGCGCCGAAGGCTGGTGCTCGGCCACCGCCACCACGCCGACCAGCGCCAGCACCACGGTACCCAGGCGGCGTACCCAGCCACGCAGGAACTCGACCTGCGGCTTGTGCCAGCGGAAGTGGATTTCGGCCACGCCACCGGGGGCGAGGATGCGGTAGGCGGTGTAGAACACCAGCCAGGCCTGGGCCAGTTGCCAGAGTGCGGCGCCCAGGTTGGCGTTTTGCCCGCGGGCGTCGATCTGCAGGGCGTAGCTGCACAGCGCCAGGCCGAGGCTGACCGGCATCGCCAGGAGGATGTTGATAAGGATCGCCTGGGGCGTGTGCCATTGGCTGTCACGGCGGAAGTGGCCGATGTCCTGGTGCACCTTGCCCAGCCGTTGGTACAGGTACTTGCGCCGCCACAACAGCGCGCCGATCACCAGCAACAGCGGCAGGAACAGCAGCGGGCGCTGGCTCAGGCCGTCGGTCAGCTCTTTCAGGCCCGAGCCCCACGGCAGGTTGGCGACCTGGTCGGCCAGGCGCTCGGGTACATAGCTCAGCCAGTCCCAGTCCAAGGGCTTGTTGCTGGGGATCCAGAACATCTGCTCGTCGAGGGTGGTACGCAGGTTCTGTGCGGTGCCCAGCAGCTGCTTCTGGTTGAGCTGCAATGTGATCGATTCGTTGAGCAGTGCCGACAGTTCGCGGTTCAGCCGCTCCAGCAGGTCACTGCGGGTGATCGCCACGTCCAGCAAGGCCTTGCGCAGCTGCGGGTTCACGTCTTCCTGCGCCTGGGCGGCGAGCAGCTTGTCGACGTAGGTGACCGGGCTGCTCATCTGTTCGCGTTGCTGGTTGACCTCGAACTGGTACAGGCGGGTGTCGGCGATCTGGTCGGCCAGGTCGCGATCAACTTTCAGGTGCGGCAGGGTCTGCTTCTGCTTGTAGAGGATCTTCGACAGCAGCAGGCTACCCTTGAGCACGTTGATCTGCTCGTCCAGCGCCTGGTCGGCCTGGGTCAGGCTGTCCAGCTGCTGCTTGGTGCGCAGGTTCTGCTGGGTCAGCTCGTTGAGGCGGTCGGTGCTTTTCAGCAGGTAGTCGGAGAGCTTGAGGTTGATCGCGCTTTCGGTGGCCAGCAGGCTGCTGCCACCGGCCTTCTGGGCCTCGATCGACTGCTGGGTGACCGCTTCCTGGGACTGGGCCAGGCGCTTGCCGTTGATCAGAGTCTGCAGGTCCTGGATTTCCTGCTCCAGGCGCGCGGCGCGCTCGATCAGCAAATCATGACGAGCATTGCCCAGGTCTTGCAGCAGGCTGTTGCCGGCCAGTTCCTGGCGGCGCAACAGGGTCAGCGCGTTGAGCGAGGCGAGTTCGGCATTGAGCTGGTTGCGCTGGTCGGCGTTGATCGACTTGCCGCCGTCTTTGCCGGTTTTAAGGATGTTGTTGATCTGCTGGGCGCGGGCCTGGCTGTTGCTGATTTCGGCCTGGGCGCGTTCCGGGCGGGTTTGCGAATTGATGATCAGGCTGTTGGCTTCGGACAGCGCCTTCTGTAGCTCGCCCTGCTGGGTGTTGCGTTCGCTGAGCATTTGCTCGAGCTGGGGCACCGAGAGTGCAGCGTAGCGTTGGGCGACGGGCTGCGCCTTGCTTTCCTTGAGCCTGGCCAGCTCCTTCTGGCTGTCACTGGTTTCCTTGGGGGCACTGGTCAGCTGCTGCTTGAGGGCGGCGAGCTTCTTTTCGTTGTCTTCCTTGCTGGCAAGCAGGCTCAACGTCTGTTCGAGCACTTGCTGCAGGGCTTTCTGGTCAGCCTCGGGCAGTTTGCGCTCGGCGATCTTGTCGAGGCTGTTCTGGATGCTGGCGGTGGTCGGGGCCTCTGCTGCGGTGGCCGCAAAGGAAAGGGACAGGCACAGCCCGAGCAGGGCTGTGCGAAGGTACACGCGCAGGGACATAGGCAAACTACTTGTGGATCCGGCAGAAACGAAGTTTAGAGGAACAATCCTGGTCCGGGTCGCGTTCCTTCGGGGAATCTGACGCCCACTTTCTGGATCTTGTTCCCGTCCATGGTTGCCACGGTCCAGATCGTGCCATGCCAATCGACCTGGTCACCTACTACTGGAGCGCCTCCGACCTTCTGTCGGATGAACTGCGCCAACGGCATTTTCGCGTCCAGGCCATCGAGTTTCAGGCCGTAAAGCGCAGCCACGGCACCCAGTTCGGCATCACCTTCGAGCACGAAGTCGCCAAAGAAACGCAGGTCCAGGCCACGCTGTGGCGCTTGGCTGAACAGCTTGCCCAGGGCGGGCAGGTTGTGCTCGTGGCCGATCACGCAAAGCATATCGCCCACTTCCAGCACGGTACTGCCCGATGGGTGCAGCAGTTGCTCGCCACGGAACAGGGCGGCAATCCGCGTGCCTTCGGGCATTTTCAGCTCGCGCAGGGCGGCACCGATGCACCATTTTTCGGCGCCCAGGCGGTAGACGAACATTTCCCACTCGCTGGTGATGTGCACTTCCAGGGCTGAGCGGGAGATCGGCGCCGGGTCTGGCGGCACGGTCACTTTCAGCAGTTTGGCCATCCACGGCAGGCTGGTGCCTTGCACCAGCAGTGACACCAGCACGATGAAGAACGCCAGGTTGAAGAACAGCTGGGCGTCCGGCAGCCCGGCCATCAGCGGGAACACCGCCAGAATGATCGGCACCGCGCCGCGCAGGCCTACCCAGGAGATAAAGCCCTTTTCGCGGCCATGGAAGGCCTTGAACGGCAGCAGTGCAGCGACCACCGACAGCGGCCGCGCCACCAGAATCATCCACAATGCCAGGCCTAGCGCCGGCAAGGCGATAGGCAGCAGGTCGTGGGGGGTAACCAGCAGCCCCAACACCAGGAACATGCCGATCTGGGCCAGCCAGGCCATGCCGTCAAGCATGTGCAGGATGCCGTGGCGGCTGCGGATAGGCTTGTTGCCCAGCACCAGGCCGCACAGGTACACGGCAAGGAAGCCGCTACCGTGCAGGGCGTTGGTCAGCGAGAACACCACCAGGCCGCCGGCAACCACCAGGATCGGGTACAGGCCACCGGCCAGGTTGATGCGGTTGACCAGCTGCAGCATCACCCAGCCGCCACCCAGGCCCAGCAGCCCGCCAATGCCGAACTCGCGCAACAGGTGGCCCAGCAGGCCCCAGTGCAGACCGGTCTGGCCGCTGGCGATCATGTCGATCAGGGTGACCGTGAGGAACACCGCCATCGGGTCGTTGCTGCCTGATTCGATCTCCAGGGTGGCGGTAACCCGCTCGTTCAGGCCTTTGCCGCCCAGCAGCGAGAACACTGCAGCGGCATCGGTGGAGCCGACGATGGCGCCGATCAGCAGGCCCTGGATCAGGCTCAGGTTGAACAGCCAGGCGGCGACCAGGCCGGTGAGGGCGGTGGTGATCATCACCCCGACCGTGGCCAGCGACAGCGCCGGCCATAGCGCCACGCGGAAGCTTGCTACCCGCGTGCGCAGGCCACCGTCCAGCAGGATCACGGCCAATGCCAGGTTGCCCACCAGGTAGGCGGTCGGGTAGTTGTTGAAGATGATGCCGCCACCATCGACACCGGCGACCATGCCGACGGCGAGGATGATGACCAGAATAGGGATGCCCAGGCGCGATGACAGGGAACTGACCAGGATACTTGCGCCCACCAGCAATGCGCCGATCAAGAACAGGCTGTTGATGGTGCTTGCATCCAAAGGCAGGTACTCCGGGACAGCGCGGGGAAATAGGACTAGATAGCATGCTGCTAGCAGGTCGCGTGCCAATCGATTCTAACCTGATGAATTGGCAGCATGTAAAGCGTTTCTGCAGATGTAGAAAAGGCACCGCGATGGGTGCCTTTTCTGGTGTTGCCTGGGCGTGCCCGCGAAGAGGCCGGTGAAGGGTTACGCCTGCTTCACTTCACGCATCGGCTTGCCTTTCACCGGCGCATCACCTGCCACATAGTACTTGGCAGTGCTGCGCGGCAGCGGCTTGCGGCCACGGATCTTGTCCGAGATCTTCTCGGCAATCATGATCGTGGTGGCGTTGAGGTTGCCGGTGATGATCAGCGGCATGATCGAGGCATCGACCACACGCAGGCCTTTCATGCCATGCACGCGGCCTTCGCCGTCAACCACTGCCATGTCGTCGGTGCCCATCTTGCACGAGCAGGACGGGTGGAAGGCGGTTTCGGCGTGCTCGCGGATGAACTTGTCCAGCTGCTCGTCGGTTTGCACGTCGGCGCCCGGGCTGATCTCGCGGCCACGGTACGGGTCCAGCGCCGGCTGGGCCATGATCTCGCGGGTCAGGCGAATGCCGTCACGGAATTCCTGCCAGTCCTGCTCGGTGGACATGTAGTTGAACAGGATGCTCGGGTGCTGGCGCGGGTCTTTCGACTTGGCCTGGATGCGGCCACGGGCAGGCGAACGCATGGAACCCATGTGCGCCTGGAAGCCGTGTTCCTTAACGCCGTTGGAGCCGTTGTAGTTAATGGCCACCGGCAGGAAGTGGTACTGAATGTTCGGCCACTTGAATTCAGGGCGGGTACGGATGAAACCGCCAGCCTCGAACTGGTTGCTGGCGCCGATGCCGGTGCCGTTGAACAGCCACTCGGCACCGATGGCCGGCTGGTTCCACCACAGCAGCGATGGGTACAGCGATACCGGCTGGGTGCAGGCGTACTGCAGGTACAGCTCAAGGTGGTCCTGCAGGTTTTCACCAACACCTGGCAGGTCGTGTACAACCGGGATGTCGAGGCTTTCCAGCAGGTGACGCGGGCCGACGCCGGAGCGCTGCAGCAGCTGCGGCGACGCGATGGCGCCGGAGCTTACGATCACTTCCTTGCGGGCACGGGCTTCAACACGCTCTTCGCTGTCGCCAACCAGGTAGGTCACGCCAACGGCGCGCTTGCCGTCGAACAGGATACGGTCGCTCAGGGCATGGGTGACGATGGTCAGGTTCGGGCGCTTCTTGGCCTGGTCCAGGTAGCCACGGGCGGTGCTGGAGCGGCGGCCGTTCTTGGTGACCGAACGGTCCATCGGGCCGAAGCCTTCCTGCTGGTAGCCGTTGAGGTCTTCGGTGCGCGGGTAACCAGCCTGCACGCCGGCTTCGACCATGGCGTGGAACAGCGGGTTGTTGCCGGCCTTTGGCGTGGCAACGCTGACCGGGCCTTCACCACCGTGGTAATCGTTCGGGCCGATGTCGCGGGTTTCGGCTTTACGGAAGTACGGCAGGCAATCCAGGTAGGTCCAGTCTTCCAGGCCTGGCATTTCTGCCCAGCCGTCGAAGTCCATGGCGTTGCCGCGGATGTAGCACATGCCGTTGATCAGCGACGAGCCACCCAGGCCCTTGCCGCGGCCACATTCCATGCGGCGGCCGTCCATGTGCGGCTCCGGGTCGGTCTCGTAGGCCCAGTTGTAGCGGCGGCCCTGCAGCGGGAAGGCCAGGGCGGCTGGCATCTGGGTGCGGAAGTCGAAGCGGTAGTCAGGGCCACCGGCTTCCAGCAGCAGGACGGTGACGCCGGCGTCTTCGGTCAGGCGGGTGGCCAGGGTGTTACCGGCCGAACCGGCACCGACGATGATGTAATCGAATTCTTGGGACATGAAAGTACCCTCGTGTTGGCGGTGATCAGGGAGCGGGAACGCCCGTGCACAGCGGCACGGGCGTGGCTAGACAGGGCTTAGAAAACCGAGTTGTAGCCGCCCAGCTCTACCTGGACCGACTTGATGCGAGTGTATTGAGCCAGCGAGCTGACGCCGTTCTCACGGCCGACGCCCGACTGCTTGTAGCCACCGACCGGCATTTCGGCCGGCGATTCACCCCAGGCATTGATCCAGCAGATACCGGCTTCCAGCTTGTGGATGATGCGGTGGGCGCGGGTGATGTCGTTGGTGCACACACCAGCGGCCAGGCCGTACTCGGTGTCGTTGGCACGACGGATCACTTCTTCTTCGGTCTCGTAGGACAGGATGCTCATGACCGGGCCGAAGATCTCTTCCTTGACGATGGTCATGTCGTCGGTGCAGTCGGTGAACACGGTCGGGGCCACGAAGGCGCCCTTGGCGAAGTCACCTTCGGTCAGACGCTCGCCGCCGCACAGTACGCGGGCACCTTCTTCTTTACCCTTGGCGATGTAGCCCAGCACGTTTTCCATGTGGGCGAAGCTGACCAGCGGGCCGAAGTTGGTGTTTTCGTCTTCCGGGTTGCCAACGCGGATGCGGGCAACACGCTCGGCGATCTTGGCTTCGAAAGCAGCTTTCATTTCAGCCGGGATAAACACGCGGGTGCCGTTGGTGCACACCTGGCCCGAGCTGTAGAAGTTGGCCATCATGGCGATGTCGGCGGCCTTGTCCAGGTCGGCGTCGGCGCAGATGATCAGTGGCGACTTGCCGCCCAGTTCCATGGTGACTTCCTTCAGCGAGGAGCTGGAGGCGCTGGCCATGACTTTCTTGCCGGTAGTGGTGCCGCCGGTGAAGGAGACTTTTTCGATGCGCGGGTGCTCGGTCAGCCAGGTGCCGACTTCGCGGCCGCTGCCGGTCAGCACGTTGAACACGCCATTCGGCAGGCCGGCTTCGGTGTAGATCTCGGCCAGTTTCAGGGTGGTCAGCGAGGTGACTTCCGACGGCTTGAAGATCATCGCGTTGCCGGCGGCCAGGGCCGGGGCGGATTTCCACAGGGCGATCTGGATCGGGTAGTTCCAGGCGCCGATACCCACGGTCACGCCCAGCGGCTCGCGGCGGGTGTAGACGAAGGACGATTCGCGCAGCGGGATCTGCTCGCCTTCGATGGCCGGTACCAGGCCTGCATAGTATTCCAGCACGTCGGCGCCGGTGACGATGTCGACGTAGCGGGTTTCGGAGTACGACTTGCCGGTGTCCAGGGTTTCCAGCTGAGCCAGCTCATCGTTGCGCTCGCGCAGGATGTCGACGGCGCGGCGCAGGATGCGCGAACGCTGCATGGCGGTCATCGCAGCCCAGACTTTCTGGCCGCGCTCGGCGCTTTCCACAGCCTTCTCGACGTCGGCCTCGGTAGCACGCTGTACGTGGGCGAGGACTTCGCCAGTGGCCGGGTTGATGGCTTCGAAGGTGGCGTCGCTGCCAGCGTCGACGTAAGCGCCATCAATGTAGAGTTTTTGCGTTCCGAAACGGGCCATAGTGTCCTCGCAAGTGCAGTGTGTGGTTTGGCTTGCGCGTCACGCTCCTGCCGGGTTGGCAAGGGCCGTGCGTGCTGGTTCAGCGGCCTGGTCGTTTGTGCCCAGGGTGTGCTGTTTAGCCAGTTGTAGATCCATGTATTCGTAAGCAATCCGTATCGCCTGGTCGGTGTCGAATGCATCACCCGACAGGGCGCCACGCAGCCACAGGCCGTCGATCAGGGCTGCCAGGCCGCGGGCTGCCTTACGCGCATGATAGAGCGGCAGGGCGCGGCGGAACTGGCAGCACAGGTTGGAATACAAGCGGTGGTCGTTGATCCGCTGCAACCTGTGCAAATCGGGCTGGTGCATGCTGGAAGCCCAGAAGGCCAACCAGGTTTTCATTGCCGGGCCGTTCACCTGGCTGGCATCGAAGTTGCCCTCGATGATCACTTTCAGGTGAGCGCGCGGGCTGTCGTCCGTCAGGGCCTGACGGCGTGCTCTGACGCCTTCGTTGAGCATGCTCATGATGTAACCCATCGTCGCTGCTATCAGGCCGTTCTTGTCCCGAAAGTAGTGACTGATGATGCCGTTCGACACACCGGCCAAACGGGCAATCAGCGCAATGCTGGCGTCCCCCAGACCGACCTGATCGACCGCCTGCAACGTGGCTTCGATCAACTGCTGGCGGCGGATGGGTTGCATACCGACCTTGGGCATCTTGCTATCTCCTCAGGCCTGCGAGCAGACGACGGGCGGCTGACTCGGCGAAGGCCAGTCTATTTTGTTTTGATTGAACGTTCAATCAATAAAGAATAAGCTCTGCGACAATTTGTGCCATTGACAGCTTACAAGGCGGTCGAAATGGCACGGATTGACACCCCAGGAAATCGTGTAACCCCCGGAATACAAGGCGTTGACGGGCATGAGCGATGCGAAATGCAGATTCTGCCGTACGGTCTCTGGCCCTGCGACAGGCCCTTGGAGCGGGCGGGGTGATCTGTGACGAATGCGCGCACCTCTGCGGATGCGTGGGCATTTTCAGCAGGCCACCTGTCTGTTTTTTTGCAACGTATCGATTCGGGATCACGGTTTCCAGGGTGCTTTTATAACACCTGACGCAGTGGGGATATTCCACCAATTGCTCGGGAAACACTGATTAGCCTCCATAGCCGTACTGCCCGGAGCATTCGTGCAATGAGTTCTGCCTCACTTACCAAGCCCCCCGCCGAGAGGGTACGGGTCAACCACGTGGTGTTCTTCACCTCCGCGCTGATGATCCTTGTTCTGACTGCCTTGCTGATCGCTGTACCCGATACCGCCGGCCAGGTGCTGGGCGTGGCCCAGAAATGGCTGACGCGTACCTTTGGCTGGTACTACATGCTGGTGATCTGCGGTTACCTGCTGTTCGTCGTCTACCTGGCCTTCTCCGACTACGGCAAGCTCAAGCTGGGTGGCAAGGACGACCAGCCTGACTTCAGCTACGGCGCCTGGGCCGGCATGCTGTTCTCTTCCGGTATCGGCATTTCGCTGCTGTACTTTGGCGCTTCCGAGCCGCTGGACCATTACTTCAACCCACCGGAAGGGACCCCGGCCAGCCTCGAAGCGGCGCGCCAGGGCCTGCAGCTGACCTTCCTGCACTGGGGCCTGCATGGCTGGGCGATCTACGCCCTGGTCGGCCTGGCCGTGGGTTACTTCGCCTACCGTCACAACCAGCCGCTGGCACTGCGCTCGGCGCTGTACCCGCTGGTGGGTGAGCGTTGGGTCAAGGGTGCTGCCGGCAACGCGGTGGACATCTTCGGCATGTTCGTGACCCTGCTGGGCCTGGTGACCAACCTGGGGATCGGCTCGATGCAGGTGTCCTCGGGCCTTGAATACCTGTTCGGCATGGAGCACAGCCAGACCAACCTGCTGGTGGTGATCCTGGTCATGGCCGGCGTGGCCACCGTGGCGGCGGTTTCGGGCGTGGAAAACGGCATTCGCCGCCTGTCCAACCTGAACATCCTGCTGTTCAGCGGCCTGCTGCTGTTCGTGCTGCTGGCGGGCAATACCCTGCACCTGTTCAACGGCTTTGTGCAGAACGTTGGCGACTACCTCAACGGCATCGTGCTGAAAACCTTCGACCTTTACGTGTACGAAGGCGAAGCCGGCAAGTCCGAGCGCTGGCTGGGCCTGTGGACCGTGTTCTACTGGGCCTGGTGGATCTCCTGGGGCCCGTTCGTCGGCATGTTCATTGCCCGTATCTCCAAGGGCCGTACCGTGCGCCAGCTGGTCAGCGGCGTGCTGTTGATCCCGCTGGGCTTCACTTTGGCCTGGCTGTCGATCTTCGGCAACACCGCACTGGACCTGGTGATCAACCAGGGGGCGGTGGAGCTGGGCAAGACCGCGCTGGAACAGCCGTCAATGTCGATCTACCAGCTGCTGGAATACTTCCCGGCGGCCAAGATTGTGATTGGTGTGGCGGTATTTGTCGGCTTTGTGCTGTTCCTTACCCCGGCCGACTCCGGTGCGGTGATGATGGCCAACCTGTCGTGCAAAGGCGGCAAGGTCGACGAAGACGCCCCGCACTGGATGGTGGTGTTCTGGTCGGTGGTCATCACCCTGGTCACCATCGGCCTGCTGTTTGCCGGCAACTTCGAAGCCATGCAGACCATGGTCGTGCTGGCAGGCCTGCCGTTCTCGGTGGTGCTGGTGCTGTTCATGTTCGGCCTGTACAAGGCCATGAAGCAGGACGTTGCAGTAGAAAGCGAACGCGCCGAGCTGGCCGCCCGTGGCCGTCGCGGTTTCAGCGAGCGCCTGACCCAGCTGGAGCTGCAACCGACCCAGGCTGTGGTGCAGCGCTTCATGGACAAGCAGGTCAGCCCGGCGCTGAAAGAAGCGGCCGCGCAGTTGCAGACCCTGGGCTTCGAGGTGGAAACCCGCGTTGGCCAGTCGCGCAACATGATGGGCCTGCGGGTGATGATGGACGAGGGTAACCCGTTCGTTTATGAAGTGAGCCTGGACGGCTACATGGCCGCGCCGAGCGAGGCGCCGGTTGAAGGCGAACCGGAAGTGCGTCAGCGCTACTACCGCGCCGAGGTGTACCTGCACGACGGCAGCCAGGAGTATGACCTGATGGGCTTTGCGCCGGAGCAGATCGTGCGTGATGTGCTGGATCAGTTCGAAAGCCACCGCCAGTTGCTGGGGCGTGTGTATAGCTGATTGCTGTTGATGCAAAAGAAAACCCCGCTCACTGAGCGGGGTTTTTTATTGGGGCCGCTTTGCGGCCCTTCGCGGGCATGCCCGCTCCCACAGGATTGTCACAGGGCCTGAAGCCGGCGCGATCCCTGTGGGAGCGGGCGTGCCCGCGAAGGGCTGCAAAGCAGCCCCAGCTTCTCAGCGATTGGTGTAACGGCCATTCTTGCCATGCCTAGGCATCGCCTGGTTGCTGCGCACGGCGATCATCTGGCTGAGCCTGATCAGTTCGATGCCCTGGGCCTTGAGCTGTGGCAGTGCCCGTTCCAGCACGTCGAGGGTTTGTGGGTAAGGATGCCCGATCAGTACCGCAGACCCTTGCTTGCGCGCCAGGGCGATGCCTTGCTGCAACTGCCCGGTGATCGCCTCGGTAGTGCGCACATCGTCGAGGAACACATCCCGCGAAACATGGGCCAGGCCGATGCGCTGGGCCTCGGCTGCGGCCACGGTGGCGGCGCTGGTACGGCTGTCGACGAAGAACAGGTGACGTTGCTGCAGTTCACCCATCAACCAGGCCATGGGCTCACGCTGTGCCGTCATGCGGCTACCCATATGGTTGTTGATGCCGGCGGCGTAGGGCACCTTCGCCAAGGCCGCATCCAGCCGGCGGGCCAGTTCCTCGATGGCGATGCCCGGGTGCCAGGCATAGGGCCCGGTGGCTGGGTCCATGGGCATGTGCAGGATCACTGTCTTGCCGGCCTTGTGGGCCTGGCGGGCGAAGTCGGTGGCATGCGGCGTATCGGGCATGATCGCCATGGTGACCGGGCCGGGCAGGGCCAGGGTGCGGCTGTCGCGCTCCGTGCTCTGGCCCAGGTCGTCGATGATGATGCTCATGTAGGCCTTGCCGGTCGGCGCCGCTTGCGCGACGCCGGCCATCAGGCAGAACAACAGACACAGCAGGTAACGCATCGTGTTGATCATTTGCCCGAGGTGATGTTCAGGCCTTTGAGCAGGCTCAGGGCCTGGCTCAGCTGGAAGTCATCGTCCTGCGGACGTTCCTTGCGTTTGCTGCTGCCGGTCGGGCGGTCGGCGCCGCCGTTGCCGTTGCCCAGGTGGCCCTGCAGGTCGGCTTCCTTGAAATTGTCGGTGTCGACTTCGGCGGTGAGTTTGGCCGGGCGCACTTCGATATCGGGGACGATGCCCTGGGCCTGGATCGAGCGGCCGTTGGGGGTGAAATACAGCGCAGTGGTCAGCTTCAGGGCGCGGTCGTTGGCCAGCGGCAGCACGGTCTGTACCGAACCTTTGCCGAAGCTGTCGGTACCCATCAGCACCGCGCGTTTCTGGTCTTGCAGGGCGCCGGCGACAATTTCCGAGGCCGACGCGCTGCCGCCATTGATCAGCACGACCAATGGCACGCCGTCGCTGGCGTCGGCCGGGTCGGCGGAGAAGCGCAGTTCGGAGTTGGCGATGCGGCCCTTGGTGTAGACGATCAGGCCCTTGGTCAGGAAGTGGTCGGCCACTTCCACCGCCGACTGCAACACGCCGCCCGGGTTGTTGCGCAGGTCCAGCACTACCCCGCGCAACTTTTTGCCGTTGTCCTTGCGCAGCTTGGCCAGCGCCTTGCCCACTTCGTCACCGGTCTTGACCTGGAACTGGGTGATGCGGATGTAGCCGTAGTCGTTCTCCAGCAGCTGGCTCTTCACGCTCTTGACCTGGATGACCGCGCGGGCCAGAGTCACGTCGAACGGGTTGCCGCCGTCGCGCACCAAGGTCAGGGTGATCTTTTCGCCGATCTTGCCGCGCATCTTGTCGACCGCTTCGGTCATGGTCTGGCCACGGGTCGGGGCGCCGTTGATCTTGACGATCAGGTCGCCCGCCTGCACACCGGCACGCGAAGCCGGGGTGTCGTCGATTGGCGAGACCACCTTGATGAAGCCGTCTTCCTGGCCCACCTCGATGCCCAGCCCGCCGAACTCGCCGCTGGTGCTTTCCTGCAGCTCCTGGAAGTCCTCGGGGCCGAGGTAGGCGGAGTGCGGGTCGAGGTTGCTGAGCATGCCCTTGATGGCGTTTTCCAGCAGGGTCTTGTCATCGACCGGTTCGACGTAGGCAGCCTTGATCCGGTCCATCACCTCGGCGAAGGTGCGCAGCTCTTCCAGCGGCAGCGGCGCCTTGGCGGTCACCTCGGTGGCTGGCACGGCGGCGGCCTTGGCCGGCTCTGCGGCGGTGGCCAGGGGCGCGCCGACCGCCAGAGCGATGGACAGGGCCAGCTGGGTGAGACGAGGCGAGTGCAGCATGTCGAACGAACTCCTGATCCTGTAAGCGCTCCCTGGGGAGCATCGGCGCAGCACTCAGTCTACGCCGTATAAATTTGACTAGCCTCGGCACCACTGCGAAGGGTCGGTAGGCCGGCCCTGCTGACGGATGGCGAAATACAAGCCTGCTGCGTCCTGGCCACCGCTGTCGCCAACGGTGGAAATGGCTTCGCCGGCCTTGACGATATCACCGGCGCTCTTGAGCAGGCTCTGGTTGTGGCCGTACAGACTCAGGTAACCGTTGCCATGGTCGAGAATGACCAGAAGCCCGGCGCCGCGCAACCAGTCGGCGAATACCACGCGCCCGCCGTGCACCGCACGTACCTGGGTGCCCGGGTTGGCGCTGATCATCACCCCATCCCACTTGGCACGGGCGTCGCTGCCGCGGGCATCACCGAAGCGTGCCAGCAATCGACCATTCACGGGCCAAGGAAGTTTTCCCCGCGCTGAAGAAAATGCGCCGCCGTAGCTTGCGCCGTCGGTGGAAACCATCGGGCCGAGGGTGGTGCGGGCCTTTTTCGGTGGTTCCACGGGTTCTTGGGCCTGTTCGCGGGCAGCGGCGGCGGCCAGGGCTTCCTGCTGGCGGCGTTTTTCCGCTTCCTGCTGGGCCAGCAAGGCTTTCTTGCGCGCTTCTTCAGCTTCGCGGGCCTGCCGGGCCAGGGTTTCCTCAATGGTCTTGAGGACTTTGGACAGATCGGCCTGGTCCTGCTCGCGGGCCTGCAGCTTCTGGTCGCGGTCTTTCATGTCGCCGTTGAGCTTGGCCAGCACCTGCTGGCGCTTGCCGCGCTCGGCTTCCAGCGCCTGGCGGCGGCTGTCCAGGTCGGCGCGCTGGGCCAGCAGCTGTTGCTGCTGGCCGGCTATTTCCTGCTCGACGTTGGCCAGCTGGCGCAAGGTCTCGTTGAAGGTGCGCAATTGCTCCAGGCGCGCCTTGCTCAGGTAATCGTAGTAGGTGAGGGTGCGCGCGAACTTCTCGGGGTTCTGCTGGTTGAGCAGCAGCTTGAGGTATTCCTCGCGGCCGTTGTTCTGGTAGGCCGAACGGGCCTGAATGGCGATCAGTCGCTGTTGTTCAATGCGGGCGCTCTGGAGTTTTTTTTTCTCGGTATCAAGGCGCTCCAGATCGCCCTCGGTCTTTTTTAGTTCTTGCTGCAGAGCCTCCACCTGCTTTTCGAGGTTACCGATGTCGGTCTCGGTGGCTTTGAGGTCCTTTTGCACACCGGCCTTTTCTTCCTGGAGCTTGCCCAGCGTCTTCTTGAGCTCGGCAATATCCTGGCGGGTGGCGTCCAGTTGCTGCTGGGTCTGCACACGCTCATCGGCGAAGGCCGGGCTGAGCAGGCAAGACAGGGCGAGTAGGATCAGGGCGCGAAGCATGGGGTTTGGCGTACCAAGGATGGAGACTGGCCTAGTATGCCCGCCCGGGCAGGCAAAAAAAACGCCTCGCTGCGGGTGCAGGGGGGCGTTGGTCTGGAATTCATGTGCAATCGGGGCCGCTTGGCGGCCCTTCGCGGGCATGCCCGCTCCCACAAAAGCAACGAGTGCAGCCGGTTCTGTGGGAGCGGGCGTGCCCGCGAAGGGGCGCCAAGCGGCCCCGATACACCGAATCAGGCGTCGACCAGGATCGACGTACCGGTCATTTCCACCGGCTTTTCCAGCCCCAGCAGCTTCAGCATGGTCGGCGCCACGTCGGCCAGCACACCACCCTCGCGTACCTTGACGTTGCGTTTGCCCACATAAATGAACGGCACCGGCTCGGTGGTGTGCGCGGTGTGCGCCTGGCCAGTGCATTCGTCTTCCATCTGCTCGACGTTGCCGTGGTCGGCGGTGATCAGCGCTTCGCCGTCTACCTTTTCCAGCGCTTCGACAATGCGCCCTATGCAGGTATCCAGCGCTTCGACCGCCTTGACCGCCGCCTCGAACACGCCTGTGTGGCCAACCATGTCGCCGTTGGCGTAGTTGACCACGATCACGTCGTAACGCTGCTGTTCGATAGCTTCGACAATGCGATCGGTCACTTGCGGTGCGTTCATTTCCGGCTGCAGGTCGTAGGTGGCAACCTTCGGCGACGGGATCAGGATGCGTTCTTCGCCTTCGAACGGCTCTTCACGCCCGCCCGAGAAGAAGAAGGTGACGTGGGCGTACTTCTCGGTCTCGGCGATGCGCAGCTGGGTCTTGCCGTTCTTGGCCAGGTACTCGCCCAGCACATTGTTCAGGCTGGAAGGTGCAAAGGCCGCCGGGGCCGGGATCTTGGCCGAGTACTGGGTCAGGCCGATATAGGCCGCCAGTTTTGGCAGGCGGGCACGCGGGAACTCGTTGAACTCGGTTTCGACGAACGCACGCGACAGCTCGCGAGCGCGGTCGGCGCGGAAGTTCATGAAGATCACGGCATCGCCGTCTTCAACCTTGACCGCTTCCCCAATGCGCGTGGCCTTGACGAACTCGTCGCTCTCGTCACGGGCGTAGGCCGCTTCCAGGCCGGCCTGGGCGGTGTCAGCGGTGTACTCGGCGGCGCTGTCGACGATCAGGTTGTAGGCGGCGCTGACGCGGTCCCAGCGATTGTCGCGGTCCATGGCAAAGTAGCGGCCGATCAGGGTGGCGATGCGGCCCTTGCCCAGCTTGGCGAAAGTGCCGTCGAGCAGTTCGATGGACGACTGTGCGCTGCGTGGCGGGGTGTCGCGGCCGTCGAGGAAGGCGTGCAGGTAGATTTTTTCTGCGCCGCGCTGCGCAGCCAGTTCGGCCATGGCCACCAGGTGGTCCTGGTGGCTGTGCACGCCACCATCAGACAGCAGGCCGAGGATGTGCACGGCCTTGCCGGCACTGGTTGCCTGGTCCACGGCGCCGGTGAGCACCGGGTTTTCGAAGAACTCGCCATCGCGGATCGCTTTGGTGACGCGGGTGAAGTCCTGGTAGACGACGCGGCCGGCCCCCAGGTTCATGTGACCGACTTCGGAGTTGCCCATCTGCCCGTCCGGCAGGCCGACATCCATGCCCGAGCCGGAAATGAGGCCATGCGGCCGGGTGGCGCGCAGGCGATCATAGACCGGTGTGTTGGCGGCAAAGATGGCGTTGTGTTCGGGGATATCGCTGTGGCCGAAGCCATCCAGGATGATCAGGACCAGGGGTTTGGGCGTACTCGTCATCAATCAAACTCACGGTTGTTCAAAGATGATAAAGACACGCATTTTAGGGCAAATACGCCACCTGCGGCGAATATTCGTCCTGTTCCCTGACCAGCGCGGCCAATGCGGCAACATGAAGGTACCTTTGCGGCCGGCCCGTCGGGCTTTGGTGGTACTGGGGGGCTGTGTATACTGGCCGGCATTTTCAATCGCCTGGAACACCGCTGATGGTTGCTCACCTGATTCAATTCGCGACAGATCACTACATCCTGGTTGCGATCTTCGTTGTTCTGCTGGTCCTGCTGCTGCTCAATGAAATCCGCCGTGGCGGCCAGAGCCTGAGCAATGGCCAACTGACCGCCCTGGTCAACGCCGACAAGGGTCTGGTCATCGACATCCGTACTGCCAAGGAATACGCCGCCGGCCACATCGTCGGTGCCATCAACATTCCGCAGGACAAGCTGGCCGCCCGCATGAGCGAGCTGGACAAGCACAAAGAGAAGACCCTGATCGTCGTCGACGCGATGGGCCAGCAGTCCGGCACCCACTGCCGCGAACTGCTCAAGGCTGGTTACACCGCCGCCAAACTGAGCGGTGGCGTTTCCAGCTGGAAAGCCGATAACCTGCCCCTGGTGAAGTGATATGAAGCCCGTCATCGTCTATTCCAGCGACTACTGCCCCTACTGCATGCGCGCCAAGTACCTGCTCGAGAGCAAGGGCGTGGCCTTCGAAGAAATCAAGGTCGACGGCAAGCCGCAGGTTCGCGCCGAGATGAGCCAGAAGGCCGGCCGTACGTCGGTGCCGCAGATCTGGATCGGCAGCACCCATGTCGGTGGATGCGATGACCTCTATGCCCTGGAGCGCGCCGGCAAGCTCGACGCGCTGCTGGCGGCCTGATTTGCACTGCATTCAAAAACATTAGGATAAGGACCTGCCATGACTGACCAACAGACCAACGGCGCTGCTGCAGAAGACAACAGCCCTCAGTTCTCCCTGCAGCGCATCTATGTGCGCGACCTGTCGTTCGAGGCCCCGAAAAGCCCGCAGATCTTCCGTCAGACCTGGGAGCCGAGTGTAGCCCTGGACCTGAACACCAAGCAGAAAGCCCTGGAAGGTGACTTCCACGAAGTGGTGCTGACCCTGTCGGTTACCGTAAAGAACGGTGACGAAGTGGCCTTCATTGCTGAAGTGCAGCAGGCCGGTATCTTCCTGATCGCCAACCTGGACGCGGCTTCGATGAGCCACACCCTGGGTGCGTTCTGCCCGAACATCCTGTTCCCGTACGCCCGCGAGACCCTGGACAGCCTGGTGACCCGCGGTTCGTTCCCGGCCCTGATGCTGTCGCCGGTCAACTTCGACGCCCTGTATGCGCAAGAAATGCAGCGCATGCAGGAAGCGGGCGAAGTGCCGACTGTGCAGTAATCACTGCCGGTATCAAGAAAGCGCCTCTCGGGGCGCTTTTTTGTTGCCTGTTCCGGCCAATGCATCAGCTACCGGCAAACCCGTTCTGCCGCCAGGCCTCATACACCGTCACCGCCACGGTATTGGACAGGTTCAGGCTACGGCACCCCGGCTGCATTGGCAGGCGCAGCCGTTGTTCGGCCGGCAGGCTGTCCAGCACCTCGGCCGGCAACCCGCGGCTCTCTGGCCCGAACAGGAAGGCGTCGCCCGGCTGATAGGCCACTTCGTGGAACGGGTGCGAGCCCTTGGTGGTAAAGGCGAACAGCCTTGGATTACCCAGGCTTGCCAGGCATCCGGCCAGGCTCTCGTGGCGCTTGAGCGTGGCATACTCATGGTAATCCAGCCCCGCGCGCCGCAGGCGCTTGTCATCCAGTTCGAAGCTGATGGGTTCGATCAGGTGCAGGTCGCAGCCGCTGTTGGCGCACAGGCGAATGATGTTGCCGGTATTCGGCGGAATTTCTGGTTGAAAAAGGATGACGTGAAACATGCACGGCTCCAAGCGTGAAGATGACGGGCATTCTACCCCTGAACCGGACGTGCGTTCGAAAGCCTTCCCACGGGTAATGCTGTCATTGGCGATTGTCGGTCTGATGGTAGGCCTGATGATCGGCCGCCTGACCGCGCCCGACGAGCGTGAGCTGCAGCTGGTGGAGGTGGTACAAGATGGCCTGACGCTGTGGTTCAACGAAGAACCCAAGCTGCATGGCGAGAATGTGGAAGGCACGGTTGCGCTGCTGTTCCAGGCCCAGGGCAAGGCCCAGCAAGGGCAATTGAGCCTGCAGGGCAAGCCGGTCAGTTGGCGGGTGCAGAAGAGTGATAAGGGGTTGTTGCTGACGGTGATTGCCGCGCGTCCCCTGCACGGCGAGTGGGCCGGTGCAGAGGACGATGGGCGTTGGCGGGTGCAGGTAAAACTGCACGAATAAAAGAGGGGATATCCCGGCCTGCCTGTACCAGGGTCCCCAAAAGGGGTTACAGCGTATAAAGGGGGGATGACCCGGCCTGCCTGTACCGAGGTCCCCAAAACGGGCGGTGCTGCGAATAAAAGAGGGGTTCACCCGGCCTGCCTGTACCAGGGCCCCCGAAACTGGGTATGTATTAGCTATTGCAGGGGGCGTGCCAATTTTGCAAAGCCCGTGAATGTTGGGCTTTGAGGGGGATTTGGCCGGGTTTTGAGGGGATTTGTGCCTTCCAGAGGTGCATCGGGCACAGGATCGGTGCATCGGGGCTGAAATAGCTGGGGCCGCTTTGCGGCCCATCGCGACACAAGGCCGCTCCTACAGGGGTTCGCGTTCTCCTGTAGGAGCGGCCTTGCGTCGCGATGGGCTGCGCTGCAGCCCCAAAGATCTTACGGGTTACCTTGGAGCTCAGTGCTCGTCACCTTCCTCGTCATCCCCACCCGCCACATTCATCCCCAGTTCCTTAATCTTGCGCGTCAGGGTGTTACGCCCCCAACCCAGCAACAGCGCCGCATCCCGGCGCCGTCCGGCGGTGTGCTTGAGCGCCGTCTCGATCATGATCCGTTCAAAACTCGGCACCGCACTGTCCAGCAGGTTCGACTGCCCACGCGCCAACGCCTGGTCGGCCCACTGACGCAGGGCCTGCTCCCAGTTGGTTACCGGTGCGGCATCCTGTGGCAGGTTCAGCAGCTCGGGCGGCAGGTCGCCGATCAGCACCTCGCGGCTGGAAGCCATCACGGTGATCCAGCGGCAGGTGTTTTCCATCTGCCGCACGTTGCCCGGCCATGGCAGGTTGCGGATGAACTCTTCGGTTTCCGGCTTGAGGATCTTCGGCTCGACTGCCAGCTCTTGCGCGGCGCGGGCGAGGAAGTGGCGGGCGAGGGCAGGGATATCCTCGCGGCGGTCAGCCAGCCGCGGAATGTGGATGCGGATCACGTTCAGGCGGTGGAACAAGTCCTCACGGAACTTGCCCGCCTGCACCAGCGACTCCAGGTTCTGGTGGGTCGCAGCAATGATGCGCACGTCGACCTTGACTGGCACATGGCCACCAACGCGGTAGAACTCGCCATCGGCCAGTACCCGCAGCAGGCGGGTCTGGGTGTCGGCGGGCATGTCACCGATTTCGTCGAGGAACAAGGTGCCGCCATCTGCCTGTTCGAAGCGGCCCCGGCGCAGGTTGGCAGCACCGGTGAAAGCACCTTTCTCATGGCCGAACAGCTCGGACTCCATCAAATCCTTCGGGATGGCCGCCATGTTCAGGGCAATGAACGGCGACGCTGCACGCGGGCTGTGACGGTGCAGGGCGTGGGCGACCAGTTCTTTGCCGGTGCCGGACTCGCCGTTGATCAGTACGGTGATGTTGGAATGGCTGAGGCGGCCAATGGCGCGGAACACCTCCTGCATCGCCGGGGCTTCACCAATGATCTCCGGGGTGCGCGCCAGGTTCTGTGGCACATCCAGGCCTTGCTGTTCCTGGGCGTGCTGGTTGGCGCGCTTTACCAGCGAGACGGCTTCGTCCACATCGAACGGCTTGGGCAGGTACTCGAAGGCACCGCCCTGGTACGACGCCACGGCGCTGTCGAGGTCGGAATGGGCGGTCATGATGATGACCGGCAGGCGCGGATGGTGTTCGCGGATCTGTGCCAGCAGGTCGAGGCCACTGGCGCCCGGCATGCGGATATCGGAAATGATCACATCCGGCTGCTGGCGTGCCAGGCGGCCCATCACGCCATCTGCGCTGTCGAAGCTCTGGGTGGTCATGCCTTCTTGTTGCAGGGCTTTTTCCAGGACCCAGCGGATGGAGCGATCATCGTCGACGATCCATACGGTTTCACTTCGGCTCATGAGGCGGTGGCTCCTTGTTCCAGGGGCAGGTAGATCGAGAAGGCGGTGTGGCCTGCGTGGCTTTCGCACTCGATCAGGCCCTGGTGCTGGCTGATGATGTTCTGGGTAATGGCCAGGCCCAGCCCGGTACCGTCCGGGCGGCCGCTGACCATGGGATAGAAGAGGGTGTCTTGCAGTTCCGGCGGAATGCCCGGGCCGTTATCGATGATCTCCACCCGCGCGACCAGGCGATGGCGAACATGGCCGATGGTGAACTGGCGCAAGGCGCGGCTGCGCAGGGTGATGCGGCCCAGGCGCAGCTCGTTCTGCGAACTGATCGCCTGCATGGCGTTACGCACGATGTTGAGCACGGCCTGGATCATCTGCTCGCGGTCGATCAGCACGTCCGGCAGGCTTGGGTCGTAATCGCGCACCAAAGTGATGCAGCCCTGGCTTTCGGCGTCGACCAGGCTGCAGACCCGCTCCAGCACTTCGTGGATGTTGGTCATGGCCAGGGATGGCAGCTTGTTCGAACCGAGCATGCGGTCGACCAGGTTACGCAGGCGGTCGGCCTCTTCGATGATCACGTTGGTGTAATCGCGCAGGCCTTCTTCGGGTAACTCGCGGGCCAGCAGCTGGGCCGCGCCGCGAATGCCGCCGAGGGGGTTCTTGATTTCGTGGGCCAGGCCGCGCACCAGCATCTTGGTGGTTTCCTGTTTGCTCAGCTGGGCCTCTTCCTTGGTGATGCGCAGCAGCCGGTCGCGTGGGTGCACCTCCAGCAACAGCAGGGTCTGGCCCTGGTTCAGGATGGGCGTTACCGCGTAGTCGACGGTGATGGTCTGCCCGGTCAGCGAGGTGAGCTGCGCTTCGCGCTTGGTGAACGGGTGCGCCTGTTCGACCGCCTGGCGCAACGAGCTGAGCGCTTCGGTCGATTCGGTAAACAGCTCGCTGATGAACTGCCCATGGCTACGTTGACCACTGACGGCCAGTAGCATTTCCGCGGCCGGGTTCATGTACTCCAGGCGCAGCTCGGCGTTGAGCAGCAACGTGGCGGTGGTCAGGTTGTCCAGAAGCAGACGGTGCTGCGCATCGCTGATGGTCATAAGGCGTCGTTGACCTCTTTTGGCGCTTGCCTGGCACTTCTTTGGCCAGGGCCGGGCTCGGGGTGCATCTGCTGATGCCAGTCTCTCCACAGAAAAATGCAAGAAACAAACCAAAGCTCCGAAAAGAAGCGGGATTTGCCGATAAAGGCCTGGATCTGCGCAAATTCGGATCAGAAAGTCTTGATGAAACGTTTAATTTGAACCAGATTGGGGAGCAAATCGGGGCATTGCACTCAATCTTGCACCAAGATAGAGCATAGCGTGGGTGGCGAGGGTTCTGCGTGGGCGCTAACGAAAACGGCCTCCCGAGGGAGGCCGTCTTGATCATTTCACCGGCGCGAGGCGCCGATCAGATCAGCAGCTGTAGTACAGCTCGTATTCCAGCGGGTGCACGAAGGTGCGGACCTTGATCTCTTCTTCGCTCTTCAGCTCGATGAAGGCATCGATGAAGTCGTCGGAGAACACGCCGCCCTTGGTCAGGAACGCACGGCCTTTGTCCAGCTCTTCCAGGGCTTCTTTCAGGCTGCCGCACACTTGCGGAATGTCCTTGGCCTCTTCTGGTGGCAGGTCGTACAGGTTCTTGTCGGCAGCATCGCCTGGGTGGATCTTGTTCTGGATGCCGTCCAGGCCAGCCATCAGCAGGGCCGCGAAGGCCAGGTACGGGTTGGCCGATGGGTCCGGGAAGCGTGCTTCGATACGGCGGGCTTTCGGGCTGCCGACGTAAGGAATACGGATCGAGGCGGAACGGTTGCGAGCCGAGTAGGCCAGCATTACCGGGGCTTCGAAGCCTGGGACCAGACGCTTGTAGGAGTTGGTCGACGGGTTGGTGAAGCCGTTCAGGGCCTTACCGTGCTTGATGATACCGCCGATGAAGTACAGGGCAGTGTCGGACAGGCCGGCATAGCCTTCACCCGAGAAGGTGTTCTTGCCGTCTTTCCAGATCGACATGTGCACGTGCATGCCCGAGCCGTTGTCGCCGTACAGTGGCTTCGGCATGAAGGTGGCGGTACGGCCGTAAGCGTCGGCAACGTTGTGCACGACGTATTTCAGGGCCTGTACTTCGTCAGCCTTTTTCACCAAGGTGTTGAACTTGACGCCGATTTCGTTCTGGCCGGCAGTCGCCACTTCGTGGTGGTGAACTTCAACGGTCTGGCCCATTTCTTCCAGCGCGTTGCACATGGCAGTACGGATTTCGTGGTCGTGGTCGAACGGCGGAACCGGGAAGTAGCCGCCTTTCACGCCTGGACGGTGGCCTTTGTTGCCGCCTTCCACGTCAGCGCCGGTCATCCACGAGCCTTGCTCGGAGAAGATCTTGAACATCGAACCGGAGATGTCCGAGTGGAACTTCACTTCGTCGAAGATGAAGAACTCTGGCTCCGGGCCTGCGAATACGGTGTCACCGATGCCGGTGCTCTTCAGGTACTCTTCGGCGCGTTTGGCGATCGCACGTGGGTCGCGATCGTAGCCCTGCATGCTCGACGGGTCGACGATGTCGCAGGTGATGATCAGGGTAGGTTCTTCGGTGAAAGGGTCCAGCACGGCAGTATCGTCAACCGGCATCAGGATCATGTCGGAAGCTTCGATGCCTTTCCAGCCAGCGATGGAGGAGCCGTCGAACATCTTGCCCACTTCGAAGAAGTCTTCGTCCAGCGCATCACGCGACGGCATGGTCACGTGGTGTTGAATGCCTTTGGTGTCCGTGAAACGCAGATCAATCCACTTGACGTCATGATCTTTGATGAGTTGAACCGACTTCGACATGTTGTCCTCCGGATGGTCTAGAGCGCGGTGGGCCGCTGCCCTGGAAAAAGGGTGTTGCCGGGCGCGGATAGTCGGCCAAGCTTACCTGCCTCACAAGGGAGCAAATTGCATGCCAGTGCCCGAAAATGGCGAGGGTGGGATAAAAGCAGGCGTTTGCGGGCATTTAGCCGGGGGTTGGCGGGGAAAAGTGCACCCTTACGATGCGGTTTTTGGTGGGTGCGCACTATTATGGTGCGCCTGGTGAGTCTTGTGCCTTTTTCGAGGGCCTCTTCGCGGGTAAACCCGCTCCCACAGGGACCGCACGGATTTCGAGGACTGTGCAAACCCCTGTAGGAGCGGGTTTACCCGCGAAAGGGCCGGAACAGGCGCCACAAAAACGCAGCCTTGCATTTATCTCAAAGCTTCTGATCAAAAGTTGGTCAAATCCTGAGCAGTTTCCGCTATAATTCGCGCCCCACATTTTCGGCAGGCCCTGCGCGCGCTGTTAACCAATGAAACTTATCGTCAAAGTCTTCCCAGAAATCACCATCAAGAGCCGGCCGGTGCGCAAGCGCTTCATCCGCCAGCTCGCCAAGAACATCCGCAACGTGCTCAAGGACCTCGATCCTGAGCTCGCGGTCGATGGTGTCTGGGACAATCTCGAAGTGGTTACCCGCATCGAGGACGAAAAGGTCCAGCGCGAGATCATCGAACGCCTCACCTGCACACCGGGTATCACCCACTTCCTGCAGGTTGAGGAATACCCGCTGGGTGACTTCGACGACATCGTTGCCAAGTGCAAGCAGCACTTCGGCCACCTGCTGGCCGGCAAGCATTTTGCCGTGCGCTGCAAGCGCGGCGGCCACCATGACTTCACCTCCATGGACGTCGACCGTTACGTCGGCAGCCAGCTGCGCCAACAGTGTGGCGCGGCCGGCATCGAGCTGAAAAAGCCTGAAGTGCTGGTACGCATCGAAATCCGCAACCAGCGCCTGTACGTCATCCACAACCAGCACCAGGGCATCGGCGGCTATCCGCTGGGCGCCCTGGAGCAGACCCTGGTGCTGATGTCCGGTGGCTTCGACTCCACCGTGGCGGCCTACCAGATGATGCGCCGTGGCCTGATGACCCACTTCTGCTTCTTCAACCTCGGCGGCCGTGCCCACGAGCTGGGCGTGATGGAAGTCGCCCACTACCTGTGGAAAAAGTACGGCAGCAGCCAGCGCGTGCTGTTCATCAGCGTGCCGTTCGAAGAAGTGGTCGGCGAGATCCTCAACAAGGTCGACAACAGCTACATGGGCGTCACCCTCAAGCGCATGATGCTGCGCGGTGCCGCGCACATGGCTGACCGCCTGGAAATCGACGCCCTGGTAACTGGCGAGGCCATTTCCCAGGTGTCTAGCCAGACCCTGCCGAACCTGTCGATCATCGACTCGGCCACCGACAAGCTGGTGCTGCGCCCTTTGCTGGCCAGCCACAAGCAGGACATCATCGACCAGGCCAACGAAATCGGCACCGCCGACTTCGCCAAGCACATGCCAGAATACTGCGGCGTGATTTCGGTGAACCCGACCACTCACGCCAAGCGCCACCGCATGGAGCATGAAGAAAAGCAGTTCGACATGGCCGTGCTGGAGCGCGCCCTGGAGCGCGCCAAGCTGATCTCCATCGACCATGTGATCGACGAACTGGGCAAGGATGTCGAAATCGAGGAAGTGGCCGAGGCACTCTCGGGCCAGATCGTCATCGACATTCGTCACCCCGATGCCCAGGAAGACGAACCCCTGGTGCTGGAAGGTATCGAAGTCCAGGCCATGCCGTTCTATGCCATCAACAGCAAGTTCAAGCATCTGGACCCGACGCGCCAGTACTTGCTGTATTGCGACAAGGGTGTGATGAGCCGTTTGCACGCACACCATCTGCTCAGTGAGGGACATGCCAATGTGCGTGTTTATCGTCCGACATAAGACGCCGGGGCTGTATGGCGGCAGTATCCGCCATCGCCCTCCCGACCGCCGGGCCCGCTGAGCCTTAAACAGTACATATTGGCCGCCTACACTGGGCGGCAACCGAATCCTCTGATCGAGATACACTTGTGATCGAAAATCTGCGTAACATCGCCATCATCGCCCACGTTGACCATGGTAAAACCACCCTGGTCGACAAACTCCTGCGTCAGTCCGGCACTTTGGAGCGTAACGAGCTCAACGACGAGCGCGTCATGGACTCCAACGACCAGGAAAAAGAGCGCGGTATTACCATTCTGGCGAAAAACACCGCCATCAACTGGAACGGCTACCACATCAACATCGTCGACACCCCCGGCCACGCCGACTTCGGTGGCGAGGTTGAGCGTGTAATGTCGATGGTCGACTCCGTGCTGCTGCTGGTCGACGCTCAAGACGGCCCTATGCCGCAAACCCGCTTCGTGACCAAGAAGGCCTTCGAAGCCGGCCTGAAGCCAATCGTCGTGATCAACAAGGTTGACCGTCCGGGCGCGCGTCCTGACTGGGTTCTGGACCAGATCTTCGACCTGTTCGACAACCTCGGCGCTACCGACGAGCAGCTGGACTTCAAAGTGGTCTACGCCTCGGCCCTGAACGGCATTGCCGGTCTGGACCACACCGAAATGGGCGAAGACATGACTGCCCTGTACCAGGCTGTCATCGACCACGTTCCAGCACCAGCTGTTGACCGTGACGGCCCGTTCCAGATGCAGATCTCTGCACTGGACTACAACAGCTTCCTGGGTGTTATCGGCGTTGGCCGTATTGCCCGTGGTCGCATCAAGCCGAACACCCCGGTTGTTGCCATCGACGCTGACGGCAAGAAGCGTAACGGCCGTATCCTCAAGCTGATGGGCCACCACGGCCTGCACCGCGTCGACGTTGAAGAAGCCCAGGCTGGCGACATCGTCTGCATCAGCGGTTTCGACGAGCTGTTCATCTCCGACACCCTGTGCGACCCGACTGCCGTTGAGGCGATGAAGCCGCTGACCGTTGACGAGCCTACCGTTTCGATGACCTTCCAGGTCAACGACTCGCCGTTCTGCGGCAAGGAAGGCAAGTTCGTCACCAGCCGTAACATCAAGGACCGTCTGGACAAAGAGCTGCTGTACAACGTAGCCCTGCGCGTTGAAGAAACCGATTCCCCAGACAAGTTCAAGGTCTCGGGCCGTGGCGAGCTGCACCTGTCGGTACTGATCGAAACCATGCGTCGCGAAGGCTTCGAGCTGGCCCTGGGCCGCCCGGAAGTAATCATTCGCGAAGTAGACGGCGTCAAGCAAGAGCCGTTCGAAAACGTCACCATCGACATCCCTGAAGAATCCCAGGGCAAGGTGATGGAAGAAATGGGTCTGCGTAAAGGCGACCTGACCAACATGGTCCCGGATGGCAAGGGCCGTGTACGCCTGGAATACAACATCCCGGCGCGTGGTCTGATCGGTTTCCGTAACCAGTTCCTGACCCTGACCAACGGTGCAGGCATCCTGACCTCGATCTTCGACCGCTACGACGCGGTGAAGTCCGGCCACATGTCCGGCCGTCAGAACGGCGTACTGGTTTCGGTCGAAACCGGCAAGGCGCTGACCTACTCGCTGGAAACCCTGCAGGCGCGTGGCAAGCTGTTTGTAGAGCACGGTCAAGAGATCTACAACGGTCAGATCATCGGTCAGAACAGCCGCGACAACGACCTGGGCGTCAACCCTACCAAGGGCAAGAAGCTCGACAACATGCGTGCTTCGGGTAAAGACGAAGTCATCGCCCTGGTTCCGCCTGTTCGCTTCACCCTGGAACAGGCTCTGGAATACATCCAGGAAGACGAGCTGTGCGAAGTAACGCCGAAGTCCATCCGTCTTCGCAAGAAGATCCTGGACGAAAGCGAGCGTACCCGCGCTGCCAAGAAAGCCAAAAACAGCTAAGTTAGCTTTGGCTGAATGAAAACGCCCCCGGTCGAAAGGCCGGGGGCGTTTTTTTATGCCTTCAGGATTTGCGTTGGCCCCTTCGCGGGCTTGCCCGCTCCCACAGGATCTTCACCACATTCAGAACCTGTGCAGCACCTGTGGGAGCGGGCAAGCCCGCGAAGAGGCCCTTGAAGGCTGACGGTCAGCGCCCGACCACCTTGGGCTTATAGGCGCAATACCCCGGCCGCGGCCCGACCTTGGGGTGGTTGCGGCAGGTATCCGGGCGCTTGTCATAAATGGTGCACAGCCGGCTCTTACGATCCAGGTACATGCAGTCATCGTTGCTCATCCGGGTCAGGGTGAAGATTCCCGACTTCTGGTTGAAGCGCTCGATGATGCCTTCTTTTTGCAGGCGCTTGGCCACGTTCTTCGGCGGCTCGTCTTTCTCGAACTCGTCTACCACGCCGATACGGATCAGATCCTTGATCTTCACCTCCACCGGCAGGGTGCAGCAGGTCGAATGGCAGCCATGGCACATGTTGCTGGTATAGCGCTGCCAGGTCTCCAGGCGGTCGACTTCGGCCGCGGCGATCAGGGTCGTTTTCATCTTTATAGGGTGGATCACGGTCTTGGGGCGCGCGATCATACCGGAATTGTTCAATTTATGAACAACCTTTTGCCGGATTGGCAAAGTGGGCATGAAAACTGCGAACACTAACTGTCACTCCCTGTCGAAGGGGCTAGTCTCATCAATCTCCCTCCGCTTTCGTCAACTTGCCAGAGGATGCCGCATGTCCCAGGAACCCGAAGCACGTGACGCCGAGGTGGCCGAATTTCGCGCCGCTGTACTGAATAAACTGACCTACGCGGTCGGCAAGGACCCGGAGCATGCGTTCGACCACGACTGGTTCGAGGCCATTGCCCTGGCCGCGCGCGATCACATGGTCGACCACTGGATGGACCATACCCGCCTGGCGTATCGCCGTAGCCAGAAGCGGGTCTATTACCTCTCCCTCGAGTTCCTCATCGGCCGCTTGCTGTACGACAGCCTGAGCAACCTTGGGCTGCTGGACATCGCCCGTGACGCGCTGGAAGGGCTGGATGTGGACCTGGAGCGTATCCGCCTGCTTGAGCCCGACGCCGCGCTGGGTAATGGTGGCCTCGGCCGGCTGGCTGCGTGCTTCATGGAAAGCATGTCCACCCTCGGTATTGCCGCCCATGGTTACGGCATCCGCTACGAGCATGGGTTGTTCCGTCAGGCTGTGGTCGATGGTTGGCAGCAGGAACAGACCGAAAACTGGCTGGACTTCGGTAACCCCTGGGAGTTCGAGCGTGCCGAGGTGATCTACCCGATCAGCTTCGGCGGCAGTGTCGAAACCGTCAACGATGCCAGCGGTAGCCAGCGGCAGGTATGGTCGCCGGGCGAAACGGTGCGGGCGGTGGCCTACGACACACCCGTGGTCGGCTGGCGCGGGTCCAGCGTCAACACCCTGCGCCTGTGGCGTGCGCGGGCGCTGGAAGAGCTGCACCTGGAGCGCTTCAATGCCGGTGACCACCTGGGGGCCGTGGCCGAAGTGGCGCGGGCCGAGAGTATTTCCCGCGTGCTGTACCCGGCTGACAGCACCGAGGCGGGGCAGGAACTGCGCCTGCGCCAGGAGTACTTCTTTGTGTCGGCTTCGCTGCAGGACTTGCTGCGCCGCCACCTGAACATGCACAAGGACTTGCTCAACCTGCCCGACGCCGCGGCCATCCAGCTCAACGACACGCACCCTTCGATTGCCGTGGCAGAGCTGATGCGGCTGCTGGTGGACCAGCACGAAGTACCGTGGGACAAGGCCTGGGAGCTGACCGTTGGCACGCTCGCCTACACCAACCACACCCTGCTGCCCGAAGCCCTGGAAACCTGGCCGGTAGCACTGATGGAGCGCATGCTGCCGCGGCACATGCAGATCATCTACCTGATCAATGCCTACCATATCGACGCATTGCGGGCCAAAGGGCTGCACGATTTCGACGTGCTGCGCGCGGTGTCGCTGATCGAGGAAGACAACGGCCGCCGGGTGCGCATGGGTAACCTGGCGTTTCTGGGCTCGCACAGTGTCAACGGCGTGTCGGCGCTGCACAGCAAGCTGATGAAAAGCACGGTGTTCTCCGAGCTGCACAAGCTCTACCCGCAACGGATCAACAACAAGACCAACGGCATTACCTTCCGCCGCTGGCTGTACCAGTCAAACCCACAGCTGACCGAGATGCTGGTCGAAGCGCTCGGGCCGGGGCTCAAGGACGACCCTGAAGGGCTTCTGGCTGGCCTTGTGCCCTTTGCCGATAAGGCGAGTTTCCGCAAGCAGTTCGCTGCTCAGCGCCTGCACAGCAAGCGCGCGCTGGCCAGCATCATCCAGGACCGCATTGGTGTCACGGTGAACCCCGAAGCGCTGTTCGATGTGCAGGTCAAGCGCATCCACGAGTACAAGCGCCAGCTGCTCAACCTGCTGCACACCGTGGCGCTTTATCAGGCCATACGCAACGACCCCGGCACCAACTGGGTACCGCGGGTGAAGATCTTCGCCGGCAAGGCTGCGGCCAGTTACCACCAGGCCAAGCTGATCATCAAGCTGGCCAACGACATCGCCCGGGTGGTGAACAACGACCCGACCGTGCGCGGCCTGCTTAAGGTGGTGTTCCTGCCCAACTACAACGTCAGCCTGGCCGAAAGCATCATCCCGGCGGCCGACCTTTCCGAGCAGATTTCCACGGCAGGTTATGAAGCCTCCGGTACCAGCAACATGAAGTTCGGCCTGAACGGCGCGCTGACCATCGGCACCCTGGACGGTGCCAACGTGGAAATGTGCGAACAGGTGGGCGCCGACAACATGTTCATCTTCGGCCTGACCGCGCAGCAGGTCGAGGCGCGCAAGCGTGCCGGTGACTTTGGTGCCAATGCCGCCATTGCCGCTTCCAACCGCTTGAACGACGTGCTGCAGGCGATTCGCAGCGGTGTGTTCTCGCCAGACGACCCTTCACGCTACGCCGGGTTGATCGACGGGCTGGTGGCCTACGACCGCTTCCTGGTGTGTGCCGACTTCGATGCCTACTGGGATGCCCAGCGGCGGGTCGAGGAACTGTGGCACACACCGCAGGAGTGGTGGCGCATGGCCGTGTTGAACACGGCGCGGATGGGCTGGTTCTCGTCGGACCGCACCATTCGCGAATATGCCACCGAGATCTGGAAGGCACTCGACTGAGAGGCGAGCGCGGTCTTTGTAGGAGCGGCCTTGTGTCGCGATAGGGCCGCAAAGCGGCCCCGGCAATCTTTGCGTTACAGCTGAGAACCGCGGGCCGCTTTGCGGCCCTATCGCGATACAAGGCCGCTCCTACAGAGATTGCGCAAGCCTGGAGCAATTAGACAGCCGGCCTGGCGAAGGCTGAACTAGCGACCTATTGTGCCGTCTGAGAGCCGTGGCGAGTCTCATTGCTCGCTAGCCTGCCACTCTCCCTGTAAACTGCGTGGGTTTTTACTCCCACAATCCTTTCGGAGCCATACATGTCCCGCGTTACCCTGAGTCGCTATCTGATTGAGCAGACCCGCAGCAACAATACCCCTGCCGATCTGCGCTTCCTGATCGAAGTGGTGGCGCGTGCGTGCAAGGAAATCAGCCATCACGTGTCCAAAGGCGCCCTCGGCGGCGTGCTGGGCAGCATGGGCACTGAAAACGTGCAGGGCGAAGTCCAGAAGAAACTGGACGTGATTTCCAACGATATCCTGCTCGAAGCCAACGAGTGGGGCGGCCACCTGGCCGGCATGGCTTCCGAAGAAATGGACAACGCCTACCAGATCCCGGGCAAATACCCGAAAGGCGCGTACCTGCTGGTCTTCGACCCACTGGACGGTTCGTCGAACATCGACGTCAACGTCTCGGTCGGCACCATCTTCTCGGTACTGCGTTGCCCTAACCAGTACCTGAGCCAGAACGAAAGCCTCAACGAAGAAGCCTTCCTGCAACCAGGCACCGAGCAGGTCGCCGCCGGTTACGCCATCTACGGCCCGCAGACCATGCTGATCCTGACCCTGGGCAACGGCGTCAAGGGCTTCACCCTGGACCGTGAACTGGGCAGCTTCGTGCTGACCCACGAAAACATCCAGGTGCCGGCGACCACCGCCGAGTTCGCCATCAACATGTCCAACCAACGTCACTGGGAAGCCCCGGTACAACGCTACGTGGGCGAACTGCTGGCCGGCGAAACCGGCCCGTTGAAAAAGAACTACAACATGCGCTGGATCGCCTCGATGGTGGCCGACGTGCACCGCATCCTGACCCGTGGCGGCCTGTTCATGTACCCACGTGACGCCCGCGAGCCAAGCAAGCCGGGCAAGCTGCGCCTGATGTACGAAGCCAACCCGATGTCGTTCATCATCGAACAGGCAGGCGGCGCCTCTACCAACGGTTACGATCGCATCCTCGACATCAAGCCAGAAAGCCTGCACCAGCGCGTGTCGGTGATCCTTGGCTCGAAGGAAGAGGTAGAGCGCGTCACCGCCTACCACAAGGAGTAAGTCATGCTCGCACCTTGGCAGCCGTTGCTGGAATGGTGGTTCGGTTGGGGCACCAGTGCCCAGGCCGTGGCTGACGAGAAGAGCACGCTGTGGTTCGGCAAGCATCACGATGCCGATGCCCATGCGCTGTTTGGCGACCTGGTCGAGCACGCCCTGGCGGGCGGGCTCGAGGAATGGCAGCAAAGCCCGCAGGGCTGGCTGGGCCTGCTGATTCTGCTGGACCAGTTACCGCGCATGATCTACCGCGACACGCCGCGCGCCTTCGAGGGCGACCGGCGTGCCCAGGTGGTGGCCATGCAGGGCCTGCAGAAGGGCTGGGACTACCAGTTGCTGCCGATCCAGCGTGTGTTCGTGCTGTTGGTGCTGGAGCATGCCGAGGTGCTGGACTGGCAGAACCTGTGTGTCGAGCGTTATCAGTTGTTGCTGGACGAGCAGCCCGAAGCCAGCCGGCGGCTGTTCGAAGGCTTCCTGGACTATGCCGAGCAGCACCAGCGGGTGATTGCCCGGTTTGGGCGTTTCCCGCACCGCAACCTGGTGCTGGAGCGGCCGAGCACCAGCGAAGAAATGGACTTTTTGCTGGAGCCTGGGTCCAGATTCTGATGCCCAAGGGGCCTGCTGCGCAGGCCATCGCGACGCAAGGCCGCCCCTGAAAGGGGGCGGCCTTTTTATTGGCGGGTAGTTAATGCTTTGTGATTAATCGCACAGTAGTGGCCATCCGACCAATGGTGTAGGGGCAAAGTGGGTAGGGCAGGGAACCTGGGAGGGATTTTCCCGTCGAAGGTCACTGCAGGCCACTCGCCTGTTTCCCCTCTCCAGGAGTGTCCTTCATGTCGTTGCGTTCCCTCGCCCTGTTGTCGCTGTGCGTCGTCCTGACTGCGTGCAGCAAGATCAACCAGGAAAACTATTCCAAGATCAAGGCCGGTATGAACAAGGCCGAGGTCGAGCAGCTGCTCGGCACGCCGACTGAGTGTTCTGGCGCGCTGGGCATGAGCAGCTGCACCTGGGGGGACGAGAAGAGCTTCATCAGCGTGCAGTACGCGGCTGACAAGGTGTTGATGTATTCAGGGCAGGGCCTCAAATGAGGCGGCTGTACCTGCTGATGGGGGTATGCCTGGCGTTGCTGCTGGGCGGTTGTGCGGGCTCCGTGCACGACCCGCTGGCGCCGAAGACCGCTGGCAACGTCGACCTCAAGCGCTACCAGGGCAAATGGTTCGAGCTGGCGCGCCTGCCCATGCGCTACCAGACCGGCTGCGAGCAGTCCGAGGCGCACTACAACCTCAAGCCTGATGGCACCTATGGTGTGCTCAACCGTTGCCGCACCATGGGTGATGAGTGGCTGCGTGCCGAGGGGCACGCAAGCATCCAGGAGCCGGGGCACACCGACAAGCTGTGGGTAGAGTTCGATAACTGGTTCACCAAGCTGGTGCCTGGCGTGGCGCGGGGCGAATACTGGATCCTGTACGTGGACGATCGCTACCGCACGGCAGTGGTCGGCAGCCCGGACCGCAAGTACCTGTGGATATTGTCGCGTACGCCGACGCTGCCGGCCTGGGAGCGCGAGCACCTGCTGGCCAAGGCACGCCAGCAGGGGTATGACACCAGCCGGCTGATCTGGCGGGCTTCGGACCAACAGATCGTCAAGATGCACTGAGGTTGGCTGTGCTGGCCTCATCGCCGGCAAGCCAGCTCCCACAGGTACTGCGCAGTTTTCGATAACTGTGCTGGCCTTGTGGGAGTTGGCTTGCCGGCGATAGGGCCGGTGCAGGCAAGCAGTCAGCCCAAGAGCTGCCGCAGCACCCCGGCAAACGCCTGCGCGCTTTCCTCTTCCTGCGCATGCCGCCCCTGGCGCACCACCCATTGCCCATTCACCATCACATCCCGCACCTGGCGATCCCCGCCAGCAAACAGCCAGCGGTTGAGAATGGCATCGCCATCCGCCAGGGCGATGTAGGGGTCCTGTCCATCCAGTACCAGCCAGTCGGCGCGCTTGCCCACGGCCAGTTCCCCGACCGCTTGCCCCAGTGCCTGGGCACCGCCCGCCAGCGCGGCGTCGTACAGCGTGCGCCCGACCATCGGTTGATCGCCGCGGTACAAGCGGTTGCGTCGCTGGTCACGCAGCCGCTGGCCATATTCCAGCCAGCGCAGTTCTTCCACCACGCTTAGCGACACATGGCTGTCCGAGCCAATGCCCATGCGCCCACCCTGGGCAAGGAAGTCCACCGCCGGGAAAATCCCGTCGCCCAGGTTGGCCTCGGTGGTCAGGCACAACCCCGCCACCGCACCACTGCGGGCCATGGCGGTGACTTCATCCGGCTCGGCGTGGGTGGCATGCACCAGGCACCAGCGGCTATCCATATCCACATGCTCGTACAACCATTGCAGCGGGCGCAGGCCGCTCCAGGCCAGGCAGTCGTCCACCTCCTTCTGCTGCTCGGCGATATGGATATGCACCGGGCATTGCTTGTCGCTGGCCGCCAGCACTTCGGCGATCTGCCCCGGCGTCACTGCACGCAGCGAGTGGAAGCACAGGCCCAGTTGCTGCGCGGGTTGCGCGGCCAGCAGCGGGCCCAGTTGCGCCTGCAGTTGCAGGTACTGTTCAGTGGTGTTGATGAAGCGCCGCTGCCCGTCGTTCGGTGCCTGCCCGCCGAACCCGGCGTAGCTGTACAACACCGGCAACAAGGTCAGGCCAATGCCACTGTCGGCTGCGGCCGCGCTGATGCGGCGGGACAGCTCGGCTGGGTCGGCGTAGGCCTTGCCTGCCTGGTCGTGGTGCACGTAATGGAATTCGGCCACCGAGGTGTAGCCAGCCTTGAGCATTTCGATGTACAGCTGACGGGCGATGACCTGCAATTGGTCGGGGGTGATCTGCCCGACCAGGCGGTACATCAGGTCGCGCCAGGTCCAGAAGCTGTCGTTGGGGTTGCCGGCGACTTCCGCCAAGCCCGCCATCGCACGCTGGAAGGCATGCGAGTGCAAGTTGGGCATGCCGGGCAGCAACGGGCCGGCCAGGCGCTCGGCGCCTTCGGCCGAAGCGCCCGGCTCGATGCGGGTCACATGGCCATCGCTGGCGACCTCGATACGGACATGGCTGGCCCAGCCCGTAGGCAACAGAGCGCGTTCGGCGAAGTAGGCGGACATCGGTCAAATCCTGTTATTGTTAACTTGTATATACATATACAGGCGTTTGCCTGCCGGGTAAACTGCGGCAAGCTACCGCTCATTCCCTATGCACAAGGATCCAACGCCGTGCCGACACCTCCTGTCTCCGCGCTGGTTGCCCAGATGGGCGAGGGCCCGGCGCCGCTGTATGCCCGGGTCAAACAGATGATCATCCAGCAGATCGACAACGGCAGCTGGCCGCCGCATCACCGGGTCCCCTCGGAGAGTGAACTGGTCAACGAGCTAGGCTTCAGCCGCATGACCATCAACCGTGCCCTGCGCGAACTCACGGCCGACGGCCTGCTTGTGCGCATGCAAGGGGTCGGCACTTTCGTAGCCGAGCCCAAGGGCCGTTCGGCGTTGTTCGAAGTCAACAACATTGCCGATGAAATTGCCGCACGCGGCCATCAGCATAGCTGCCAGGTGATCACGCTCACCGAGGAAGCAGCCGGTTCCGAGCGGGCCCTGGCCCTGGACATGCGCGAAGGCCAGCGAGTGTTCCACTCGCTGATCGTGCATTTCGAGAACGGCGTGCCGGTGCAGATCGAGGACCGCTACGTCAACGCGGCGATCGCACCCGACTACCTCAAGCAGGACTTCACCCGGCAGACGCCTTACGCCTACCTGTCCCAGGTGGCGCCGCTGACCGAAGGTGAGCACGTGGTCGAAGCCATCCTGGCCGAGCCGGAAGAATGCCGCCTGCTGCAGATCGAGCGGGGCGAACCTTGCCTGCTGATCCGCCGTCGCACCTGGTCCGGCCGCCAGCCGGTAACCGCTGCGCGGCTGATCCACCCCGGTTCCCGTCATCGCCTGGAAGGACGTTTCAGCAAATGAGCCAGCTGCAGTTGTTGCGTGCGCAGGATTACCCGCGCATGCCGTGGAAGAACGGTGGCGGCTTCACCGAAGAGATCACCCGCGACAGCGGCGAGGGCCTGGACGGCTTTGGCTGGCGCCTGTCGATTGCCGATATCGAAGAGTCTGGCGGCTTTTCCACCTTCGCCGGCTACCAGCGGATCATCACCGTGCTGCAGGGCGACGGCATGCGCCTGTTGGTCGATGGCCAGCCCAGCCGGCCGTTGCTGCCGTTTGATGCCTTTGCCTTCGGCGGCGAGAGCCAGGTCAGCTGCAAGCTGCTGGGAGGGGCGATCCGCGATTTCAACCTGATCTATGCGCCGCAGCGTTATCGCGCACGGCTGCAGTGGCTGGATGGCACCAGCCGGTTGTACAGCTCGGCTTCGACGGTGTTGCTGTTTGCGGCCAGTAGCCAGGTCGAGGTGGGCATTGCCGGGCGCGAGGCGCAGCGGTTGGGGTTGCATGACTGCCTGCGGCTTGAGGGTAACGATGAGTTGCTGGGGTTGGACGTGCAGGGAAGGTGCTGCCTGATCGAACTCATTTCACGTTGAGATAGCCGGGGCTGCTGCGCAGCCCTTTCGCGACGCAAGGCCGCTCCTACAAAGACTGCGTTTGCCCAGGCTGGCGCGGTCACCTGTAGGAGCGGCCTTGCGTCGCGAAAGGGCCGCAAAGCGGCCCCAGCTTTTCCAGCCTGCTAGCGAATCAGTCCGAATATTTTGGTTGTCCATGCTTGTACATACAAGTAAAGGTGTGTTTGTATATTGACCACGACATACCCGCCCGCGGACGACCGCAGAGGACCTTTCCCGTGACCGACAACAACAAATACCGTGACGTTGAAATCCGTGCCCCACGTGGCAACAAGCTGACCGCCAAAAGCTGGCTGACCGAAGCGCCACTGCGCATGTTGATGAACAACCTCGACCCACAGGTTGCGGAAAACCCGAAAGAACTGGTGGTGTACGGCGGTATCGGCCGCGCCGCCCGCAACTGGGAATGCTACGACAAGATCGTCGAAACCCTGACCCGCCTGGAAGACGACGAAACCCTGCTGGTGCAGTCGGGCAAGCCGGTCGGCGTGTTCAAGACCCACAGCAACGCCCCGCGCGTGCTGATCGCCAACTCCAACCTGGTGCCACACTGGGCCAACTGGGAACACTTCAACGAACTGGACGCCAAAGGCCTGGCCATGTACGGCCAGATGACCGCCGGCAGCTGGATCTACATCGGCAGCCAGGGCATCGTCCAGGGCACTTATGAAACCTTCGTCGAAGCCGGTCGCCAGCACTACGGCGGCAGCCTGAAAGGCAAGTGGGTACTCACCGCAGGCCTCGGCGGCATGGGCGGCGCCCAGCCACTGGCTGCCACCCTGGCCGGCGCCTGCTCGCTGAACATCGAATGCCAGCAGAGCCGCATCGACTTCCGTCTGGAAACCCGCTACGTCGACGAGCAGGCCGCCGACCTCGACGACGCCCTGGTGCGCATCGCCAAGTACACCGCCGAAGGCAAGGCCATCTCCATCGCCCTGCACGGCAACGCTGCCGAAATCCTGCCAGAGCTGGTCAAGCGTGGCGTGCGCCCGGACATGGTCACCGACCAGACCAGCGCCCACGACCCGCTCAACGGCTACCTGCCTGCCGGCTGGACCTGGGAGCAGTACCGCGACCGCGCGCAGACCGAACCGGCTGCAGTGGTCAAGGCCGCCAAGCAGTCGATGGCCGTGCACGTGCAGGCCATGCTGGACTTCCAGAAGCAGGGCGTGCCGACCTTCGACTATGGCAACAACATCCGCCAGATGGCCAAGGAAGAGGGCGTGGCCAATGCCTTCGATTTCCCGGGCTTCGTCCCTGCCTATATCCGTCCGCTGTTCTGCCGCGGCGTTGGCCCGTTCCGCTGGGCGGCGCTGTCTGGCGAGGCTGAGGACATCTACAAGACCGACGCCAAGGTCAAGGAACTGATCCCCGACGACGCCCACCTGCACCGCTGGCTGGACATGGCCCGCGAGCGCATCAGCTTCCAGGGCCTGCCGGCGCGTATCTGCTGGGTTGGCCTGGGCCTGCGCGCCAAGCTGGGCCTGGCCTTCAACGAAATGGTCCGCAGCGGCGAGCTGTCGGCACCGGTCGTGATCGGCCGTGACCACCTGGACTCGGGTTCGGTCTCCAGCCCCAACCGCGAAACCGAAGCCATGCGTGATGGCTCGGACGCTGTTTCCGACTGGCCGCTGCTCAACGCCCTGCTGAACACCGCAGGCGGCGCCACCTGGGTGTCGCTGCACCACGGCGGTGGCGTGGGCATGGGCTTCTCGCAGCACTCGGGCATGGTCATCGTCTGCGACGGTACCGATGAAGCCGCCGAGCGCATCGCCCGTGTACTGACCAACGACCCAGGGACTGGCGTCATGCGCCACGCCGATGCCGGTTATGACATCGCCATCGACTGCGCCAAGGAGCAGGGCCTGGACCTGCCGATGATCACTGGCTGATCGCCACGCTTTGGATCGCACCCTGCAAGGGGTGATACTGAACAACAAGAAGGAGCGCGCAGGCACCCACGAACGGGCCTGCGGCTCCACGCGATTTGGAGTAGTAACGTGACCGAACTCACCCTCAAGCCCGGCACCCTGACCCTGGCCCAGCTGCGCGCGATCTACGCCGCCCCCGTGCGCCTGCAACTGGATGCCAGCGCCGCGCCGGCCATCGATGCCAGCGTCGCCTGTGTCGAGCAGATCATTGCCGAAGACCGCACCGCCTACGGCATCAACACCGGTTTCGGCCTGCTGGCCTCGACCCGCATCGCCAGCCACGACCTGGAAAACCTGCAGCGCTCGCTGGTGCTGTCCCACGCCGCCGGTATCGGCGCGCCGCTGGATGACGACCTGGTGCGGTTGATCATGGTGCTGAAAATCAACAGCCTCAGCCGCGGCTTCTCCGGCATTCGCCGCAAAGTCATCGACGCGCTGATCGCCCTGGTCAACGCCGAAGTCTACCCGCACATCCCGCTGAAAGGTTCGGTGGGTGCTTCCGGTGACCTGGCGCCACTGGCACACATGTCGCTGGTGCTGCTGGGCGAAGGCAAAGCCCGCTACAAGGGCCAGTGGCTGTCGGCCACCGAAGCCCTGGCGGTTGCCGGCCTCGAACCGCTGACCCTGGCTGCCAAAGAGGGCCTGGCCCTGCTCAACGGCACCCAGGCGTCCACCGCCTACGCCCTGCGTGGCCTGTTCTACGCCGAAGACTTGTACGCTGCGGCCATCGCCTGCGGCGGCCTGAGCGTCGAAGCCGTACTGGGCTCGCGTTCGCCGTTCGATGCGCGCATTCACGAAGCGCGTGGCCAGCGCGGCCAGATCGACACCGCCGCGTGCTTCCGCGACCTGCTGGGCGAAGCCAGCGAAGTGTCGCTGTCGCACAAGAACTGCGACAAGGTCCAGGACCCGTACTCGCTGCGCTGCCAGCCGCAGGTCATGGGCGCGTGCCTGACCCAGCTGCGCCAGGCTGCCGAGGTGCTGGGTATCGAAGCCAACGCCGTCTCCGACAACCCACTGGTGTTCGCTGCCGAGGGTGACGTGATTTCCGGTGGCAACTTCCACGCCGAACCGGTGGCCATGGCCGCCGACAACCTGGCCCTGGCCATCGCCGAAATCGGTTCGCTCAGCGAGCGCCGCATCTCGCTGATGATGGACAAGCACATGTCCCAGTTGCCGCCGTTCCTGGTGGAAAACGGTGGGGTCAACTCCGGCTTCATGATCGCCCAGGTCACCGCTGCCGCCCTGGCCAGCGAGAACAAGGCCCTGTCGCACCCACACAGCGTCGACAGCCTGCCGACCTCGGCCAACCAGGAAGACCACGTGTCGATGGCCCCGGCTGCCGGCAAGCGCCTGTGGGAAATGGCCGAAAACACCCGTGGCGTGCTGGCCATCGAATGGCTGGGCGCCTGCCAGGGCCTGGACCTGCGCAAAGGCCTGAAAACTTCCGCCAAGCTGGAGCAAGCGCGCCAGGCGCTGCGCAGCGAAGTGCCGCACTATGACCGTGACCGTTTCTTTGCGCCGGACATCGAAAAGGCTGTGGAACTGTTGGCCAAGGGTAGTTTGACCGGTCTGCTGCCGGCCGGTGTGCTGCCAAGCCTGTAATGCCCCCAGGGGCCGCTGTGCGGCCCATTCGCAGCACAAGGCTGCTCCTGCAAAAGCGACGCGCTCCCTTGTAGGAGCAGCCTTGTGCTGCGAAAGGGCTGCAAGCCAGCCCCCTGATCTCACGACCACAAAAACAATTTAAGGACGTGACATGCAACAAGCTCAAGGTCTCAAGCGCGGGCTAAGTGCCCGCCACATCCGTTTCATGGCCCTCGGTTCCGCCATCGGTACCGGGCTGTTCTACGGCTCCGCCTCGGCCATCCAGATGGCCGGCCCGGCCGTGCTGCTGGCCTACCTGATTGGCGGCGCCGCCGTGTTCATGGTCATGCGCGCCCTCGGCGAAATGGCCGTACACAACCCGGTGGCCGGCTCCTTCGGCCACTACGCCAGCACCTACCTCGGCCCCATGGCCGGTTTCATCCTCGGCTGGACCTACGCCTTCGAGATGGTCATCGTCGCCATCGCCGACGTGACTGCCTTCGGTATCTACATGGGCTTCTGGTTCCCGGAAGTGGCCCGCTGGATCTGGGTGCTGGGCATCGTCTTCATCATCGGCGGCCTCAACCTGTGCAACGTCAAGGTCTTTGGCGAGATGGAATTCTGGCTGTCGCTGCTCAAGGTCGGCGCCATCGTCGCAATGATCCTGGCCGGCCTTGGCATCATGGCTTTCGGCTTCAGCCAGGTGGGTACCGGGCATGCCGTAGGGCTGAGTAACCTGTTCGACCATGGTGGCTTCATGCCCAATGGCGTGGGCGGCCTGATCGCCTCCTTTGCCGTGGTGATGTTCGCCTTCGGCGGCATCGAGATCATTGGTGTCACCGCCGGTGAGGCCAAGGACCCGCAGCGGGTCATCCCCAAGGCAATCAATGCCGTGCCGCTGCGCATCCTGCTGTTCTATGTGCTTACCCTGTTCGTGCTGATGTGCCTGTACCCGTGGCCGCAGATCGGCAGCGAAGGCAGCCCGTTCGTGCAGATCTTCAGCAACCTGGGGATTGGCTCTGCCGCCGCAGTGCTGAACGTGGTGGTGATTTCTGCCGCGATCTCTGCCATCAACAGTGACATCTTTGGTGCTGGCCGCATGATGTATGGCCTGGCCCAGCAAGGCCATGCGCCACGCAGTTTCGGCAAGCTGTCGAAACACGGTGTGCCATGGATGACCGTGGTGGTGATGGGCGCCGCGCTGCTGATCGGCGTGCTGCTCAACTACCTGATCCCGGAGAACGTATTCCTGCTGATCGCTTCGATCGCCACCTTCGCCACCGTGTGGGTGTGGCTGATGATCCTGCTCACCCAGGTGGCCATGCGCCGCAGCATGAGCCGTGAAGAGGTGGCCCAGCTCAAGTTCCCGGTACCGTTCTGGCCATACGGCCCGGCCATGGCCATTGCGTTCATGGTGTTCATCTTTGGCGTGCTCGGCTACTTCCCGGATACCCAGGCGGCATTGGTCGTCGGCGTGGTCTGGGTGGTGTTCCTGGTGGCGTCCTACCTGCTGTGGTGCAAGCCGCGCGCAGGGCAGGGCCAGCCAGTAGCAGAGCCTGTCGAGCTGCACCGCTAGCAAAGGAGATTGTGCATGAGAACCCTCTGGCAGCATTGCCATGTGGCCACCATGGCCGAGGGCCGTTACTCGGCCATCGAAGACGCGGCCATCGTCACCCGCGCCGGCCTGATCGAATGGATCGGCCCACGGGCCGAGCTGGCGCCGGTCGACGCTGACCGTACGGTGGACCTGGGCGGCGCCTGGGTCACCCCGGGGCTGATCGATTGCCACACCCACGCGGTGTTCGGTGGCAACCGCAGCGGCGAGTTCGAGCAGCGCCTGCAAGGCGTCAGCTATGCCGAAATCGCCGCCCAGGGCGGCGGTATCGCCAGTACCGTGCGGGCCACCCGCGCGGCCAGCGAGGACGAACTGTTCGCCAGTGCCCGCCAGCGGGTACAGGCGCTGATGCGCGATGGCGTAACCACCCTCGAGATCAAGTCCGGCTACGGCCTGGACCTGGCCAACGAGCGCAAGATGCTGCGCGTGGCCCGGCGCCTGGCCGACGAGCTGCCGCTGGCGGTGCGCGCCACCTGCCTGGCCGCCCACGCCTTGCCGCCGGAGTACGCCGGCCGGGCCGACGACTACATCGCGCACATCTGTGACGAGATGCTGCCGGCCCTGGCCGCCGAAGGCCTGGTGGATGCGGTCGATGCGTTCTGTGAACACCTGGCGTTCTCCCCGGCCCAGGTCGAGCGGCTGTTCATCAAGGCCCGCGAGCTGGGCCTGCCGGTCAAGCTGCACGCCGAACAGCTGTCGTCGCTGCATGGCTCGAGCCTGGCGGCCCGCTACCAGGCGCTGTCGGCCGACCACCTGGAGTTCATGACCGAGGAAGACGCCATCGCCATGGCCGCAGCCGGCACGGTCGCCGTGCTGCTGCCGGGCGCCTTCTACTTCCTGCGCGAAACCCAGTTGCCGCCCATGGACGCATTGCGCCGCCACGGGGTGAAGATTGCCCTGGCCAGCGACCTCAACCCCGGCACTTCGCCCGGGCTGTCGCTGCGGCTGATGCTGAACATGGGCTGCACGTGTTTCCGCATGACCCCGGAAGAAGCCTTGGCCGGCGTCACCGTACATGCCGCCACGGCGTTGGGCCTGGGCGACAGCCACGGCTCGCTGGAAGTGGGCAAGGTAGCCGACTTCGTCGCCTGGCAAATCGAACGCCCCGCCGACCTGGCTTACTGGCTGGGTGGCGACCTGCCCAAGCGCGTGGTGCGCAAGGGCTACGAAATCTCCAAATGAGCGAGGCACGATGGACAAGGTTCTGAGTTTTCACCAAGGCCGCCTGCCGCTGCTGATCAGCATGCCGCACGCCGGCCTGCGCCTGAGCGATGCGGTGCGCGACGGCCTGGTCGATGAAGCGCGCAGCTTGCCGGACACCGACTGGCACATCCCGCAGTTGTACGACTTCGCCCGCGACCTGGGCGCCAGCGTGGTGGCGGCGGAGTACTCGCGCTTCGTCATCGACCTGAACCGCCCGGATGACGACAAGCCGCTGTACGCGGGCGCCACCACGGGCTTGTACCCGGCCACGCTGTTCGAAGGCGAACCCCTGTTCAAGGAGGGGTTGGCGCCGTCTGGCGAAGAACGCAGACGCTACCTGGAGCAGATCTGGCGCCCGTATCACGGCACCCTTCGCCGCGAGCTGGACCGGTTGCGCGAGCAGTTTGGCTATGCACTGCTGTGGGATGCCCACTCGATCCGTTCGCACATTCCGCACCTGTTCGATGGCAAGTTGCCGGACTTCAACCTGGGCACATTCAATGGCGCCAGCTGCGATCCAGTGCTGGCCGAGCGTTTGCAGGGCGTGTGTGCCGAAGCCCGGGACTACAGCCATGTGCTAAATGGCCGCTTCAAAGGCGGGCACATTACCCGGCATTACGGCGACCCGGCCAACCACATCCATGCCGTGCAACTGGAGCTGGCGCAGTGCACCTACATGAATGAAACCGAGCCATTTGCCTACCGCGAAGACCTGGCGCAACCAACGCAGCAGGTATTGACGCAGCTTTTGCAGGCGCTGCTGCATTGGGGCAAGGAGCGCTACGGACGTTGACGTTCACCCGTGAAGAGGGCGACGCGCTGCGGGCAGTGCGCGTCGTCAGTTGCAGCCAGCAATCAGCTGTTGATCTGCGCTATCGTGAGTTCACGCAACAGCTCCTGCTCCTCCAGGTCCTTATCGTTGTGTAATTGTTGTTGCAGGTTCAGTTCCTCCTGAAGCGAGTAATCCTTGTTGGCCAGTTCAAGCACCAGCAGGCGGAAGCGGGCCTCTATTTCGGCAAAGCGCTCGGCATGTTCGGCTCGCAGGCGTGCAACCCAGTCGGTATTGGCCAGCATGTAGTCGACCAGGGCATCGCCCAGTTCGCTTTTGCGGACCTTTTCCAGCACCAGCGACAATTCATCAGGCGCCAGATTTGCTGCGCTTCGAAAACGCATGCTGTCGGCAAGCGGAAGGTCGAGCTCTCTGGCCAGCTCCCGGCGGTAGGCCAGCCGCACCGAAACCCTGTCGCCCGAGCCGGTTCGCTGGTTGGCCAGTTTCTCCAGTTGTTCGATCCTGAACAGTTGCAACAGGCGTCGTCGCAATGTTTGCAAGGTATCACCCGCTTCGATCAACAGGCGCTGCCCCATCAGGTACAACTCGATATTGTTGAACTCCTGCAGCGCACCATCGTGGCATGTCTGCGAGCCGGTTTCAGGGTGAGGCAGTGCGGCCGCAGCGATACTCTCCATCAGCGGGCGCTCTGCATCGTTGCTTGCGGCCACAACCAGCATCAGGCGTACACGCTCGCAGAAGCTGGCTTGCGAGGTCGGGTCGATGTATGGCGCAGCATTGCGCAGGCGGCCCGCCAACCGCAGCAGATCGCTGCCTTCGAGCATTTCCCAGCAATCGCGCAATGCCTCGTTCTGCGCCTCGTTGCCAAGCATCCAGTCTTCGAGCCTGGGCGTATCGTCGCCCAGCAGAGGAAAGTGAGGGTGATCCAGTGAGCCTTCGCTCGAAGAATTGACGAGCATCAGGTTGCCCGGGATATCCAGGGCGAAGGAATAGCTGTGCTGGCTGTCCGAGAACGCACGCACACGCAGAATGGTTTCAAGCGGCAAAGGGTTGTCGAACAACGCGATCGACGAGATCGGCATGGGATTGTCCAGGTTCGAGAGTATGTGCTCGGGCAACTGGGTGATGTTGTTGGAACTCAAGTCCAGCAGCTCTAGCGGCAGCAGGCTGTCGCACCAGCTTGGCCACGCTTGCAGGTTCATGTCGGTCAGCGCGATTGATTGCAGGTTGCTGGACAGCCGTGCAGGTACCTGGCTGATGGTGCCCATACGGTTGCCTGACAGGTCCAGTGACGTCAGGTGCTCGAACCCCGCCAAAGTCTCCAGCATGCGCTGATCGACTTCCAGGCCCATGTTGCGAAACTCCAGGTAGTTGAGCCGGGGAAGTCGTGCCAGGGCAGATGCCAGTGAGGAAGTGGCGGCCTGGTGCGCATCGATGGTCAACCGGGTGACATTGGGGAAGCGGCTGAGCAATTCGTCGAGTTGCGACGCAGTGCCGCTTGTGCGGGTCAGCGTGAGTGCTTGAACCCGCTGTCCAAAGAATGCTGGAAGCCGCCTGGGGAACTGTTCGACCGCCACATCCTCAAGCTGCAGACGAAGGTATCGCTGACCCTGCTCCTGTTGCTCCCAGAACTGGCTGATCGCTGCCTGGATGCGCTGCCTGTCCGCGAGCACTGCCTGGGTTAACGGGTTGCTTGAACTGGACGCCTGGGCCCAGCCGTCGATTGCATCGCGCATTTGCTGGCGCTCATCGCGTATGCGTGCAAGCCGGCCGCTGAGTTCTGCAGGTACATCCACGGTAACGCCGGCCGTCTCGGCTCGCTCGTTCAGCAACAAGCGCTGTAAATGGGTTTCATTGATAGCGTTGCCTTCGAGTGAGATGACCGTCGGGTTGGGCAGTGCGTCTGCTTCATTGAGCAGGAACGATGGTAATGACCTGAGGGTGTTGTTGCGCATGGACAGGTGGGCGATACGCCTCAAGGCGTCACTGCCAATTCCGATGGGCCACTGTGCAAGTTGCATGTTATCCAGGCCCAGGAAATCCAGGGTCAGTTCATGGAAGCTTGGGCTGTTGTTCTGGGCCAGGCGGTTGCCACTGAGGTCCAGGTACCTCAACTGGCGAAGTTCTGCCAACAGATTGAGGTCGTTTTCGGAGAACGCGATGTTCTGGTTGGTTAGCACCAGCCTTTTCAGTGCGGGCAAGAGTTGTGTGATGGAGGGGACGCTGAGCATGAAGAAAGAAGGTGTTGGCCTGGCGTTGTAAGGCCGGCTGATTTCCAAGGATTCGATCTGCGGCATCTGCCTGAGTAAGCGTTGCAACAAGCGTTCGTGCTGTGCCCAGCCGGCGAGGTTGCCTGACGGGAGATCGAGCAGGCTCAGGGCACGCACACGGTTGTTGAAGAAATCGGGCAAGGTCAGGGGTACATCGGCCAAGGGCACCTGAGTTATGCGTAGCTCGGCCGTGTGCTGTGCCCCTTCAGCCAGCGCGGTGTCATACCAGTGCTGCATGATCGAGCCACGCAGGCTGTTGTAGTCACGTGCCGCCTGCTCTGTTACTGGTGTAATGGCTTCACTCCAGTCAGCCAGCCTGCTCTGCAGTTCATTGCGCTGCTCCAGCAGCGCCTGTAGATGTTCGAGTATTTGCGACGGCGCCAGGCCGCGACTGGTCAGCGACAGCAGGACCTGATCCGCCGTAACGCCGGTGTGCGCGACGAGCCCTGTTGCTTCGACCGCCTCGATCAGGCGCTGGCGGGTAGCGCCTTGAGCTGCCGGGCCGCTCCCGCTCAACGGGTAGCCCAGGCGCCCATCGGCCAAGCGCATGGGCGAACGGTAGCCGGGGCGCACAGGTTGCATGCCCAGTAACGTCCTCAAGGTCGAGCGGGCCGGCAGGGGGCTTTCCTGTACCAGGCGCTGCAACGCTTGCTGGTCTGCGACGCCAAGCTGGGCCATGGCCTCGGGTAGCGCTTCGTACAGCGCGGCATAAAGGTCTGGATAAGTCGTGACCGCTGTGCTCGGACGGCTTTCATCGTGCACGATGTATCCGGCATCAGCATGGGTGATGGTGTGGTAGGGGCGAGGGTCCTGCGGGCCGATGCCATGCGCCTGGGTAGGCCAGGACATGCGCTGGAGCAGCTGCAGTTTCGTCTCGACGGGCCAGCCTGGCAGGTGTTCAAGCGTATGCATGATCAGCCTGTCGCTGTCCCAGTTTGGCACACCGGACAGGTACAACCCTTCGCAGGCGCGGGCCAGGCGGATGTTTTGCTGGTAGACGCGGATCTCCTCGCCAAGGCGCATGGGGATTTTGTCGCTGCCGAGCATTTGCAGTTCGCTGGCGCTGGCGCCGCGCACCAGCTCGTCGCTGACGACGGCCGGCAGGTTCGGATACACCCGCCGTATGGCTTCGGCTCCCGGCGTCAGGTCGCTCGGAAGGCGAGCGTAAGCCCTGGTAAATGCTGCTGGCCGGGTGCTTGCGTCCGGCAGTTGGCGGACTGTTTCGTCCAGTTTGAAGCGTTGCAGGGTGTCTTCGAGCAAGGCCGGCAGCCGCTGGTTTTCGGCCAAGGCGCGGCGCAGTACGTCTTCGTGGGTGTCGCTGACGGCCAGTATCCGTTGGAGCGTCGGCTCGTCGAAGTGGGCATTCAAGTGACCGATACGGCGCAGCAGTGCCATGCCCGACCAGCTCAGCGGCTTGTCCGTGACCTGCAACCAGGCCCCGGCCCCATTGTGCCGCAACGGCGGCTCATAACCGCCTGCCTTGCTGGGGTGCTCGACGCTGTAGGTGCCGGTGTCGGCATTCCATTTCAGTGAAAATGCCTTGCCTTCAAGGCGGAGCCAGGTCTTGCCATCCTGGCGGTACAGCCCAAGCCCGTCCGGGCTGGCCTGCGTTGGCAGCGTGACGTCTTGTTCGAAGGGGGTCAGGTCCTGGTTCCACAGGCGTGTGCTGCCATCTGGTAGTTCAACCTCCACCAGTTCCTCGATGAAGGAGGGGGTCGGCACATCAATGCGTTCTATTTCCGGCTCTTCCAGCGCACTGCCTGCTTCGCTGCCTGCGGTGTTTATCGCCGCTTTGGCTGCCGCGCTCAGTGCGGCCATGACCGCCACGTTTTCAATCACATCGACCATGTAGGTGAATGCCTTGTCGCGCTCGTCGTTTTTCCAGGCCTCGATGCCTTCGTATACCTCGTGGGCCAATTGGGCCACGCAGACGGCGAGCATCACCTCGCCCAGCCCGGGCACGAAGAAACCGGCGATGTTAAGGGCCGTCAGCACGCGTCCTGCAATCAATTCCCGGTGAGCCTGGGCCGTGCGCCGGTCGACGATTTCGGTGGGGGTTGCGTGGAACAGCACATCTTTTTCATGCCGCTGGGCTTTCTGGAAGGCCATGACGCTCTGGAAGGTGTGGCCGAATGGCCTTGTAACAGGATGCAGGGTGGCATGTGGGTCAGGGACACGCTCAAGTACCCCGCGGACACTCCATGCGATGGGCGTGAGCCGATCCTTCAGGCGGGTGATCGTTGCCGCCTTGTCACGGTCGGCAATGTGGTTGTCCAGGTAACTGATGTTGGCGTGGAGCCTGTCGCGCAAATCGGCCTGCAAGGCCTCCAGGGTTGTGAATTCCTTGAGCGGCTGTGCGCTGTCCTCAGGGATATACAGGGCCACGGCCTGACGCCCTTCGGCTTGCACGGTAATCAGCACCACCCCGGTCAGCTCTGCTTCCCACAAATCGAGATAGCTGAATGTCACGGGCGAGGTTGCCGATAGCGGCTGGTCAACCGGGACGGCAAGCGCTGCGGTGTACAGCGTCTCACTTATATCGCCTTTGAGGCGGGCGTAATGCACGGATTGCCGGAAGGCCGAGACTTCCGCTCGCCCCAGGGTCTGGTAAACGGCCAGCCTGGCTTCATCGGTGCCTGACTGCGTGGTGGCCTCAGGGTAATAAATTGCATGCACCAGGCCATGGTACTTGCCACCGATGTCCAGCGTGCGGCACAGGTCGGCGAAGTCTTCGGCGGCGATATCCACTGCGTTGGTGATCGGGACGGTACCCATGAAGCGCCGATGATCAAGGATGACGGACTTTTTCAGCGCCGCGCCGGGCGCGTCCATGCCGTGTTCGGCAGCGGCGTCCTGGTCAAAGTTGTGCAGGGCGCTATGCAGCAGCGAGCGGGTAGCCTGGTTCACGGCCACGCGCGCGTCACCTGCACGGGTCGTGTCGATCAGGCGGGCGTCGACCAGGTATGTGTTGTGCACATCCAGGTCGAGCCCGAAGCGTTGCTTGATGGCGTCGGTCAGTGCCTGGGCGGCGTAGGTTTGCAGGTCGGGTAGCTGTTCGAACAGCTTGTGCACCTGTGCATGGTGTTCGCGGTGACGGGCATGTTCCGCCTGCCATGCTTTGGCGATTTCCGGTAGCTGCTGAACCGCAGTGGCCAGCCAGGCAGGGATCGGCAGCGCGTTGCGCATTGCGCGGTGGGTGTCTGGCGTGGCTTGCTTGAGCCAGGCGGGGATCTTGCGCTCGATGGTGGCGTAATGAGCGCCAGGTAAGGTGTTGGCTGGGGTTGGCATGGCGGGCCCTTGCTAGGTATGGGGCAAGGGACTATCGGAGCTTTGGCTGGCGCGCTGGGGGTAAATATGTGTGCCCGGCTTGCGGCGGTGCCCTAGAGGACGGTGCTCAAAGCGCAATTCAGGTTTATGATGCCCAACGGCAGTCAATATCCTCACACGGAGTGCGCAATGCAGACCCTCTACCCGCAGATCAAACCCTACGCCCGGCACGATCTGGCCGTGGAAGCGCCGCACGTGCTGTATGTCGACGAAAGCGGCTCGCCAGAGGGTCTGCCCGTGGTGTTCATCCACGGAGGCCCGGGCGCAGGCTGCGACGCCCAGAGCCGCTGCTACTTTGACCCCAACCTGTACCGCATCATCACCTTCGACCAGCGCGGCTGTGGCCGCTCCACGCCCCATGCGACCCTGGAGAACAACACCACGTGGCACCTGGTCGAGGACCTGGAGCGCATCCGCGAGCACCTTGGCATCGACAAATGGGTGCTGTTCGGCGGCTCGTGGGGCTCGACCCTGGCCCTGGCCTACGCCCAGACCCACCCCGAGCGTGTGCATGGGCTGATCCTGCGCGGCATCTTCCTGTGCCGCCCGCAGGAGATCGAGTGGTTCTATCAGGAGGGCGCGAGCCGCCTGTTCCCCGACTACTGGCAGGACTACATCGCGCCGATTCCGCCGGAAGAGCGCGGCGACCTGGTCAAGGCTTTCCACAAGCGCCTGACCGGTAATGATCAGATTGCCCAGATGCACGCCGCCAAGGCCTGGTCTACCTGGGAGGGCCGTACCGCCACCCTGCGCCCGAACCCGCTGGTGGTCGATCGCTTCTCCGAGCCACAGCGGGCGCTGTCGATTGCCCGCATCGAATGCCACTACTTCATGAACAATGCCTTCCTCGAGCCGGACCAGCTGATCCGCGACCTGCCGAAGATCGCCCACCTGCCCGCGGTGATCGTGCACGGTCGCTATGACGTGATCTGCCCGTTGGACAACGCCTGGGCCCTGCATCAGGCCTGGCCGAACAGCGAATTGAAGGTGATCCGTGACGCGGGCCACGCCGCGTCCGAGCCTGGCATCACCGATGCCCTGGTGCGTGCCGCCGACCAGATGGCCCGGCGCCTGCTCGACTTGCCCCTGGAAGAAGCATGAGGGGCTTGCTGCAGCGCGTGCGCGGTGCGCGGGTTGAAGTGGCAGGGCAGGTGGTGGGCGCCATCGACCAGGGTTTGCTGGTGCTGGTGGCAGTCGAGCCTGAAGATTCCCGCGAGCAGGCCGATAAACTGTTGCACAAGCTGTTGAACTACCGTGTGTTCAGCGATGAGCAGGGCAAGATGAACCTGTCGCTCAAGGATGTCGGGGGTGGTTTGTTGCTGGTGTCGCAGTTCACCTTGGCGGCGGACACCCGCAACGGCATGCGCCCGAGCTTCTCGACGGCAGCGCCGCCGGCCCTCGGAGCGGAATTGTTCGACTATCTTTTGCAGCAAGCGAAGCGCCAGCATGCCAACGTGGCGAGCGGGCAGTTCGGAGCGGACATGCAGGTGCATCTGGTCAATGATGGCCCCGTAACATTTATGTTACAAATATGAGGTCAAAAAACCCTTTGTTTACAGGAAAACAAGGGGTTTTGTACGATAAATAGTTGGTCCAGCCTGATGCGTTGTCACGCGACCTGCTGGATAATCGCGCGCTGCATGGACCTGCGTTCGCAGGTTCGTTTCACTCTGACTCGAGCATTGTCTGGATCCGTTTGGGGAATCATTACGCCCTCACGGGGTCCGAACAGTGCTCGCCAACCCGGCATTAGTCGCTGGCCGTTGGTTTCATGATCTGTTTTCGGCGAGGGTTGCTCGTGATTGTTAGTCCCCAAAAAGCATCAAGAATCCCCGGCATCCGGCTACGCAAGGCCCTGATGGCCAGTGTGGCACTGGTCGGCCTGATGAGCGCGGGCCAGCTGTGGGCATTCAATCTTGACGATGTTGCAGCCAAGGCAAAGGATCTGGCCGGCCAGAAGTACAACGCACCAAAAAGCAATCTGCCGGCAGTATTCCGCGACATGAAGTTCGCGGACTATCAGAAAATTCATTTCCTGCAGGAAAAGGCCGAGTGGGCCAAGGACAAGACCCCGTTCAAATTGTCGTTCTATCACCAGGGCATGCACTTCGACACCCCGGTGAAAATCAACGAGGTCACCACCACCAAGGTCGAGGAAATCAAGTACGACCCGAGCCGCTTCGAGTTCGGTGACGTGCCCCACGACCCGGAAACCACCAAGAACCTGGGTTATGCCGGTTTCCGCGTGCTGTATCCGATCAACAAGGCCGACAAGCAGGACGAGATCATGACCTTGCTTGGCGCCAGCTATTTCCGCGTGGTCGGCAAGGGCCATGTGTATGGCCTGTCGGCCCGTGGCCTGGCCATTGACACCGCGCTGCCGTCGGGCGAGGAATTCCCGCGCTTCACCGAGTTCTGGGTCGAGAAGCCCAAGCCGGCGGACAAGCATCTGGTGATCTACGCCCTGCTGGATTCGCCGCGTTCCACCGGCGCCTACAAGCTGACCCTGCGCCCGGGCAACGACACCGTGGTCGACGTGCAGTCCCGCGTGTTCCTGCGTGACCAGGTGAGCCGCCTGGGCATTGCCCCGCTGACCAGCATGTTCCTGTTCGGCCCTAACCAGCCGTCCAAGGTGCTCAACTACCGTCCGGCCCTGCACGATTCCGAAGGCCTGTCGATTCATGCCGGCAATGGCGAGTGGCTGTGGCGCCCGCTGAACAACCCTAAACACCTGGCCGTGAGCAACTTCAGCGTCGAGAACCCGCGTGGTTTCGGCCTGATGCAGCGTCAGCGCGCCTTCAGCGACTACGAAGACCTCGACGACAACTACCAGAAGCGCCCAAGCGCCTGGATCGAGCCGAAGGGTGACTGGGGCAAGGGCACCGTCGACCTGGTCGAAATTCCGACCGCCGACGAGACCAACGACAACATCGTAGCCTTCTGGAGCCCGGAAAAGCTGCCGGAGGCCGGCAAGCCGATCGAGTACGCCTACCGCCTGCACTGGACCATCGACGAGGCGAAGTTCCAGGCGCCTGAGCTGGGCTCGGTCAAGCAGACCCTGCGCTCCACCGGTGACGTCAAACAGTCCAACCTCATCCGCCAGCCAGACGGCAGCGTGGCCTTCCTGGTCGACTTCGCCGGCCCGGCCCTGGCCGCACTGCCTGAAGACACCGCGGTGCGCAGCCAGATCAGCGTTGGCGACAACGCCGAGGTGGTCGAGAACAATCTGCGCTATAACCCTGAGACCAAGGGCTGGCGCCTGACCCTGCGCCTGAAGGTCAAGGAAGCCAACAAATCGACCGAAATGCGTGCCGCGCTGTTGCGTGATGTGCCGGTCGAGCCCGCCAAACCTGCCCAGGACGCCAAGCAGGACAAGGCCGCAGCCAAGCATGCCAAGGCCGAGAAAGCCGTCAAGGCCGAGCAACCTGCCAAGGCTGAACAACCTGCCGCCGATGCGGCGCCCACCAACGGGACCCCGGCCACCACCGAGAAGGTGCTGACCGAGACCTGGAGCTATCAGTTGCCTGCCGATGAGTAACTCAAACGCAAGGCCAGTATCGCTTGGCGAGTACCTGGCTCACCTACCACTGAGTGACGAGCAACGGGCGGAACTCGCCAGCTGCACGTCGTTCAGTGAGCTGCACCAACGCCTGGCGGCCAACCCGGCCGCCAACGCTGCCGAGGCCGTGCAGGCCTCGGTGGGCCCGCGCCTCACCGTGGGCAGCGCCGCCGAACTGGAAGAGGCCGAAATGCTCGGCGTCGACGGCAGCGGCCGCCTTTGCCTGAAGATCGCCCCGCCGATCAAGCGCACCAAAGTGGTGCCCGAGCCTTGGCGCACCAACGTGCTGATCCGCATGTGGCGGCGCATGACGGGCCGCACCAACGCGCCCCAGCCACCCAAGCGCGAGTTGCCGCCGGCACGCTGGCGCACGGTTGGCTCGATCCGCCGCTACATCCTGCTGACCCTGATGATCGGCCAGACCATCGTCGCCGGTTGGTACATGAAGGGCATCCTGCCGTACCAAGGCTGGTCGTTCGTCGACCTTGACGAAGTCCTCAGCCAGCCGCTGTGGGATACCGTGGTGCAGGTGTGGCCGTATGCCTTGCAAACCTCCATCCTGATCCTCTTCGGCATCCTGTTCTGCTGGGTGTCGGCGGGCTTCTGGACCGCACTGATGGGCTTCCTCGAGCTGCTCACCGGGCGCGACAAATACAAGATTTCGGGCAGCAGCGCCGGCAACGAGCCGATTGCACCCGAGGCGCGTACCGCGCTGGTGATGCCGATCTGCAACGAAGACGTGCCTCGGGTGTTCGCCGGCTTGCGCGCAACGTTCGAGTCGGTGGCCGCCAGCGGCAACCTCGACCGCTTCGACTTCTTCGTGCTCAGCGACACCAATGACACCGACATTGCCGTGGCCGAACAACAGGCCTGGCTGGACGTGTGCCGCGAAACCAAGGGCTTCGGCCGCATCTTCTACCGCCGCCGTCGGCGCCGGGTGAAGCGCAAGAGCGGCAACCTCGACGACTTCTGCCGTCGCTGGGGTGGCGAGTACAAGTACATGGTCGTGCTCGACGCAGACAGCGTCATGAGCGGCGAGTGCCTGAGCAGCCTGGTGCGCCTGATGGAGGCCAACCCGGACGCCGGCATCATCCAGACCGGGCCTAGAGCCTCGGGCATGGACACCCTGTATGCACGCATGCAGCAGTTTGCCACCCGCGTGTACGGCCCGCTGTTTACCGCTGGCCTGCACTTCTGGCAGCTGGGCGAATCGCACTACTGGGGCCACAATGCGATCATCCGCATGAAACCGTTCATCGAGCACTGCGCCCTGGCGCCGTTGCCGGGCAAGGGAGCGTTCGCCGGTGCGATTCTCTCCCACGACTTCGTCGAAGCTGCGCTGATGCGCCGTGCCGGCTGGGGCGTGTGGATCGCCTACGACCTGCCAGGCAGCTACGAAGAGCTGCCGCCCAACCTGCTCGACGAGCTCAAGCGCGACCGTCGCTGGTGCCACGGCAACCTGATGAACTTCCGTCTGTTCCTGGTCAAGGGCATGCACCCGGTACACCGTGCGGTGTTCCTCACCGGGGTGATGTCGTACCTGTCGGCGCCGTTGTGGTTCCTGTTCCTGGTGCTGTCGACGGCGTTGCTGGCGACCAACACCCTGATGGAGCCGCAGTACTTCATCGAACCGTACCAGCTCTACCCGCTGTGGCCGCAGTGGCACCCGGAGAAGGCCGTGGCGCTGTTCTCCACCACTATCGTGCTGCTGTTCCTGCCCAAGCTGCTCAGCATCATCCTGATCTGGGCCAAGGGCGCCGTCGAGTTTGGCGGGCGGATCAAGGTCACCCTGTCGATGCTGATGGAGATGCTGTTCTCCATGCTGCTGGCGCCGGTGCGCATGATCTTCCACACCCGCTTCGTGCTGGCCGCGTTCCTCGGCTGGGCGGCGACCTGGAACTCGCCGCAGCGTGACGACGACTCCACGCCTTGGAGCGAGGCGGTGCGCCGCCATGGGCCGCAAACCCTGCTGGGCATTGCCTGGGCCGCGCTGGTGGCGTGGTTGAACCCGAGCTTCCTGTGGTGGCTGGCGCCAATCGTAGGCTCGCTGGTGCTGTCGATTCCGGTTTCGGTGATCTCCAGCCGCACCCGCCTGGGCCTGGCGGCCAAGGACGAGAAGCTGTTCCTCATCCCCGAGGAATACGCCACCCCGCAAGAGTTGCTGTCCACCGACCAGTACACCCACGAAAACCGCTGGCATGCCCTGCATGACGGCTTCGTGCGGGCCGTGGTCGACCCACGGCAGAACGCCTTGGCCTGCGCCATGGCCACTGCCCGTCATGGCCAGGCGGCGCCGATCGAAGCGCTGCGTGCCGAGCGCGTGGCCAAGGCCATGGAAGTCGGGCCGAAAGGGCTGGACCTCAATACCCGCCTGGCCCTGCTCAGCGACCCGGTGGCGCTGGCGCGCCTGCACGAGCAGGTGTGGGCAGAGCACAATGCGGCGTGGATCGATGTGTGGCGCGCGTCGATCAAAAATGACCCGCACTCGCCGTTGTTGCCGCTGCACCCGGAAAATGAAGGCCAACCGGCGCTCGTCGGCGCCTGATCGGCCTGGGGCCGCTTTGCGGCCCATTCGCCGGCAAGCCAGCTCCCACAGGGATTGCACAAGCCTCTGGCCTGTCTGAATCCTGTGGGAGCTGGCTTGCCGGCGATGAGGGCTCCCCAATCTTCCTGCCTAATCGGATTTTGGCCAACAAAGTCCCCCCCGGCGCTAGGTCCCCGAGCCGCCATGCGTTAGCATCCCATTCCGATACGACGCCTCGGCCGGTACGGCCGTGCCAACACAATAAGATTCGCTACTTTTCTTGCTAGGGGACTTGGTGATGATCAAGCAATACCTTTCGCGACTGCTGGTCGGTGTAACCGCCCTGGTCGCTGTAACTGCGGCCCAGGCAGGCGCCATCGATGACGCGGTCAAGCGCGGCACCTTGAAGGTGGGCATGGACCCGACCTACATGCCGTTCCAGATGACCAACAAGCGTGGCGAGATCATCGGCTTCGAAGTCGACATTCTCAAGGCCATGGCCAAGTCCATGGGCGTCAAGTTCGAGGCAGTGTCTACCGCCTATGACGGCATCATCCCGGCCCTGTTGACCGACAAGTTCGACATGATTGGCAGCGGCATGACCCTGACCCAGGAACGCAACCTGCGCCTGAACTTCAGCGAACCCTTCATCGTGGTTGGCCAGACCCTGCTGATCCGCAAGGAGCTGGCGGGCGAGATCAAGTCGTACAAGGACCTGAACAACGAGAAGTACCGCCTGACGTCCAAGCTGGGCACCACTGGCGAAATGGTTTCCAAAAAGCTGATCGGCAAAGCCAAGTACCACGGCTACGACAACGAACAGGAAGCGGTGATGGACGTGGTCAACGGCAAGGCTGACGCCTTCGTCTATGACGCGCCATACAACGTGGTAGCCGTGGAGAAGGCCGGTGCTGGCAAGCTGCTGTTCCTCGAAGAGCCTTTCACCTACGAGCCGCTGGCCTTTGGCCTGAAGAAAGGCGACTACGACAGCATCAACTTCATCAACAACTTCCTGCACCAGATCAAGCATGACGGGACCTACGATCGTATTCACGACAAGTGGTTCAAGAACAAGGACTGGCTGAAGGACATGGAATAAGGCCCAGGCCACAAGCCCGGCTTTGACCCCGACGCGCAGGCAAACCCTGCGCGTTCGCATTTACGGAAGTACCCCACGTGATCAAACACAAGAAAGCCCAGTGGCCCTGGCACGGGCTGACCGCCCTGGTGCTGGTCGGCCTGGCGATCAGCCTGTACATGGCCACCTCGATGATGTCCTACGAGTGGCGCTGGAACCGCGTACCGCAGTACTTCGCCTACAAGGCCGAGGACGTACAGCGCGCCGCCGGTTATGGCACCGTGCAGGACATCGTCATTGCCGGCGATAACGCCCGCGTCACGCTGAAGGACGAGCAAGGTGACGAGCAGGTGCTCGACGTGGCCAAGGACAGCCTGCAACTGAGCCGCGGCGACGATGTTGCCGAAGGCGACCAGATCGGTGTCACCCGCCACTGGGCAGCCGGCCCGCTGGCCTGGGGCCTGTGGACCACGTTGTGGCTGTCGGTGGTGTCTGGCGCCCTGGGCCTGGTCATCGGCCTGTTCGCTGGCCTGTGCCGGTTGTCCAGCAACCCGACCCTGCGTGACCTTTCGACCGTCTATGTCGAACTGGTGCGTGGCACGCCCCTGCTGGTGCAGATCTTCATTTTCTACTTCTTCATCGGCACCGTGCTCAACCTGTCCCGTGAGTTCGCCGGGGTAGCGGCGTTGGCCCTGTTCACGGGCGCCTACGTGGCTGAAATCGTCCGTGCTGGCGTGCAATCCATCGCCAAGGGCCAGAACGAAGCCGCCCGCTCGCTGGGCCTGAACGCTGGCCAGTCGATGCGCCACGTGATCCTGCCGCAGGCTTTCAAACGTGTGCTGCCGCCGTTGGCGGGCCAGTTCATCAGCCTGGTCAAAGACACCTCGCTGGTCTCGGTGATCGCAATCACCGAACTGACCAAGAGCGGCCGCGAGGCCATCACCACCTCGTTCTCGACCTTCGAGATCTGGTTCTGCGTGGCAGGTCTGTACCTGCTGATCAACCTGCCGCTGTCGCACCTGGCCAGCCGGCTCGAGCGGAGGCTTGCGCAAAGTGATTGAAGTCCGTGACCTGCTGAAAGTCTTCGACACCCGTGGCCAAGTGGTACGGGCGGTGGACAACGTCACCACCCAGGTCGCCAAGGGCGAAGTGGTGGTAGTGCTCGGGCCCTCGGGTTCGGGCAAGTCGACCTTCCTGCGCTGCCTCAACGGCCTGGAGCATTTCGACGAAGGCCATGTGGCCATCGACGGCCTGCAACTGGCTGACCCGAAGACCGACATCAACGCCTACCGCCGCGAAGTCGGCATGGTGTTCCAGCACTTCAACCTGTTCCCGCACATGACCGTGCTGGAAAACCTGTGCCTGGCGCAGAAAGTGGTGCGCAAGCGCAACAAGGCCGAGCGTGAAGCCAAGGCCCGGGCATTGCTGGAGAAGGTGGGTATTTCGCAGAAGGCCAACGAGTACCCGTCGCGCTTGTCGGGCGGCCAGCAACAGCGCGTGGCGATTGCCCGTGCCCTGGCGATGGACCCGAAAGTGATGCTGTTCGACGAGCCGACCTCGGCGCTTGATCCGGAAATGGTCGGCGAAGTGTTGGACGTGATGAAGACCCTGGCCCAGGAAGGCATGACCATGGTCTGCGTCACCCATGAAATGGGCTTTGCTCGCGAAGTCGCGGACCGGGTGCTGTTCTTCGACCATGGCAAGCTGCTGGAAGACGCCGCTCCAGGGGCGTTCTTCGATGCGCCAACGGACCCGCGCGCGCAAGCGTTCCTGCGCCAGGTGCTGTAAAAAGCGGGGCGCTTTGCGCCCCAATCGCCGGCAAGCCAGCTCCCACAGGTATGGTGCTGACCTGCTTTTTGTGGGAGCTGGCTTGCCGGCGATTGGGCTGCAAAGCAGCCCCGGTAATCTCAAATGCTGAACCGCCCAACCATCCCCCGCAATTGCTGCCCCAACTGCTCCAGCTCTCCGCTCGAGGCCGCCGTCTGTTCGCTGGCCGCACTGGTCTGATCCGACACATCCCGCACATTGATCACGCTTCGGTTGATCTGCTCGGCCAGATCGCTTCATCGGCCACCACGGCAAAGCCGCGCCCGGCTTCGCCTGCACGGGCCGCCTCGATGGCCGCGTTCAGCGCCAGCAGGTTGGTCTGTTCGGACACCGACTTGATCACGTCAAGGATGCTGCCAATGCGCTGGCTTTCGCCTGCCAGGTGCTGCATGGCCGCCAGGCAATGATCCATCTGCCCGGCCAGTTGCTCGATACGGCCGATGGCTTCGGATACGACCCGGTCGCCCACCTGGGCCTGCTGGTCGGCGTTGGTTGCAGCCAGCGAGGCCTGCTCGGCGTTCTGTGCCACTTCCTGAACGGTGGCGCTCATCTGGTTCATGGCGGTGGCCACCTGGTCGGTTTCTTCGCGCTGCTGGTTGATCTTCAGTTTGGTGTCCTCGCTGCTGGCTGCCAGCTGTGTGGCGGCCTGTGACAGCTGGCCGACGCCTTGGTCGATACCCCCGATAAGCTCGCGCAGGCTCAAGGTCATCTCACGCATGCGGCTTTGCAACTGGCCCATCTCGTCACGGCGTTGCACCGCGTCAACCTGGCTCAGGTCGCCTTTGGCTATGCGTGCAGCCACGGCCAGCGTCTGGCGCAACGGCTGGGTGATCTGCAAGGTGATCAGCCAGGCGGCCAACACCCCCATTGCGAGTGCCAGCAGCGCTACGCCGGTCAGCAGCGAGCGGGCGGCCAATGCTTCGCTGTCGCGCTGTTCGCTCTTGCGTTCACCCAGTTGCACGCTCACTGCGGCCAGTTCATCGCCCATTTTCTCCATCGCATTCTGCAGTTGCTCAACCCGCACGGCGGCGCGGCGGTACTGGTCCAGGCTGGCCCGGTAACTTGCCAACTCGGTACCGGGTTGCTCGGTGAGCGCGTGTGGCAAGCCCAGCGGCTCGAGGTTTTGTAGCAATTGCCCAAGGCTGGTATCGGCGGCGTCCAGCGCACGTTCACCCACCCGTGTGAATTCCTCGACGGGTGAGAAGGTCTAGGCCGGCATCAGGCTTTGCTGGTTAGCGCCATCGACATGCCGGGTGAAGGTATCCATCAGGCTCAGTACGGCACTGCGCTGGCTGTCGGTCGACATGTTCAGCAAGGCCTGGGCCTGTAGATTCTCGATGACCTCGTTTAGCTTATGTTCCTGTGCCTGCATGGTTTCGCGCAGGGCAGTACGGTCAATGACGCTGCGTTGCAGCTCGCTGAAGGTGTCGCGCAGGCGCTGCAGCATCGCCAGCTTCTCGCTCAGTAACTGGCGAGATTCATCAACGTTGCTGCGTTGCTGCAGCGTGGTCAGCATGGCGTTCAGCTGGTCAAGGATGCGGGTAACTTGTGCTTTGCTGGCGTCGTCGTTAAGCACGCGATACGTGATGCGCTCTGCGCGCAGGTCTTTGGTGAAGTCGTTGATCAGGCCTATCTCGCTCAGCTGTTCCGAGCGGGTAATGGCGCCATCCAGTGCGCGCCAGCCGCTGAGGGTGGTGGCCAGGGTAAGCAGCAGGACCACGGCAAAGCCGAGGGCCAGCTTGGCAGCGACACTGATGTTGCCGAGCTTGCGGTTGAGGTATCCGAGCATGATGGGGCTCCGTCCATTCGAGAAAGGGGATGCAAGCGCATTGCTGGCATCTCACCTCTGCCAGTCGGCAGCGGAGCTATAGGACTTGACCTGAAAACCGGGTAGGAAATTTCGCTGCGAACTGTAGGAAGGTTATGCCTGCACTGGCCTCTTCGCGGGCCAACCCGCTCCTACAGGTACTGCTCAGCCCTTGAAGCCTGCGCGATACCTGTGGGAGCGGGTTTACCCGCGAAGAGGCCAGTACAGGTGATCCATCCCTCAGATCAAAGTTTGAACCGCCCCACCAACCCCTGCAGGTGGGTCCCCAGCCGAGCCAGCTCCACACTCGAACTGGCCGTCTCTTCACTGGCCGCTGACGTCTGGTCGGATATATCCCGCACATTCATCACGCTGCGGTTGATCTCTTCGGCCACGGCCGTCTGTTCCTCGGCTGCCGTGGCAATCTGCTGGTTCATCGCCTGGATCGACGACACGGTGCGGGTAATGGTCTCCAGCGAGCTGCCAGCGCGGCGGGTCAGCTCGACGCTGCTGTCGGTCAGCTGGCGGCTGTTGTCCATCACGCTGGCCACCCGTTGGGTGCCGCTTTGCAGGCCGGCAATCAGTTCTTCGATCTCTTCCGTCGACTGCTGGGTGCGCTGGGCCAGGCTGCGTACTTCATCGGCCACCACGGCAAAACCACGGCCGGCCTCGCCGGCACGGGCGGCTTCGATAGCCGCGTTAAGGGCCAGCAGGTTGGTCTGCTGGGCCACCGACTTGATCACGTCGAGCACGCTGCCGATCTTGTCGCTCTCGGCCTTGAGCTGGTTCATCGCTTCGCTGGAGTTGATCACTTCACCCGCCAACCGCTCGATCTGCGCCACAGCCTCACCCACGACCCGGTCGCCTTCGCGGGCCTGCTGGTCGGCCATCAAGGCGGCTTCCGAGGCCTGTTCGGCATTGCGTGCCACTTCGTGCACGGTGGCCGTCATCTGGTTCATGGCGGTCGCCACCTGGTCGGTTTCGACCTTCTGGTTGTTGACCCCGGCGCTGGTCTGCTCAGTCACCGCCGACAGTTCTTCTGCGGCGCTGGCGATCTGCGAGACCCCGTCACCGATGCCGCCAATCAGCTCGCGCAGGCCTTGGGTCATGCGCTGCATGCTCGCTTGCAGCTGGCCCAGTTCGTCACGGCGGTTTACCTGCAGGTTCTGGGTCAGGTCGCCACTGGCTACCCGCTCGGCGGCGCGCAGGGTCTGGCGCAGGGGGATGATGATCTGCCGGGTAATGGCCCAGGCCGCCAGCAGGCCAAGGGCCAGGGCCAGCCCGGTGGCCACGGCGAGCAGGGTCTTGGCCTGGGTGGCCCCGGCGTCACGCACGGCGGTCTGTGAGGTGGTCATCGCCTGGCTGGTCTGCAGCAGCAACGTGCCTTGCTCGGCCATGTGCTGCAGGGCCTGCTCGCTGGCGGCCTGGGCATTGCCGAACTGGGTGACTGCATCGCGGTAGCCACCCATGGCGGTGGCGGCATCGTCGAGACCGGCGGCATGTTCGGCAGGCACTTTGGCTGGCAATGCACGCAGCTCGGCCAGGGCCTGGTCGATGGCCTTCAGCGCCGTTTGCTGGTACTCGGTATTGCCGCTGTAGGTGTAGCCCCGTACCTGGAAACGCGCTTGTTGCAGCAGGGCACTGACATCTACCGCGTGCTGGTACTGGTTGATATCGCCACCTTGCAGCAGGCCCCGCTGCACCCGGCCGATCAGCTCTGCAGCCTTGTCGGCGCTGTCGCCGAGCACGCTACGGCTGGCCTCGCGGCGCTGGCCGGCCTGCTTCAGCTCGTTGAATGCCTGCTGGTAGATGCGCACGGCCTCGCGCTGCTGCTCCAGGCGCTGGCGGTCGGTGGGGTTTTCGATCTGCCCGAGCATCAGCTGCACCTGGCGGTCAAGGTTGGCCAGGGCTTTTTCCAGCTCGGCCACCGATGCGTCATCACTGCGGCGCTCGTAATGCTGGCGGGCAATGCGCAGTTCCTGGGTGTACTGCTGGATGACCGAGATGTTACCCAACTTGTCGCCACGGTCGATGATGCTGTCCATGCCGTGCCAGCCGGCCAGGGTAATAGCCAGGGTCAACAGCAGCACCAGGCCGAAACCCAGCCCCAGTTTGCGATTCACGCTCACATTGCCCAGCGATTGGGCTAACCATTGATACATGTACGACTCCCCGGCGGCTTGGCAGCACAAATAATTGTTGTGTTGCCAAGGCCATCGGCCCGGGAGGGGGAAACTTGATGGGCGAAAAAGTGGCGTTTACGTCAGAAAATACGCGAAAGCAGCGCAGTGACGGCAGTCTCTACCCGCAGGATGCGATCACCCAGCTGCACCGGTGCCAGGCCAGCCTTGCCCAACAGGTCAATTTCGTAGGGGATCCAGCCGCCTTCGGGGCCGATGGCCAGGGTTACGGCTTGTTCCACGGCACGCGGGCAGGCGGGGTAAGGGCCGGGGTGGCCGACCAGGCCCAGGGTGCCAGCGGCGATGGCGGGCAGGCGGTCTTCGACGAAAGGCTTGAAGCGTTTCTCGATGATCACCTCGGGCAGCACCGTGTCACGCGCCTGTTCCAGGCCGAGGATCAGGTTGTCGCGAATGCTCTCGGGCTGCAGAAAGGGCGTTTGCCAGAAGCTTTTCTCGACTTTGTAACTGTTCACCAGGATCAGCCGTGATACGCCGAGGGTGGCCACCGTCTGGAACAGCCGCCGCAGCATTTTCGGCCGCGGCACTGCCAGCACCAGGGTCAACGGCAGCTTGGCCGGTGGCTGCTGGTCGAAGACCACTTCAAGTTCGGCCTCGTGCTGTTCCAGGCGCAGCACCGTGGCTTTGCCCATCAGGCCGTTGATTCGGCCCACGCGCAGGTTATCGCCCACCGCTACGCGGTGGATCTCCTGCATGTGGGTGAAGCGCCTGTCAGCGAGAACGACGCGGTCGGCCGAGACGAAGTCGGCCTCTTCAAGAAGCAACAGATTCACGGTTGGGTCGCTGGTGGCTGGTCGTTGTGGTCGTTGGCTGCTTCGTCGTGGGCGCTACGCTTGCGGATCAGGCTGCCGCACAGCACGCCGACCTCGAACAGTAGCCACATGGGTACGGCCAGCAGGGTCTGGGAGAAGATGTCCGGCGGGGTGAGGACCATGCCGACCACGAAGCAGCCGATGATCACGTAAGGGCGGATCTTCTTCAGGTACTTCACGTCGACCACGCCTATCCACACCAGCAACACCACCGCCACCGGGATTTCGAAGGCCACGCCAAAGGCGAAGAACAGCGTCATCACGAAGTCGAGGTAGTTGGCGATGTCGGTCATCATTGCCACGCCTGCCGGGGTGGCGGCGGCAAAGAACTTGAACATCAGCGGGAACACCAGGAAATAGGCAAAGGCCATACCGGCGTAGAACAGCAGAATGCTCGACACCAGCAGCGGAATGGCAATGCGCTTTTCATGGCGGTACAGCCCTGGCGCGATAAAGCCCCAGATCTGCTGAAGGATGAACGGGATGGCCAGGAACAGCGACACGATCATGGTCAGCTTGAACGGCGTAAGGAACGGCGAGGCCACGTCAGTGGCGATCATCGTCGCGTTGGCCGGCAAATGGTCGCGCAGCGGCGCCGACACCAGGGTGTAGATCTGCTGGGCGAAGGAAAACAGCCCGGCAAAGATCAGGAAAATGACGGCAACGCAGCGCAGCAGGCGGGTGCGCAGTTCGGTCAGGTGCGAGACCAGCGGCATCGGCTGGTCGTGTTCCGGATTCTCGCTCATGGGGCTCGCGGCGGTTGAGGCGGTTCAGAGGGTACGGCCGGGGCAGCAGGTGCTTCGACCGGCCTGGCTTCGAGCCCGGCAGGTGGCTGCACGCTGGCCGTGGTTACCGGCGGCTGCGCGGGTGGCGTCATCGGGTTGAGGATGCGCTTGGCTTCCTCTTCCATCTGCAGGATGTGCTCGTTGTGCAGCTGGCGGCGGATGTCGTCGGCGCCGATTTCGCGCTCCACTTCCATCTTGATGCTGTTGAAGCTGCGTTTGAGCCGGCCAATCCACAGGCCTGCCGTGCGCGCGGCACCGGGCAGGCGCTCGGGGCCGAGCACCAGCAGGGCGACCAGACCTACGAGCAGCAGCTCGCTGAAACTGATGCCGAACATGGGTCAGTCTTTCCGTTGCGGCTCTTGGACCGGTTGGGCCTGGCCTTCGATGGTGTGGCCTTGTTGCGGCTGGGCAGTGTTTTGCACCGGCGGCACAGGCTGGGCAGGCGGCGGCGTTTGCTCGGCCGGCTTGGTCTCTTCTTCGTTCATGGCCTTGCGGAAGCCCTTGATCGACTCGCCCAGGTCACTGCCGAAGTTTTTCAGCTTCTTGGTGCCGAACACCAGGACCACGACAACCAGCAGGACGATCCAGTGTTTCCAGTCAAAAATACCCATGATGCTCTCCTAGAATGCGTTGTGCTCAAGCCGAAGGCTGTCGAGCGGCCTTTTCATCATGCCCGGACAAGCCGAAACGGCGATCCAGCTCGTCGAGCACGGCTTGTGGATGCTGGCCCAGCGCGCTGAGCATCACCAGGCTATGAAACCACAGGTCGGCGGTTTCGTAGATGACATCGCTGTAATCCTTGCTGACGGCAGCGTCCTTGGCGGCAATGATCGTTTCGACCGACTCTTCGCCGAGCTTTTCGAGGATCTTGTTCAGGCCCTTGTGGTACAGGCTGGCTACGTAGGAGCTGTCAGGCGCCGCTTGCTTGCGTTCTTCAAGCACTTCGGCCAGGCGGTTGAGGGTGTCGCTCATGTCAGTGTCCTGCGCTGTAGATGGCATCCGGGTCCTTCAGGACCGGGTCGACGATTTTCCACTGGCCGTCTTCAAAGACGCGGTAGAAGCAGCTTTCACGGCCGGTATGACAGGCGATATGGCCCAGTTGCTCGACCATCAGGATGATCACGTCGGCGTCGCAGTCCAGACGCAGCTCATGCAGCTTTTGCACATGCCCGGACTCTTCGCCTTTACGCCACAGCTTGCCACGCGAACGCGACCAGTAAATGGCGCGCTGTTCGGTGGCGGTCAGCGCCAGCGATTCGCGGTTCATCCAGGCCATCATCAGCACGCGTCCGGTCTTGTGGTCCTGGGCGATTGCCGGTACCAGGCCATCGCTGTTCCACTTGATCTCGTCCAGCCAGTCTTTCATCGTCGACTCCAAAGCGGGCCCGCTCCTGTATCGGGCCCTTTGCGCTAGTGTGCCAGCCACAGGCGCGGCTGGCTATTGGCGCACGATCAGGTAAAGGCCTGCGGCCAGCATCAGCCAGGCCGGCCAGGCTGCTGGGGCGGCCAGGCTGGCGGCCTCGGCAGCGCCAGCAGCCAGCACCGCGCCGCCACCGAGCAGGCCGGCGCCCAGCAGGCGCAGGGCCCAGCGGTCACCCTGGCGGCGGCGTTCCGGCATTTGCGGATCGTGCAGGTGCGGTTGCGACAGGCGTTCGAGCAGGTCGCGGGCCATGTTGGTCAGGTGCGGCAACTGCTCGACCTGCCCATGAATGTTGCCAAGCACGGCCTTGGGGCTGTAGCGGTCGCGCATCCAGCGTTCGAGGTAGGGTTTGGCGGTGCTCCACAGGTCCAGGTCGGGGTACAGCTGGCGGCCCAGGCCCTCGATGTTGAGCAGGGTCTTCTGCAGCAGCACCAGCTGCGGCTGCACTTCCATGTTGAAGCGCCGCGCGGTCTGGAACAGGCGCATCAGCACCTGGCCGAAGGAAATATCCTTTAACGGTTTTTCGAAGATCGGCTCGCACACAGTGCGGATCGCCGCTTCGAATTCGTTGACCTTGGTGTGCGCCGGCACCCAGCCCGAGTCGATGTGCAACTCGGCGACGCGGCGATAGTCACGCTTGAAGAAGGCAAACAGGTTACGCGCCAGGTAGTCCTGGTCCTCGGCGGTCAGGCTGCCGACGATGCCGCAGTCGATGGCGATGTACTGCGGGCTCCACGGCTTGACCGTGCTGACAAAGATGTTGCCCGGGTGCATGTCGGCATGGAAGAAGCTGTCGCGGAATACCTGGGTGAAGAATACCTCTACGCCTCGCTCGGCCAGCAGCTTCATGTCGGTACGCTGGTCGGCCAGGGTGGCCATGTCGGTCACCGGTACGCCGTAGATGCGTTCCATCACCAGTACTTTAGGGCGGCACAGGTCCCAGTAGACCTGCGGCACGTACATCAACTCGGAGCCTTCGAAATTGCGCCGCAGCTGGCTGGCGTTGGCAGCCTCGCGCAGCAGGTCGAGCTCGTCGTAGATGGTTTTTTCGTAGTCACCGACGATTTCCACCGGGTGCAGGCGGCGGGCATCGGCCGAGGCGCGTTCGGCGGCCTTGGCAATCAGGAACAACCAGGCCAGGTCTTGGGCGATTACAGGCTTCAGGCCCGGGCGCACCACTTTGACTACCACCTCTTCGCCCGTCTTGAGGCGTGCGGCGTGTACCTGGGCCACCGAGGCCGAGGCCAGCGGCTCGACATCGAAGCGGCTGAACACCTCGCCAACCTTCGCGCCCAGCTGCGCTTCAATCAATGCCACGGCCTGTTTCGGGTCGAACGGCGGCACGCGGTCCTGCAGCAGCATCAGCTCGTCGGCGATGTCGGTGGGCAGCAGGTCGCGGCGGGTGGACAGCAACTGCCCGAACTTGATGAAGATCGGCCCCAGGTCCTGCAGCGCCAGGCGCAGGCGCGCGCCACGGCTGAGCTCGGTGGGCTTGCGCGGCAGCCAGCGCCACGGCATCAGCAGGCGCAGGCTGGCCAGCCACCAGGGCAGCAAGGGCTGTTCGAACAGCAGGTCATCGAGACGGTAGCGAATCACCACGCGCTGGATGCGAAAAAGACGGCGGACGGCGAGCAGCTTCATGCGTTTTCGCTGGTATCAAGGGATCGGGAGAGGCGCTTGATGCGCGCCTCGAGGCGTTCTGTATCGAGCTTCAGGGCATCGAGTTCGCTGAAGGCGGCTTCGGCTTCGCGCTTGCCTACCAGGGTGCGGGACTCTTCGGCCAGGTACTCGGAAAGGTTCTGGCTGAAGCGCGCCAGGCCCTGACGGGTCCAGCGTGCACGCAGGCGGATGTGGCCTGCCAGCAGCGCCGTGGCGACCGGACCGAGCCAGCGTTGCAGTTCGTGCTCCCAGTCCAGCTCCAGGTCCTGCAGCACGCCAAACAGGTCGAGCAGCACGGCGCTGTCGCCATGCAGTTCGACCTGCGGGCTGTGCAGTACGGCGGTCTTGTCCCTGGCCAAGGCCAGTTGCGCCAGGCTGCCGGCCGGTGCGCGCAGGCTGCAGTCGACTTCGCCTTCCCAGTGGGCGGCGAGCATCAGGCCGTCTTCATCGGGCAGGATGAAGACCTGCAGGGCCGGTTGGCGGCAGTCGATCTCGATGACCTTGCCTTCCAGCGCGGCCAGCCGCGGCAGGGCCGTGCTGTCCATGCGCAGGACGCGGTTCAGGCCATGTTCGACGCTGGCGAGCAGCCCGGCCAGCAACATCAGGGTTTGATCCCCCGGTGCACGGCAACGATGCCGCTGGTCATGTTGTGGTAGGTGACGCGGTCGAAACCGGCCTCGACCATCATGCTCTTCAGGGTTTCCTGGTCCGGGTGCATGCGGATCGATTCGGCGAGGTAACGGTAGCTTTCGGAGTCGTTGGTGATCAGCTTGCCGGCCAGCGGCATGAAGGCGAACGAGTAGGCGTCGTAGGCCTTGGACATCAGCTTGCTGGTCGGTTTGGAGAATTCCAGGATCAGCAGGCGGCCACCGGGCTTGAGCACGCGCAGCATCGAACGGATGGCTTCGTCCTTGTGGGTGACGTTGCGCAGGCCGAAAGCGATGGTCACGCAGTCGAAGTGGTTGTCCGGGAACGGCAGTTTTTCGGCGTCGGCCTGGACGAACTCGATGTTGCCGGCCACGCCACGGTCGAGCAGGCGGTCACGGCCAACCTTGAGCATCGACTCGTTGATGTCGGCCAGTACCACCTGACCCGTCGGGCCGACCAGGCGCGAGAACTTGGCGGCCAGGTCACCGGTGCCGCCGGCGATGTCCAGCACCCGGTTGCCGCTGCGCACGCCCGACAGCTCGATGGTAAAGCGCTTCCACAGACGGTGCATGCCGCCGGAAAGCACATCGTTCATCAGGTCGTACTTGGCTGCCACCGAGTGGAACACTTCGGCGACTTTTTTCGCCTTCTGGCTTTCAGGTACGTCCTGGTAGCCAAAGTGGGTGGTGGGTTCGGCGTGGTCGCCTTTGCGCTGGTCGTTCATATCGCTTCACCGGAAAAAATTACCGCCATTCTAGGGCGAACGGGCGGATTTGTCTTGGCGGGGTGTGCCAGTGGGCAGGGGCGGGCATAATGCTCATTATGTCTACATCTTCAGGAATGCCCGCATGACCCAGATCAGCGTCGAACGCAAACACTCCCTCGGCCGCGATGCTGCCCGCGCCAAGGCGCAAGCGCTGGTCGACAAGCTCAGCCGCGAATACGACCTCAAGGCCACCTGGAACGGTGACCGGGTCGATGTGGCACGCAGCGGCGCAAACGGCAGCGTGCACATTGGCGAAGACATCATCCGTGTGGAACTGAAGCTGGGCATGATGCTGTCGATGATGAGCGGCACCATCAAGGGTGAAATCGAGCGGGCGCTGGACAAGGCGCTGGCCTGACACCCGCGGTTTTCAGGCGGGTGGGAACGGGATCACCCCCTCTATCTGCTCAAGGCGCAGGTCGCTCCGGTAGATATGGATGCGTTCTGCCGGGTCGAGTGAACGCTCCAGCTTTTCCTCGCGGCTCATGCCCCGGGGTTCCCAGAACTTCAAATGGCCCTTGGCGAACGCGCGCGCCGCAGCCTGGGCCCTGGTGTAGTGGAAGTGCGCTTCCCAGAGCATCTGCCTGGGTTGCTTGCGAAAGATGCTGTAGACGTCCAGGTAGTCATTGGCCTTGAGCTGCTTGCGCGCCTTGCTCAGGGTTATCTCTATCTGGCCTTGCTGGTGAAGGTAGCGCAATGCCTTGCTGTCCGGGTGCCGTGTGTTGAAGTAGGCGTCGGTAAGCAACCGGCGCTTTTCAGCCTGCAGCGCCTCGACCGCCTCGTTCAGTTGCCCTGCCAGGGCCTGGCCTTCGGCCGGGCCGGCCGCCAACTGCCGGGCGATGTCGTCCATGTCCTGAATCTGCCAGTCCATCAGGTCTGCCAGGCTGTTGGGTTCCTTCGAATAGCGGGCGGCCAGGGCGAGCTTGCCGGCCTTCTGCGCAAGCAGGCTGGTACCGACGCGACGAAGGTAGGCGTTGCTGCGTGGGGCGCTGGCGCTGGGTACCGGTTCCCAGTGCTCGCCACGCTGCTGGTACTGGACGGTTTGCTGGGTGACAGGGTCGCTTTGTGTTGCCAGGCGCTCCTCCTCGGTGTGTTCGGCCAGGATCGTTCTGCCCTGCACGGTGCGAATCAGCTTGCGTCTGCCTGGGCGCCCGCGGTAGGTCAACTGCCTGGGCTGTGCAGGCGTGCCGCTTTGGCGGGCGAGCAAGGCGTTGCTCAAGTCGTGCTCGGCCGCAGATTTCAAGGTCGTCAACTCGCCGATGTACTGCTCCAGGCGCACCGTATCAAGTGCCGGCTCGTTCAATGACAGCAGGTAGTTGGCCTTGCCAAGCGAAGCCTGGTATTCGCGTACGGCATTGCCGAGGATTTCCGCTTGCTCTTCGGCGGGCAGGTTCGCCGCCGCCAGGCCATCGTGGCTCAGCAATGCCGCCTGGAAGTCACGATTGCGCAGGCCTGCCTGCATACGCAGCAGTTCGTCGAAGTTTTCGCGGGTCAGTTGCTCCCTGTTCACCACCAGCTGGGCCAGGTCGCTGATGACCTGGGCGCGGGTGATGACGGTCGAGTAATGGCGCTGGCCGATGATCTTTTCGAGCCTGGCCTGTTTGTCCTTGAACTGCAGGGTGGTGTCGGTCAGGGCCTGCGCGATGTTCTGGTCCAGGCGCTCACTTACCGTCAGTACGCGCTTGTGCGTGGTGTACGCCGCTGCCACGTTGTCGCGGTAGGCAAGGTACAGCAACCCTTGCTCCTCACCGAACGGTAACTTGACCAGCTGTGCCGACTGCTGCCTGAGGACGTCATAGTCGGTCAGGTCGAGCAAACGGTGGAACAGATGCAGGTCGGTGTCGAGCGCTTGTTCCGCCCACTTGCTGCGGCCCTGTGCCGATGTGCTTCGTGGGTCGAGCCTGGCGAAGCGGGGCTCGCTCATCTGGGTAAACAGCCTGACCTGCGAGGCCAGCAAGGCGGCCTGTTTTTCGTAGGTCAGCGAGATGATCAGCAAGTGCGACCGGACCTCGTTGCGCATCCTCTTCAGCGTATGCAGCTGCTCCTGCAGCGTTTCTGGCAGGTCGCTGCGGGCGATGTCTGGGTGTTCGCGCAACGCACGCCTGGCTGCCTGTGCGGCATCGTCGTAGGGTTTGGTCAGCTCCAGGTACCTTTCGATGAAGGTCTCGTTCTTCAGGATCGCCTGGTCGTTGCGTTTTCGCTCTTCCTGCAGGGCAACGATTGTGGCTCGGTTTTCATCCAGTACCCCTTTGCGGGACCTGGGCATGCCGCCCGCCAGCCGCAGGTCGATCATCCATTCGCCGTTCCAGCGGGCCAGCCACGGCCCCCTGCTGCGCTCGCGCCCGACAATGTGGTAGCCATCCCAGGCACCGCCAAGCGCCTGCCAGTCGCCTGCACTGGTATCGGGGCCGATGATGCGCACGCCTGTGTAGGATTGTTCAACCTCGTAGGGGTTATCTTCGAGCTTCACGTAGTAGCGCTCGTCGAGTTTGTAGAGCCCGCGCAGGCGCCCTTGCTGCTGTGCTACCAGCCCTTGCAGGTCAACGTTGGCACGCAGTTCGAGCAGGGCATTGCGCGCTGTGCTCGTGAGGTTGCCAATGCGTTGGTTATTGCCCCAGGCGCTTACCTTGCAGGGGCTGGGCCCAGGCAGCTGGGACGGGTCTTGCCAGGCCCTGGCCTGGGGCTGTTCTTGTCGCGCCGCGCTGCCGGCCTGGCGTGGCGATGGGCCACCGAGGTACAGCTCATTCTTTTCCGGCTGCACCCGCTGCGGCAGCGCCGTGGTATGAACGTGGACCAGCAGCATGGCGATGTTGGACAACAGGTCGGAGGCGGCCAACACCTTCTCTTCGGGGCTGCCCTTGGCCAGCGCCGACAGGTCGGTTTTCAGGCTGACCACGGTGGCGACCAACCAGATCACCGTGGCCGCAGGCCCGCGCAGCAGCGCTGTGACCGTGTTGAACACCATCCAGCCAAGTTGCACCACCATGGCCCAGCGCAGCTGGGCATTGGAGACGCTCTGGCGCGACGCCAGCAGCACCATCGCCTCGGCATGGGCTTGAAGCAGTTGGGTGTGCAGATCATCCGACCACGCAGCGAAGGCCAGGGTGGCCGGCGCACGCATCTGCGCCAGGGTGTGCTCGGTCAGCACCGCGCCCGCCCCCAACAAGTCGGCCAGTTCGGACAGCTGCGGGTGCAGGTGGGGCCGGGTGAAACCACCGTTGTCGTAAATTGGGCGGTCAGCGTCATCCAGCCAGGCCAGGATGCTTTGTTGCAATTCGCCGGCAGCGCGGACATCGGCCATCAACAGCGCTTCGCTGCTGTACACCCGCAATCTGCGGCGCGCGGCCAGCGGGCGATAGAGTATCCAGGTGCGTGGCTGCTCGACCAGGATCACGAACATGCCGTGCACCCGGTTGGCACGGGTGGCGCCCCGTACGCAGTGGAAGGCCAGCGGGGCAACCCTGACTGGCCCCGTGGCCGTTGTCGTGTTGCGGCAGAACAGCATCAATGCCTGGCAGGCCTGCTCGCTCAAGTGCCCCACGATCCTGGCCTGGAGGGCGTCCAGCAACAGGCTGCTGCGCCATTCACCGGCAAAGCGCTGGATACGCTGGTCACGGCCAACCGGGTCCTGCAGCTTTTGGTGGATGTACAGGGGATATTGGCCCCCCACATCCAGCGTGGCTACCAGCCGATTGATGTAATCCAGGTTCAGCCAGCCTTCGACGGGTTGCGAGCCGGCTGCAGTGACTGCAGTGGCCACTTCATGCTGGGCTGGTTGCAGGCGCGAGATGGCCAGCTCGGTCAGGGAGACGGTCTTGAGCGGCTCCAGGCGCGCGGGCCCGAGGGACGATATCTCGACCACTTGCGAAATCGAGATCAGCAGTTGGTCGGAGGCCGGCACTGCCTTGCCGGGGTGGTCTGCGGTCATCTGCTCGCGCAGGCGTCGGGTGGTGTACTGCTGCAGGTCCTCGAAGTCGTCCGGCGCTGTCGTGCCAGTTGCCAGCGCCTGGCGCGCTGCCAGCGCCAGCATTGCCCGATGGTAGTCGAAGCGGTCACTGGCGCTGGCCTTGGCAAGCCAGGCCGGCAGGGGGATGGCCGGCGCCTGCCGGTCGATGCAGGTGTGTTCCGGGAACGCCAGGGAGGGGTCGCAGAGCTGGTTGTAAAGGCGCTCAAGTTCGCTCACCTGCGTGATCGAGCATAACTGGACGCGTTCGATGCCCTGCAAGGCGCCGTTGAGCAACTGGCCGGCCTGGTAGCGGAAAGCGTCCCCCTGCACCGGCGTACAGGCCCAGGACAGCGTGTCGAAATCATGCTGGTCGGCCAGTTCGTCGCGCAGGGCCAGGGCAAAGGCGGGCGCATCGTTGAAGCTGCGGACGGTACCTGAAGGCTGGCACCAGAGCACCAGGCTGTCCTCGTCGCGCTCCGCGATCATGAGCAGGTCCGCCGATACCAGATGATGCGCGTCGCCGCCCTTTTGCAGTGACACTTGCAGACCTTGCAGGGCGGGTGTGCTGCTGTCTTCGGCGACCCAGCCGTACAGCAGGCGTTTGGCGTCTTCGCACAGGCCCTGGCGTTCAAGCGTACTGAGCAACGCAGCCTTGATCATCTGCTCCAGCCAGCGCAACCGGGACACACCCGAGTCGCCTTCGCAGCCATTCCAGAAACTCACCTGCGCTTGCTGAAACGACTCGGTGAGGGTTGTCAGCATGTCGTCGAACGCCTGGCCTACAACACCCATACGCAGGTCGACGGTGGGCGCTTGCGGCTGCGGGCGAAAAATCGCGGGCGGCGCCAGGCTGAACTGGTCGCTGGCGGCAAACGACAGGCCAGTGCCGTCAAGGAAGTGCGCAAGCAGCGTGTCGAGCAGATCACTTTGCCGCGCCGCGCCATCGCCTGTCGGCGCATGCAAGATGGTCATCCCCTCAAGCGATTGCAGCCTGGGGTGATTGGTGCGGATCCAGGGATAACGGTCTGTCAGTGCCTCGAAGGCGGCGCGGGCCGTGACGCTGCGCAAGCTGGGGCGATCGGCAAAGTGGGCAGCTACCTGCTGTCTGAACGAGTTGAGGGGAGTGGGAAGCGAGTCGGGCATGGCAGCGGCGCTCTGTGGTCTAAAGAGGCCGATGCTGGCTGGCGCCGCCAGGCGGGCGGTGGTAGATAGGTAAACGCATGGCTGTTTTCAAGGCAGCCTGATCGGTGCGCAGGCGCTTTGCCTGCAAAGCCTAGGGTGAAGATTCTAATTTGGCTCATTACCTTATGCTCAAGCCCAACCTCCATGGGCGGTTCCTCCTCCACTCATGAGCATGAGGTACAGAGCATGGCCAAAGTGAATGTGAAGAAAAAGGATGACGCCCAGAGCACCTTGGGTGAAGTCCGCGGTTATGCACGCAAGATCTGGCTGGCTGGCATCGGCGCCTATGCGCGGGTCGGCCAGGAAGGCTCCGACTACTTCCAGGAGCTGGTGAAGGCCGGCGAAGGCGTCGAGAAGCGTGGCAAGAAACGCATCGATCAAGAGCTCGATGCTGCCAACCACCAGATCGACGAAGCCGCTGAAGAAGTCAGCCGCGTACGCGGCAAGGTGGAAATTCAACTCGACAAGATCGAAAAAGCTTTCGACGCACGGGTAGGGCGCGCCTTGAATCGCCTCGGCATTCCGTCTAAACATGACGTTGAGGCGTTGTCGGTCAAGCTTGAACAGCTGCACGAGCTGCTTGAGCGCGTCGCGCACAAACCATAAGGAGAGCAGGATGGCTGGCAAGAAGAATTCCGATAAAGAAAGCAGCTCCTGGATCGGCGGGATCGAGAAGTACTCCCGCAAGATCTGGCTGGCGGGGCTGGGTATCTATTCGAAAGTCGACCAGGACGGCCCCAAGCTGTTCGACTCGCTGGTGAAAGATGGCGAGAAGGCCGAGAAGCAGGCGAAGAAGACGGCTGAAGAAGCAGCCGAATCCGCCAAGTCGTCGACCACCTCGCGCGTGTCTGGCGTGAAGGACCGTGCGCTGGGCAAGTGGGGCGAACTCGAAGAGGCCTTCGACAAGCGCCTGAACAGCGCCATCTCACGCCTGGGCGTGCCAAGCCGCAACGAGATCAAGGCCCTGCACCAGCAGGTGGACAGCCTGACCAAGCAGATCGAGAAACTGACCGGTGCTTCGGTTACGCCGATTTCGTCGCGCGCTGCGGCGGCCAAGCCGGCTGCGAGCAAGGCAGCGGCCAAGCCACTGGCCAAGGCAGCAGCGGCCAAGCCTGCTGCTAAAACGGCGGCCAAACCTGCTGCTAAAACGGCAGCAGCCAAACCTGCTGCAAAGCCTGCGGCCAAACCTGCAGCTGCCAAGCCAGCGGCAAAATCAGCAGCAGCCAAGCCAGCGGCAGCGAAGAAACCTGCGGTGAAGAAAGCACCGGCCAAACCGGCAGCCGCCAAACCTGCAGCCCCAGCGGCCAGCGCCGCCCCGGCCGCTACCGCAGCACCGGCACCTGCTGCCGCCCCGGCCAGCAGCGCACCGTCGGCACCAAACGGCACCGGTACCTTGATCTGATACCGCGTCGCCCTCTTCGCGGGCTTGCCCGCTCCCACAGGTTCAGCGCCGATCAGCAGGTCAGCGCCGGCCCTGTGGGAGCGGGCATGCCCGCGAAGGCCCCAGCGCCGAATCAATAGGCCTACCCTTCCAGGTAGCGCACCGCCAACTGCTCCGCCGCCGCCCGCGCCTGAGCCTGCAGGTGCGGCGCCACCAGCATCATCACCTGGTACACCACAATCCCCACATCCCCCTCGCGCCCCAGCACACGCTGGTAATCCAGCGAGAACATCAGCGTCAGGGTGATCTGCTCCACCAGTTGCCCCAGTGCCTGGGTTTCACTCTCTACCAGCCCCTGGCCCTTGAGGCTGGCCAGCAACGCTGCCAGCGTCCGTTTGAGTGCATTGATCAGGCTGCGCATGCCGCGTGCCAGCTTGGGCAGGCGGCCGGTGAGGTTGGACAGGTCCTGGAACAGAAAGCGGTACTGGGCCATGTGCTCGACGATCAGGTGCAGGAACAGCCAGTAGTCCTCGGCGTCCAGGCGCACCTCCAGGGGCGGGTCAAGCAAGGGCATCAGCGCTTCCTCGAAGCGCTCGAACAGGCCCAGTACCAAGGGCTCCTTGCCGTGGAAGTGGTAGTACAGGTTGCCCGGGCTGATGCCCAGTTCGTTGGCGATCTCCAGGGTGGATACGTTCGGTTCGCCCTGCTGGTTGAACAGCTGCAGGGCGCATTCGAGGATACGGTCGCGGGTCTTCATCCAGTGGTCGGGCTCATCGGGTCAGGACATAGGTGCCTGGCGCTGGGCCGAGCGGTGGGTAGGCACTGTTGCCCAACTCGGTACGGGGCGCCTTGAGCGGGCCGGAGCGCGGGGTAATCCATTCCAGCCATATGGGCCACCAGCTGCCGTCGCTGCGTTTGGCTTCGTAGAACCAGGCGCGCGGGTCCCCCGAAAGCTTGGGGTTTTCCAGGTAGTAGGCCTTTGGGTTGCCCGGTGGGTTGATGATGCTTTGAATATGCCCACTGTTGGCCAGCACGAAACGCCGGTCGCCACCGAGCAGCAGGGCCGAGCGATACACGGCGTCCCACGGGGTGATGTGATCGTTGCTGCCGGCCACGGTAAAACTGTCCAGGTCGACCTGCTTGAGGTCGATGGGCGTGCCGCACACCTCGAGGCCTGCCGGGTGGGTGAGCGGGTTGTGCTTGAAAAAGTCCAGCAAGTCGCCGTGCAGTGCTGCCGGCAGGCGTGTGTTGTCGGCGTTCCAGTAGAGAATGTCGAACGCGGGCGGGGCTTTGCCGAGCAGGTAGTTGTTGACCCAGTAGTTCCAGATCAGGTCGTTGGGGCGCATCCAGGCGAAAATCCTCGCCACCTCGCCGCCGTCCAGCACACCCCGTTGATAGGAGCGGCGCTTGGCGGCCTCGACCGTCTGCTCGTCGGCGAACAGGCTGGCAGGGCTGTCGAACTTGCTGTCGAGCAGGCTGACCAGGTACGTGGCGCTGCGGATCTTGCGCAACTGATGTTTGGCCTTCAGGTGGCCCTGCAGCGCAGCCATGGTCAGGCCGCCGGCGCAGGCACCCATCAGGTTGGGGTCGCGGTTGCCGCTGATGCTGCGGCAGGCGTTCAGCGCTTCTTCCAGGGCCTGGACGTACGTGGACAGGCCCCATTCGCGGTGGCGCGGGTCGGGGTTGCGCCAACTGATCATGAACACCTGCAGGCCGTTCTTGAGCATGTACTGCACGAAGCTGTTGTGCGCCTGCATGTCGAAGATATAGAACTTGTTGATTTGCGGTGGTACCACCAGCAGGGGCCTGGCGTGCTGTTTTTCACTCATCGGCTTGTACTGGATCAACTCCAGCAGCTCGTTGCGAAACACCACCGCGCCGGGCGTCGCCGCCAGGCTGCCACCTACCTCAAAGGCGCGTTCGTCCACCTGGCGCGGCAGGCCGTCGTTGTGGCGCAGGTCGTCAAGCAAGTGGGCCACGCCCCGCACCAGGCTTTGCCCGCCCGTGTTCAACAGCTCTTTGACCGCCAGCGGGTTGAGCAGCGAGTTGCTCGGTGCCAGGGCGTCATTGATCATGCCGAACAGAAAATGTGCGCGGGCGCGGTCATCGTCGTCCAGGTGGCTTTCGTCGATCCACTCGCGCGTCTGCTTCTGCCAGGCCAGATAGGCCTGCAGGCCCCGGCGATAAAACGGGTTCTGGCTCCAGGTCGGGTCGCTGAAGCGGCTGTCGCGAGGGTTGGGCTGGTAGGGTGTGTCGCCCAGCATCACACGGCCCAGCTGGCCCCCGAGCGCCAACAGGTGCCGCGCAGTGTGCAGCGGGTTGGTCAAACCGTGGCGGCCAACCCGGCGCAGGGTCGACACCAGGTCGCGCCCACGCAGGCCGAGTATGGCGTTTTGCACATTCATGCTGGTGGCGGGGAGCGTTTTCGTTCCTTTGGCCGGTTTGTCTGTCATGGCAACACTCCCTCGTCTTACCCGATGCTTGGGCAGCGACAATCAACCGCCAGAGGCGGGGCGCGGGTGCATGACCGCGCGCTGACGTTCTTCCTGGAGAAACTTCATGATGATCGGTGCGACGGCCTCGGCCCGGGTAATCAGGAACAGGTGGCCATCGTCGATTATGTGTAGCTGGGCATTGGGAATCCGCCAGGCCAGCAGGCGCATGTTGACCAGCGGAATCAGCGGGTCGTCGTCACCGGCCAGCACCAGCGTCGGCTGGTGGATCTTGTGCAGCCAGTGGATGCTGGTCCAGCCCAGGCCGGCGAACAGCTGCCAGTAGTAGCCCAGCTTGCCGCCTGAGCGCACCTTGGACGCATGGTGCATGGCCAGGTCCGGGTCGCGGCGGAAGGCGCCGCCGTAGATCAGCGGGGCAATGCGGATTACATGGGAAGGCTGCACGTAGCGCCTTGGGCTGGCCATCATCCACAACACCTTGGGCTTGCCCGGCACCATTACCGCGCCGGCGGCAGTGGCGGCCAGCACCAGTTTCTTGCAGCGTTCCGGGTAGTCGTGGGCAAACTGCTGGGCCAGGGCGCCGCCCCAGGACACGCCGATGGCGTTGACCTGGCCGTAGTCCAGGTAATCGAGCATGCGCGCCGTGAGCTTGGCCAGGCCAGGAAAGCGATAGGGGTGACGCGGGGTGGATGACCCCCCTACACCGGGCACATCGAAGGCGATGACCTCCAGGTCCGGGTCCAGCGCCTCGATGAACGGGAACACCAGCTCCAGGTTGGCACCGATGCCGTTGAAGATCAGCAACGGGGTCAGGTGCGGCTTGCCCGGGCGCACGGCGGTGCGAATGGACTGGTCGTCCAGTTCGACGGTCCTGAAGATGTAGGGTTCCGGCATGCGTTCGACTCTGTCGTGAAAAAAGCGCCGTGGCGCGCTCATGGCGGCCACGGCAACGCAACTCAGCGCTCGTGAACGTAGGTGCCTGGGGCGGCTTCGCCAGCGGCATAGGCGCGGTTGCCCAGGCGGGTTGGCGCTTTTTTCAGCTCCCCGGCACGTTCGCTCAGCCAGCTCTGCCAGTGCAGCCACCAGGAGTCGGCGTGCTTGGTGGCGTTTTCCTGCCAGGCCACCGGGTCACCCGGGCGATCGGCGCCGGTCATGAAGCGCGCCTTGGGGTTGCCTGGCGGGTTGAGGATGCTTTGGATGTGGCCGCTGTTGGACAGCACGAACTCGATCTTGCCGCCGAACAGGTGCGCCGAGCGGTAGCACGATTGCCACGGGGTGATGTGGTCGGCGGTACCGGCAACGCTGAAGATGTCGCAGTGCACATTCTTCAGGTCGATGGGTGTGCCGCACACTTCCAGTGCATCCGGGCGGATCAGCGGGTTGCTCTTGAACATTTCGATCAGGTCGCCGTGGAAGGCGGCCGGCAGGCGCGTGGTGTCGTTGTTCCAGAACAGGATGTCGAACACCGGCGGCTCGTTGCCGAGCAGGTAGTTGTTGACCCAGTAGTTCCAGATCAGGTCGTTGGGGCGCATCCAGGCGAACACCTTGGCCATTTCGCTGCCTTCCAGCACCCCAGCCTGGTAGGAGTGGCGCTTGGCGCTTTCCAGGGTCTGCTCATCGACGAACAAGGCGACCTGGTTGTCCATGGTGGTGTCCAGCACACTGACCAGCAGGGTCAGGGCATTGACCTTGTTTTCGCCAACGGCGGCATAGTGGCCCACCAGCGCAGTACAGGTGATGCCACCAGAGCAGGCGCCGAGCATGTTCAGGTCTTTGCTGCCGGTAATCGCCAGCACCGCGTCGACGGCTTCCTTGAGCGCATCGATGTAGGTGGACAGGCCCCATTCACGCTGGGCCTTGGTCGGGTTGCGCCAGCTGATGATGAAGGTTTGCTGCTGCGAGCGCAGGCAGTAGCGCGCCAGGCTCTTTTCCGGGCTGAGGTCGAACACGTAGAACTTGTTGATCTGCGGTGGCACCACCAGCAGCGGGCGGGCATGCACCTGTTCGGTGATGGGGCTGTACTGGATCAGCTCCAGCACATCGTTGCGGTACACCACCGCGCCCTCGCTGGTGCCCAGGTTCTTGCCCACTTCGAAGGCGTCCATGTTCACCTGGCTGGGCATGCCGCCGTTGTTGACCATGTCCTTGGCCAGGTTGGACAGGCCATCGAGCAGGCTCTTGCCGCCGGTTTCGAAGAAGCGTTTGACCGCTGCCGGGTTGGACAAGGTATTGGTCGGCGCCATGGCTTCGGTCATCAGGTTGATGACGAACTGGCCGCGGCTGATGTCCTGGGATGGCAGGTCGCTGTTGCCGATCCAGTCCTGCAACTCGTTGCGCCAGGCCAGGTAGGTTTGCAGGTAGCGGCGGTACAGCGGGTTGTTGCTCCAGGCCGGGTCGTTGAAACGGCGGTCGTCGCTTTCCGGGGCCAGGCTGGATTTGCCCAGCAGCACGTTTTTCAGCTCCAGGCCAAAGTGGGCCACATGCTTTGCGCTGTGCAGCGGTTGGCGCACGGCCTGGCGCAGCACGGTGCGTGCCGAGCTCAACAGGTCCTTGCGGCGAATGCCGATGACCGGGTTCAGCCCCAGGGTGTGTTCCGAGGCCTGCCGCTGCAGCTCATCGTTGTTCTTGTTACTCATCTACGACGCTCCGTTGTCCTGAGACGAGTACCGGTTGCTGTGACAAGCGCACAGCCCTGAGCCCGGTACTGCTACTCGGGTGACCAGTGATAAGGAACAGCGGTGCTGCGGGGTTCTGACTGCCTGCAAAAATGATGCAGGGAACTTGCCACACCCATTGGTTACCCGACTTTCATGTAATGCGCAAGACAGCCCTTCACTGGGCTGTCTGCAAGTCATTCAAACAGATGAATTTAGAAAATGCGCTCTAAACCCTGCAGGCCTTGCGCTAGAGCATGAGTTTCACAACCGATTCGGCCGGGTCGCGGGATTTTCCGGCCTTGTGCAACTCGTCGAGGTAGTCGGCCCACAGCTGTTCCTGGCGCAGGCACAGCTGTTCCAGGTATTCCCAGGTGAACAGGCCGCTGTCATGGCCGTCGTCGAAGGTCAGTTTCAGTGCATATTGGCCGGCAGGTTCCAGGCCGACCAGGCCGACGTTGATCTTGCCGAACTGCAGGATAGGGTTGCCGTGGCCCTGGACCTCGGCGGAGGGGGAGTGCACGCGCAGGAGTTCGGCGGGCAGGTGGTAGACCTCGCCGGGGGCGTAGGTGAGGCTCAGGGTTTTCGAGGCTTTGTGCAGGTTGATGGCGGTGGGCAGGCGGGCCATGGGCAGAATCTCTCGGGAGCTGATGATGCACAGCTTCGGGACATTCTGGGGATTGTGCAAGGGGGCTGCTTTGCAGCCCAATCGCCGGCAAGCCAGCTGCCACAGGTGCTCCACAGCATTCAGGATTGTGTTAATCCTGTGGGAGCTGGCTTGCCGGCGAAAGGGCCGCACAGCGGCCCCCTGCGGTCTTACAGGATGTAACGCGACAGGTCTTCGTTCTGCGCCAGTTCACCCAGGTGGCTGTTCACATACGCAGCGTCGATCTGGATTGGCGTTTCATCATGGGCGCTGGCCAGGTCGCCAGCGCTGAACGACACCTCTTCGAGCAAACGCTCAAGCAGGGTGTGCAGGCGGCGGGCACCGATGTTCTCGGTCTTTTCGTTTACCTGGTAGGCAATTTCGGCCAGGCGCTTGATGCCATCGGCGATGAACTCGATGTTCAGGCCTTCGGTCTTCAGCAGGGCCTGGTATTGCTCGGTCAGCGAAGCGTGCGGCTCTTGCAGGATGCGCTCGAAATCTTCCGGGGTCAGTGCCTTGAGTTCCACACGGATCGGCAGGCGGCCCTGCAGCTCTGGCACCAGGTCGCTTGGCTTGCTCAGGTGGAACGCACCCGAAGCAATGAACAGGATGTGGTCAGTCTTGACCATGCCCAGCTTGGTGTTGACGGTGCAGCCTTCGATCAGCGGCAGCAGGTCGCGCTGCACACCTTCACGGGACACATCGGCACCGCCAACGTTGCCACGCTTGGCAACCTTGTCGATTTCGTCGATGAACACGATGCCGTGCTGCTCGACCGCTTCCAGGGCCTTGGCCTTGAGCTCTTCCTCGTTGACCAGGCGGCCCGCTTCTTCGTCGCGAACCATCTTCAGCGCTTCTTTCACCTTCAGCTTGCGCGCCTTGCGCTTGCCTTTGCCCATGTTGGCAAACAGGCTCTGCAGCTGGTTGGTCATCTCTTCCATGCCAGGCGGCGCGGCAATTTCGACGCCCACGGCATCGGCCACTTCGATTTCGATTTCCTTGTCGTCCAGCTGGCCTTCACGCAGGCGCTTGCGGAACAGCTGGCGGGTGTTGGAATCGCTGCTGGTCTGCGCGGCTTCTTCCGAGAAGCTGCTGACCCGCGCCTGCGGCAGCAGAGCATCGAGGATACGGTCTTCAGCGGCGTCCTCGGCGCGGTGGCGCACGCGGATGATCTCCTGCTCGCGCAGCATCTTCAGCGCGGCATCGGCCAGGTCACGAATGATCGACTCGACGTCGCGGCCCACGTAGCCCACTTCGGTGAACTTGGTGGCTTCGACCTTGAGGAACGGCGCGTTGGCCAGCTTGGCCAGGCGACGGGCGATTTCGGTCTTGCCGACGCCGGTAGGGCCGATCATCAGGATGTTCTTCGGAGTCACTTCGGCACGCAGCTCGGCAGGCAGCTGCATCCGGCGCCAGCGGTTGCGCAGGGCAATGGCCACGGCGCGCTTGGCGTCGTCCTGGCCGATGATGTGGCGGTTGAGTTCGTGGACGATCTCGCGGGGGGTCATGGACATGATCAATAGGGTCCTGGGGCAGATGAGTCAGCGTGGAAAAGCCCCTTCACCAGGAAGAGGCGCCAAAGCAACTGAATCAGTCGGCCAGGTCCTGCTCCTCGATGGTCAGGTTGTGGTTGGTGAACACGCAGATGTCGCCGGCGATGTTCAGGGCAGTTTCAGCGATTTCACGGGCCGAAAGGTCGGTCTTGTTCAGCAGGGCGCGGGCTGCGGCCTGGGCGTAGGCGCCGCCGGAACCCATGGCGATCAGGCCGTCTTCGGGTTCGACCACGTCACCGTTGCCGGTGATGATCAGGGAGGCATCCTTGTTGGCCACGGCCAGCATGGCCTCCAGGCGGCTCAGGGAACGGTCGGTACGCCATTCCTTGGCCAGCTCCACGGCGGCACGGACCAGGTGGCCCTGGTGTTTTTCCAGCTGGCTTTCGAAGCGCTCGAACAGGGTGAAAGCATCGGCTGTGGCACCAGCAAAGCCGGCGATGACCTGGCCGTGGTACAGGCGGCGCACTTTCTTGGCGTTGCCTTTCATCACGGTGTTGCCGAGGGAAACCTGGCCGTCGCCGCCCATGACGACTTTGCCGTTACGGCGGACAGAAACGATGGTGGTCAAGGGGAGAGTCTCCACGCAGCGGGGCGAAAGTGCCTGATGCAGACTCATATGGGGGTGGGGGGAAAGATTTCAACCGTGGGGGATGAATGGTTGGTGCTCTCCTGCACAGGCCTCATCGCCGGCAAGCCAGCTCCCACAGGTCATCACAGGCCTTGAAGGCGGTGATTTCCTGTAGGAGCTGGCTTGCCGGCGATGGGGCCTGTGAGGGTTACTCAGGCCTCGTGGCAGACGTGCCCATCGACCAAGGTATAACGCACCGCACCCGGCAGGCAGTGGCCGATGAACGGGCAGTTCTCACCCCGCGAGAACCACTGCTCGCCGGCAACGGTGGAGGCTTGCGGGTCGAACAGCACCAGGTCGGCCGCACCACCCACTTTCAGCTCACCGGCCGGCAGGCGCAGGGCGGCAGCCGGGCCGCTGCTCAGGCGGGCGAGCAAGGTCGGCAGCTCGAGCAGGCCGTCTTGCACCAGGGTCATGGCCAGTGGCAGCAGCAACTCGACGCTGCTGATGCCCGGCTCGGTGGCGCCGAACGGGGCAAGCTTGGCGTCGCGTTCATGCGGCTGGTGATGGCTGGAAATCGCCTGGATCACCCCCGATTTTACTGCGGCGCGCAGGCCATCACGGTCCTTGGCAGTGCGCAGCGGTGGCTGCACGTGATACAGGCTGGAAAACTCGCGCAGCGACTCATCGGTGAGTATCAGCTGGTACAGCGCCACATCGGCGGTCACCGGCAGGCCGAGTTCCTGCGCCTGGGCAATCAGCTGTGCGCCCCGGGCGCTGGTGATCTGGGTGAAGTGCGCACGCACGCCGGTCTGTTCCACCAGCAGCAGGTTGCGCGCCAGGGCCACGGTTTCGGCGGTTTCCGGAATGCCCGGCAGGCCGAGGAAGCTGGCCATGGCACCTTCATGGGCCAGGCCGCCGTGGGCCAGGTCGCGGTCCTGGGAGTGGAACACCACGGTCAGGTCGAAGGTGGCGGCGTACTCCAGGGCGCGGGCCAGGGTACGGTTGTTGGGGATTTGTTTCAGGCCGTTGCCGAAGGCCACGCAACCGGTGTCGCGCAGGGCTACCAGCTCGGCCAGTTGCTCGCCTTCAAGGCCTTTGGTCAGGGCACCGACTGGGTACACCTTGCTGTTGGCCGCCTCACGGGCGCGGTCCAGGATCAGCTCGGCCACCGCCGAGGTGTCCAGCACCGGCTTGGTCTGCGGCGGGCAGCACAGGCTGGTGACACCGCCGGCCACGGCAGCGCGGGTTTCACTGGCGATGTTGCCCTTGCGGCTGTAACCCGGCTCGCGCAGGGACACGCCCAGGTCGACCAGGCCCGGTGCGGCAACCAGGCCATCGGCCTGGATCGTGCGGCTGGCGCTGAAACCGGCCGGCGCCGCGCCGATCGCGGCAATGCGGCCACCGTCCAGGTGCAGGTCGGTCACCTGGTCCAGGCCGGTCTTGGGATCGATGACCCGGGCGCCAAGAATACTGATGGTCACTGGGCGTTCTCCTGGTCGAGTTGACGTTGCGCGTTTTGCCCGCTCATGGCCATGGACAGCACGGCCATGCGCACGGCGATGCCGTAGGTGACCTGGTTGAGGATCACCGAGTGCTTGCCGTCGGCCACCGCCGACTCGATTTCCACACCACGGTTGATCGGGCCCGGGTGCATGACGATGGCGTCAGGCTTAGCCCCGGCCAGGCGCGCGGTGGTCAGGCCGAACAGGCGGTAGAACTCGCCTTCGCTAGGCAGCAGGCCGCCGGCCATGCGCTCACGCTGCAGGCGTAGCATTATCACTACGTCGACATCCTTCAGGCCTTCGGCCAGGTCGGTGTAGACCTTCACGCCGTACTGCTCGATGCCGATCGGGATCAGGGTTTTCGGGCCGATCACGCGGATGTCCGGGCAGCCCAGCGCTTTGAGCGCCAGCATGTCGGAGCGGGCCACGCGTGAGTGCAGGATGTCGCCGACGATGGCCACCGAGAGGTTCTCGAAGCTGCCCTTGTGGCGGCGAATGGTGAGCATGTCGAGCATGCCTTGGGTCGGGTGCGCGTGGCGGCCGTCACCGCCGTTGATCACGGCGACGTCCGGGCACACGTGCTCGGCGATGAAGTGTGCGGCGCCGGAGTCGGAATGGCGCACCACGAACATGTCGGCCGCCATGGCCTCGAGGTTGCGCAGGGTGTCGAACAGCGTCTCGCCCTTGCTGGTCGAGGAGGTCGACACGTTCAGGCTGATCACGTCGGCCGACAGGCGCTGGGCCGCCAGTTCGAAGGTGGTGCGGGTGCGGGTCGAGTTCTCGAAGAACACGTTGCACACGGTCTTGCCGCGCAGCAACGGGACTTTCTTCACGGCCCGGGCACCGACTTCCAGGAAGGAGTCGGCGGTGTCGAGGATCTCGGTGAGCAGTTCGCGGGGCAAACCGTCGAGCGAGAGGAAATGGCGCAGCTGGCCCTGATCATTGAGCTGCAGCGGGCGCTTGGCGTCGATTGGCGTCATCGCGGGGGACTCTTAAAGGGCGGAAGCGGAGGCGAGGTCCTGGCGCTCGAGGGCGAGCGGTGCGGGGCCGGTCAATTTTACCCGCTCATGGGCGGCCAGCGACAGGGTGGCACCGAGCACATTCGGACGAATCGGTAATTCGCCGGCATCCAGGTCCAGCAAGCAGACCAGGGTGACGCTGGCCGGGCGGCCGTAATCGAACAGTTCGTTGAGCGCCGCGCGAATGGTGCGACCGCTCATCAGCACGTCATCTACCAGCACCAGGTGCTGGCCCTCGACCTCGAACGGCAGCTCGGAGGGGCGCACTTGTGGGTGCAGGCCGTTCTGGCTGAAGTCGTCGCGGTAGAACGAGACGTCCAGGGTACCCATGGGGCTGGTGTCGCCCATGGCTTCCTGCAGGGCCTGGGCAACCCAGACACCACCGGTGCGGATACCGATGTAACGGGGCTCGGTAATTGCCCGGCGCGCCAGGTGGGCACGAAGGTCGACAGCCATCTGCCGAATCAGGTCGGCGGGATTGGGTAGGCTCATTGCGGGCTCCTCGGAAGGGTGCGCCGGGCGGGCCCGGCGGCAAAGATGATCAGGTATTGGCCTCCAGCCAGCCTTGCAGCAACAGGGCGGCGGCGATGGCATCGACCGGGTTGTCGCGGTAGCTGCCACGCTGGCCGCCACGGGCCATGCGCTCGCCTTTGGCCTCGAAGGTGGTCAGGCGTTCGTCGTGGGTGTGCACGGGCAGGTTGAAGCGGCCGTTCAGGCGGCGGGCGAATTTTTCGGCGCGGGCGCTCATTTCGCTGGGGGTGCCGTCCATGTTCAACGGCAGGCCAACGACAATGGCATCGGGTTTCCACTCATTGATGAGCTTTTCCACCTGAGCCCAGTCCGGCACGCCGTTCTGCGCTTTCAGGGTGCACAGTTCGCGTGCCTGGCCGGTGATTACCTGGCCGACGGCCACGCCGATCTGTTTGCTGCCGTAGTCGAAACCCAGCAAGAGGCGTAGTTCAGCCATCAGGCGTGGCCCGCCTGGCTGGTCAGCAGGTGCAGGTTGATGCCCAGGCTGGCGGCCGCTGCTTCCAGGCGCAGGTCGCTGGCCCGGTCAAAGATGATTTCCGGGTCGAACGGGCAGTTGAGCCAGGCGTTGTCGGCCAGCTCCGCTTCCAGTTGGCCCGCTTCCCAACCGGCATAACCCAGTGTGATCAGGCTCTGTTTCGGGCCTACCCCGGCGGCAATCGCAAGCAACACATCCTGCGATGTGCTCAGGGACAGCCCTTCCAGGGCCACGGTGGCCTGGAAGCTGCATTCGCTGCTGTGCAGCACGAAGCCGCGGTCGGTCTGCACCGGGCCACCCTGGTAGATCGGCACCTGCAAGGTGCTGGCCGGCGGCGTTTCGTCCGGGCGCAGCTGCTCGAGGATGTCGGCCAGGCTCAATTCCTGCGGCCGGTTGACCACCAGGCCCATGGCGCCATGCTCATTGTGCTCGACAATGTACGTGAGGGTCTGGGCGAAGTTCGGATCGGCCATGTGCGGCATGGCAATCAGGAACTGGTGCTTGAGGTAGCTCGGGGCGAGGGTTTTCATGGGGGATAGTGTGGCGCCAGGTGGCGAGGCTGACAAGGTGCTCGACAGGCCGGATTCGGGACCGCTTCGCGTTCCATCGCCGGCAAGCCAGCTCCCACAGGCACTGCACATGGCTTGAGACCGATGCGGTCGGTGTGGGAGCTGGCTTGCCGGCGATGGGCCGCGAAGCGGCTCTGAGTCAGTTGCTGGACAAACGGTCCCCACGGGCAAAGCGCCAGGTGCGGATGATCTCCAGCCGGTCAAACTCGGCCAAATCGCCGGTAAACGGTGCAAACGGCGCGGCCAGTCGCACGATGCGTTGCGCCGCCTGGTCCAGCACCTGCTGCCCGGACGACTCCAGCACCAGCACTTCATACAGCGAGCCATCGCGGTTGATCGACACCATCATGCGCAGGTTGCCGTAGATCTGTTGCCGACGTGCTTCGTCGGGGTAGTTCAGGTTGCCCACCCGCTCGACCTTCTTGCGCCACTCTTCCTTGTACCAGGCGCCCTTGTCGCGCATGGTCGAAGCGGCGTTCAGGCGATGGATGCGCGGGCGCTTGGCGTACATCTGCTGCTCGTTGGACAGCTCCGCCTCCAGGCTGGCGATCTGGCTGGACAGTTGCGAACTGTCGAAGTCTGGCGCTGGTGCGGCCGGCTTGGGCTGGGCCTTGCTTTCCTTGGGCTTGGGTTCGACCTTGTGCGGCTTGGGCGCAGTGGTCACTACCGCCGACTTCTGCGGGACAGGGGGTGGGACCACCTCGGGCCTGGCCGCAGGCGGTGGCGTGACCTTGTTGATCTTGCTGTCCTGGAAGGGCGCCAGCTCGGTGGTCGTGGGCACCGCTTTCTTGTCCAGCGTGCCGCTGCCCTGCTGGTTGTCCTGCGCCTGGAAATCGGCCTTCTCGGGCGCTTTTTCGCTTTTGAAGGTGGCCAGGGTGATGTCCATGGTGTGGCGGATTTCGGCAGGTTTGACCACGGTGAAGCCAACGCCAAGAATCAGCGCCAGGTGCACCAGTGCAGCCAGGAACAGGGTAAAGCCGAGCCGGTCCACCGGGCGAACACGGGGCGGCAGCAGGTCGGAGGGGATGTCAGCGGGCAGCGTCATCAGGTATCCAGCAACTGCAGGGCGGGGCAGCAGCTCAGTCGAATAGGACCGGCATCATACCCCACTCTGCGGTTTTGCTTCGCGTTGGCTGTCAGCGCGCTTTGAGCTTGCGATCAATGGCATCCATCAGTTTGCCACCGATATCGGTGTTGTAGGCGGCATCGATCTCGCGGATGCAGGTGGGGCTGGTCACGTTGATTTCGGTGAGGTAGTCGCCGATCACGTCCAGGCCGACGAACAGCAGGCCCTTCTCGCGCAGCGTTGGGCCGACCTGGGCGGCAATCCAGCGGTCGCGCTCGGTCAGCGGGCGCGCCTCGCCACGCCCGCCGGCGGCCAGGTTGCCACGGGTCTCGCCGCTGGCCGGAATACGCGCCAGGCAGTAGTCCACCGGCTCGCCATCGATCATCAGGATGCGTTTGTCACCGTCCTTGATCGCCGGCAGGTAGGCCTGGGCCATGATCTGCTGGCTGCCCAGCACGGTCAGGGTTTCCAGGATGACCGACAGGTTGGGGTCGCCAGCCCGGTGACGGAAAATCGACGTACCGCCCATGCCATCCAGCGGCTTGAGGATCACGTCAACATGCTTGGCCGCGAATTCGCGAATGATGTCCGGGCGGCGGCTGACCAGGGTAGGGGTGGTGCACTGCGGAAACAGCGTGGCGAACATTTTTTCGTTGCAGTCGCGCAGGCTCTGCGGGCGGTTGACCACCAGCACGCCATCGTTCTCGGCCTGCTCCAGCAGGTAGGTGCTGTAGACGAACTCCATGTCGAAGGGCGGGTCCTTGCGCATCAGGATCACGTCCAGTTCGGCCAGCGGGCTGTCCTGCTCCTCGCCCAGCTCGAACCAGTGCGCCGGGTCGGCAAACACCTTCAGCGGGCGCATGCGGGCGCGGGCCTTGCTTTCGCCCTGGTACAGGTCTTGCTGTTCCATGTAGAACAGGCTCCAGCCGCGGGCCTGCGCGGCCAGCAGCATGGCCAGCGAACTGTCCTTCTTGTAGGAGATGGACGCGATGGGGTCCATGACAATGCCGAGGCGAACGCTCATGGGGTGGTTCCTCTTGGCGGCAGGTGGCCGCGATGGATCGAAAGAAAAGTGGCTCAGGGTGGCGCCGCGAACGCCGCCGGTCAAGGGGCGGCGCAGATGGAATGGCCACCCGGAGTATGCTAAAAGTGCAGCTAATTTCCATTGGTAGGCGTCTATGGAACAACCCCTGAAGGTGATGGTGATCGACGATTCGCGCACGATCCGCCGCACCGCCCAGATGTTGCTCGGTGAAGCGGGCTGCGAGGTGATCACCGCCAGCGATGGCTTCGATGCCCTGGCCAAGATCGTCGACCACCAGCCCAGCATCATCTTTGTCGATGTGCTGATGCCGCGCCTGGACGGCTACCAGACCTGCGCCGTGATCAAGCACAACAGTGCTTTCAAGGACACCCCGGTGATCCTGCTGTCGTCGCGCGACGGGCTGTTCGACAAGGCCCGCGGCCGGGTGGTCGGCTCTGATCAGTTCCTGACCAAACCGTTCAGCAAGGAAGAGCTGCTCGACGCGATCCGCGCCCACGTGCCCGGGTTTACCGCGCCTCCACAACACGCACCCTGACCGCGCCCCGCCATGGCACGGCCTTACTTTCCTGATGGGGAAACAGCATGGCCCGAGTTCTGATTGTCGACGACTCGCCGACAGAGATGTACAAATTGGCCGGATGGCTTGAAAAACACGGCCATGAGGTGCTCAAAGCCAGCAACGGTGCCGATGGCGTGGCGCTGGCGCGTCAGGCAAAGCCCGATGCGGTGTTGATGGATATCGTCATGCCTGTTCTCAACGGCTTCCAGGCGACCCGGCAACTGAGCAAGGACCCCGAGACCAGCGCCATTCCAGTATTGGTCGTTACCACCAAAGACCAGGAAACCGATCGCATCTGGGCAAAGCGCCAGGGCGCGAGGGGGTTCGTGACCAAGCCTGTGGAAGAAGACGACCTGATCGCCAAGCTCAAAGAAGTGCTGGGCGCTTGACCACCCGCCCGCAGGGCGCGTCGCTGACCGCCTTCGAGCTGTTGCTGGACATTGACCGGCGCTGTCGCCTGCTGGTCGCCGACCAACCGCCGCAGGACAACCGCCTGCAACAGTGGAGCGGTATCGGTTTTCGCATTGCCGGGCAGTGGTTCGTCGCGCCCATGGGCGAAGTGGCCGAGGTGCTGCGCGAACCGCGCAGCAGCCGCGTCCCTGGTGTGCAGCCCTGGGTGTGCGGGGTCGCCAACCTGCGCGGCCGGTTGTTGCCGGTGATGGACCTCAGCTGCTTTTTCGGCCTGGGCCACGTTGCCCCGGGCAAGCAACGGCGGGTGCTGGTGCTGGACCACGAGGCGCTGTTCGTCGGCCTGCTGGTGGACGAGGTACTGGGCCTGCAGCACTTTGACCTGGACAGCCTGCAGCTTTCACCGCCGCAGCCACTGATCCGCGCCGCTGCACGTTTTGTGCAGGGGCATTTCCCGCGTGAACGCAACTGGGCGATCTTCAGCCCCTTCGCCCTTGCCCAGGCGCCGGGCTTTCTCGATGTGGCGTTATAGGACCTGCGAACGTGAACAAGCCTGCCACCTCCGTCACCGCAACCACCGTGAGCCCGCGTACCCGCAGCATCGCGCAGATTACCGTGCTGTTCCTGATTCTGATCTTGTCGATCATCCTGCTGTTCGCCAACTTCGCGTACCTGAACACTCAATCCAACTACGACAAGCAGTACATCGGACATGCCGGCGAACTGCGGGTGTTGTCGCAACGCATCGCCAAGAACGCCACCGAAGCGGCCACCGGCAAGGCCCTGGCATTCAAGCTGCTATCGGATGCGCGCAACGATTTTGAACGGCGCTGGGGCTACCTGCGCCAGGGTGACAAGTCCACCGGTCTGCCGCCGGCGCCGCCCACGGTGCGTGACGAGATGGAATCGGTACGCCGCGACTGGGAAAACCTGCGCAAGAACACCGACACCATCCTGGCCAGCGAGCAGACCGTGCTGTCGCTGCACCAGGTGGCGGCGACGCTGGCCGAAACCGTGCCGCAGTTGCAGGTGGAATACGAGAAAGTGGTCGAGATCCTGCTGCAAAGCGGCGCCCCGGCCAACCAGGTAGCGGTGGCCCAGCGCCAGCTGTTGCTGGCCGAGCGCATTCTTGGTTCGGTCAACACTGTGCTGGCCGGTGACGATGCCGCAGCCCAGGCGGCCGACGCCTTTGGCCGCGATGCCGGGCGCTTTGGCCAAGTGCTGGAGGGCATGCTTAGCGGTAACGCGGCAATCCAGGTGACCCGCGTCGAAGACGCCGACGCCCGTGCACGTCTGGCTGAAATCGCCGAACTGTTCCAGTTCGTTGCCGGCTCTGTGGATGAAATCCTCGAAACCTCGCCCGAACTGTTCCGCGTGCGCGAGGCAGCAGGCAACATCTTCAGCCTGTCACAAACCCTGCTCGACGAAGCGTCGCACCTGGCCAACGGTTTCGAGAACCTGGCCGGCGGGCGCACCCTCGACACCGTTGGCGGCTACGCCCTGGGCCTGCTTGCGCTGGCCTCGATCATCCTCATCGGCCTGGTCATGGTGCGCACCACCAACCGCCAGCTGCGCGAAACGGCGGAAAAGAACGAACGTAACCAGCAGGCGATCATGCGCCTGCTCGACGAAATCGAAGAGCTGGCCGATGGCGACCTGACCGTAACCGTATCGGTAACCGAGGACTTCACCGGCGCCATTGCCGACTCGATCAACTATTCCGTGGACCAACTGCGCGACCTTGTAGCCACCATCAACCACAGCGCCGTGCAGGTGGCCGCGGCCGTGCAGGACACGCAAAACACCGCTCGGCAGCTGGCCAAGGCCTCCGAGCACCAGGCCGAGCAGATCAGCGAGGCCTCCGAGGCGGTTGGCGACATGGTCGAGTCGATCGACCGGGTATCCGCGCATGCCTACGAATCGGCCAAGGTGGCCGAACGCTCGGTGGACATCGCCAACAAGGGTAACGAGGTGGTGCACAACACCATCAATGGCATGGACAACATTCGCGAGCAGATCCAGGACACCGCCAAGCGGATCAAGCGCCTGGGTGAGTCTTCCCAGGAAATCGGCGACATCGTCAGCCTGATCGACGACATTGCCGACCAGACCAACATCCTTGCCCTCAACGCGGCGATCCAGGCCTCGCTGGCCGGTGAGGCCGGCCGTGGTTTTGCCGTGGTCGCCGACGAGGTGCAGCGCCTGGCCGAACGCTCGTCATCGGCTACCCGCCAGATAGAGGCGCTGGTGCGCACCATCCAGGCCGACACCAACGAGGCGGTAATCTCCATGGAGCAGACCACCGCCGAAGTGGTGCGCGGCGCCCGCCTGGCCCAGGATGCCGGGGTGGCGCTGGCGGAGATCGAAGGGGTGTCGCAGAACCTCGCCGACCTTATCCACAGCATCTCCGACGCCGCCCAGTTGCAGACCTCGTCAGCCGGGCAGATCTCCCACACCATGGCGGTCATCCAGCAGATTACCGCACAGACCTCCGCCGGCTCCGGGGCCACTGCCGACAGCATCCGCCACCTGGCCCGCATGGCCAGCGAGATGCGCCGTTCGGTGTCCGGCTTCACCCTGCCGCCACCTGCCGAGCCCAAGTGAAGCGCCGCGCTGAGGAAGTGACCATGGCATCTGTTGCTGTAAGCCCCGAGCGCCACGACACGGTGGCCCTGGCCTGGACCAAGGCTGCCATCCTCGACTGCCTGGGCCAGGCGCGCCAGGCGCTGGAGCGTTTTGCCGGCGAGCCTGGCGAGCTGTCGATACTGGCCTTTGTGGTCGACAACCTGCACCAGGTGCATGGCTGCCTGCGCATGCTCGAGCTGCGAGGTGCCACGCGCCTGGCCGAGGAACTGGAGCTGTTCGCCAAGGCCATGGCCGACGGCCAGGTGAGCCCACGGGGTGATTGCCTGGGTGCGTTGTTCCGCGGCCTGGAGCAATTGCCCTCATACCTTGAGCGCTTGCGCGGTGCCCGCCACGACCTGCCGTTGGTGATGCTGCCGCTGCTCAACCAGCTGCGCGCCTGCCGTGGCATTGAGCCGCTGGCCCAGGCCAGCTTGATCAGCGGTGCTGCGCAGCGCTTTGCCGGCTCCGACGACCTGGCCAACCTCGACCTGTCGCTGGGCAACTGGCGCGAACAGTTGCAGGCCGGGCCGGGCCGCGATGCCCTGCGCTCGGTGGTGACCGCACTGTGCGACGACCTTATGCGCATAAAGGAGCGCCTGGACCAGTTCGTGCGCAGCGATCGCCAGCACAGCGAGCAGCTCGATGCCCTGCTGGCGCCGCTGCGCCACGTGGCCGATACCCTGGCGGTACTGGGTTTTCAGCAACCACGGCGGGTGATCATCGACCAGGTGCTGGCGCTGCAGGCCTTGGCCCAGGGCGAGCGGGCCGTGGACGACGCGGTGTTGATGGATGTAGCGGGCGCCCTGCTGTATGTGGAAGCGTCCCTGAACGGCATGGTCGGCCCGCTGGAGGAAAACGGCCAGGGCGGCCTGCCAGGCTCGGATCTGGCCGAAATACGCCAGCTGGTGTTGAACGAGTCGCTGAACGTGTTGCAGCAGGCCAAGGACCTGATCGGCGACTATGTGGAGTCCGACTGGCCCCGGCAGCGCCTGCAACCCTTGCCTGGGCTGTTGCAGCAGGTGCGCGGGGCGTTGGCCATGTTGATGCTACCCGCCGTGGCCGAGCTGTTTGCCGGCTGCGCAAGTTATGCGCAACGTTGGTTGCAGCACCTGGAGGACGAACCGCCCGCGGACGAGCTGAGCCACCTGGCCGAGGCCTTGAGCGCCGCTGAATGCTACCTGCAGTGGCGGGTGGCCGACCCGCTGGCGGATGGCCAGCCGTTCATCGACATGGCGCGTGCCAGCCTGGCGGCGTTGGGCGTGCACTGTGCACAGGCCGACGCCCGAGCGGGCCTGGATAGCCATGGCGATGGCATCGATGACGAGCTGCGCGAGGTGTTCCTCGAAGAAGCAGGCGAGTTGCTGCCGGAAATCGAGCGCCACTGGCTGCGCTGGCGTGCCGACAACCAGCAGCGCGCGGCGTTGGGGGAAGTGCGCCGTGCGCTGCATACGCTCAAAGGCAGTGGCCGCATGGTGCATGCCGAGGCCGTGGCGGAACTGGCCTGGGGCGCCGAGCACCTGCTGAACCGGGTGCTGGAGGGCCGCAGCGTGCTCAGCCCGGAAGGCGTGGTGGCCCTGCAACAGGTGTTCGTCCATCTGCCTGATCTGCTGGCCGACTTTGCCGCCGGCCAGCTGCCGCAACTGACCGAAATCGAACAATTGGCCGGGCACCTGCATGCCCTGGCGGAAAACGACGCACCGGCGGCCAGTATCGATGGCCTCGATCCACAGTTGCTGGATATCTTCCGCAGTGAGGCACAGGGCCACCTGGCCAGCCTTGATGATTTTCTACAGGGCGCCGATGGCCACGACACGCCGGTCAGCGATGGCCTGCAACGTGCCCTGCACACGCTCAAGGGCAGTGCCGCCATGGCCGGGGTGATGCCGGTCGCCGAGCTGGCCACCGCCTTCGACCGCCTCGCCCGTGAATACAAGGGCCATCAACTGCCACTGCAAATGGCCGAGATCGAATGGCTGGAAGCCGCGCGCTCGCTGTTCCACCTGGGCCTGGCGCAACTCGATAGCACACCCCTGGCCGCCATCCCTGGCGCCGCAGAACTGATCGAAGCGGTTGGCCAGGCAGTCGATAGCCGCCTGGCCGGCGGGCATGACGACCCGCAGCATGCCCGGCGCAGCAAGCGCGACCCGCAGCTGGTTGCCAGTTTCCTGGCCCAGGCCATGGACATTCTGCTGGATGCCGAGTCGTTGCTGTCGCGCTGGCAGCAACAGCCCGGCCAGCGCGACGCACTGGATACCCTGCTCGACCAGATGACCACCCTGGGCCACGCCGCGCACCTGGCCGATTTGTGGCAAATGGATGATGTGTGCGAGGCCTTGCTGGACCTGTATGGCGCCGTGGAAGAGGGCAGCCTGCCCGCCGACGCACGCTTTTTCGCCTACACACATCGCGCCCATGAGGCCCTGCTGGACATGCTCGACGAAGTGGCAGCCGGGCAGGACGTAGTGCCGCGGCCGGAGCTGGTCGACAGCCTGCGCAACCTGCTGGACCAGGCCTTGCCACCGGATGCCACCGGCCTGGTGGGCATCGACACGGTGACACCGCTGCACCCGGACATGGACCTGAGCGATACCTTGGGGCTGTCGCATAACCCTTTGTTGCCAGAGCTGGTCGAGCCACTGCCCGAAGAGCCAGAAAGCCCAGGCGAAGAGCTGCTGGAAGTGTTCCTCGAAGAAAGCTCGGACATCGTCGAGAGCGCCGCCGCAGCCCTGGCGCGCTGGCAGGCCGACCCGCGCAGCAGCGTCGAGGTCGACAACCTGATGCGCGACCTGCACACCCTCAAGGGTGTGGCGCGCATGGTCGAAATTGCGCCGATCGGTGACCTGGCCCACGAACTGGAATTTCTTTACGAGCTGCTGGCGGCCGGGCGTTTGCCGCCGAGCCCGCCACTGTTCGCCCTGTTGCAGAATTGCCATGACCGCCTGGCGCACATGCTTGATGCCGTGCGCCTGGGGCAGCCTTTGCATGCCGCCACGGCGCTGATCGACTATATCCGCAACTTCAGCAGTGCGGCCCTCACCGACAGTGCAGCCGGCCAAGGGCCGGTCGAAACCGCCACCAGCGAGGTACCGGCGGCAGCGCCAGAGCGTGCGCCAGGCGACATGGTCAAGGTTGATGCCGAGTTGCTCGATGACCTGGGCAACCTGGCCGGCGAACACTCGATCATTCGTGGGCGCATCGAGCAGCAGGTCAACGACGCGCAGTTCGCCCTCAACGAGATGGAAACCACCCTGGAGCGCATGCGCGACCAGTTGCTGCGCCTGGACAACGAGACCCAGGGGCGGATCTCCAGCCGCCAGGCATTTGAAGGCGATGCCTATGACGACTTCGACCCCTTGGAAATGGACCGCCATTCGCAGTTGCAGCAACTGTCGCGGGCCTTGTTCGAGTCTGCCTCGGACTTGCTCGACCTGAAGGAAACCCTGGCCCAGCGCGCTCAGGAGGCGTACAGCCTGCTACAACAGCAGGCGCGGGTGAACAGCCAGTTGCAGGAAGGGCTGACCGCCACCTTGATGGTGCCCTTCGAACGCCTGGTACCTCGGCTGCAGCGTGTGGTGCGGCAGGTGGCCAGCGAACTGGGCAAGCAGGTGGAACTGGTGGTTGGCAACGCCGAAGGCGAACTGGACCGCAGTGTGCTCGAACGCATGGTGGCGCCGCTGGAGCACATGCTGCGCAACGCTGTCGACCATGGTCTGGAAAGCCGCGAAGCACGGCTGGCCGCCGGCAAGCCGGAACAGGGCACCATCCACCTGAATTTGCTGCACGAAGGTGCCGATATCGTTATCGAAATGACTGACGACGGTGCCGGTGTGCCACTGGACGCGGTGCGGCGCAAGGCCATCAAGCGCGGCCTGCTGGATCCCCAGGCAGACTTGAGCGATCACGAGATCCTGCAGTTCATCCTGCGCCCGGGTTTTTCCACCGCCGAAAAGATCACCCAGATTTCCGGGCGCGGCCTGGGCATGGACGTGGTGCACGAGGAGGTCAAGCAACTGGGTGGTTCGATGAGCATCGAGTCGGCCCTGGGCAAGGGGGCGCGCTTCTTGATCCGCCTGCCGTTCACCGTGTCGATCAACCGTGCGCTGATGGTGCACCTGGGCGAGGAGCAGTACGCCATCCCGCTCAATACCATCGAGGGCATCGTTCGCGTGCCGCCGGCAGAGCTTGCGGTCTGCTACCAGCTGGACACGCCCCGCTATGTCTACGCCGGCCACGAATACGAGCTGCGCTACCTGGGCGAGTTGCTGCAAGGCCTACCGCGCCCCGCGCTGCTGGGGCAGAGCGTGCCGTTGCCGGTGCTGCTGGTGCATTCCAAGGAGCAGTCGTTCGCCATCCAGGCCGACAGCCTGTCGCCCAGCCGTGAGATCGTGGTGAAGAGCCTGGGGCCGCAGTTTGCTGCGGTTGCAGGGCTGTCGGGGGCGACATTGCTGGGCGATGGCCGGGTCGTGCTGATTCTCGACCTGCTTGGCCAGCTGCGCGGCCAGCAGCGGCGGCTGGCCCGTTTGCCCGGTGGCGGCACCCAGCGCCAACTGCTCGGCCCGGCGCCGCGGCGTGCGTTGCTGGTGATGGTGGTAGATGACTCGGTGACCGTGCGCAAAGTCACCAGCCGGCTGCTGGAGCGCCACGGCATGAGCGTGCTCACGGCCAAGGACGGGGTCGATGCCATGGCCCTGCTGGAAGACCACCGCCCCGACGTATTGCTGCTGGACATTGAAATGCCACGCATGGACGGCTTTGAGGTGGCCACACGCATTCGCCGTGACGAGCGGCTGAAAGACCTGCCAATCATCATGATCACCTCCCGCACCGGGCAGAAGCACCGCGACCGTGCCATGGCCATTGGCGTCAACGAATACCTGGGCAAGCCGTACCAGGAGTCGCTGCTGTTGCAGAGCATCGCCCATTGGAGCCAGGCCCATGCTTGAACTGATTTCCGGCCAGCGCAGCAGCCTGACCGGGCTGTTGCTGCCGCTGGGTGACCGTACCCTGGTGTTGCCCAACGTGGCGGTGGCCGAGTTGAGCGGGCAGCGCAACCTGGTGTGCCAGCCCGGCGACCCCGCCTGGCACCTGGGCTGGATCGACTGGCGCCAACAGCGCCTGCCGCTGATCGGCTTCGAGGCGGCGTGCGGTGGTGAAACACCGTGCGGCGAGCGGGCCCGGGTGGTGGTGCTCAATGCACTGGGTGATACCGGCCTGCGCTACCTGGCGCTGTTGCTGCAGGACATACCGCGCTCGTGCAAGCTCGACAGCCAGCTGAACTACGTGGATGTGGCGCTGGGCAGGCTGGAACTGGCGGCGGTGCAGGTGGGCGAGCAGGTGGCTCGGGTGCCGGACCTGGTTGCACTGGAAAGGCTGGTGCGTGACGCGGATCTGCAACCTGACCTTGATTAGGATGTAGGGCACAAGGCCTGGTCGTCTGGGTGTGGGAGCGGCCTTGTGTCGCGATAGGGCTGCGCAGCAGCCCCGGCGGTTCATGCTGTGGCAATGAAAGCCTGGGGCCGCTTTGCGCCCCTTTCGCGACACAAGGCCGCTCCCACAAAGAGCGTGGCCATCAGCATCACATCAGGAACCCAGCCCACCTAAGGAGGTCTGTGTTTGCATGTATTACGGTGAACGCTTCAACGCCTGGACCCACCTGGTCGGTGCCGTCCTGGCCTGTATCGGTGCCATCTGGCTGATCGTGGTCGCGGGCCTGCAGGGCGACCCGTGGAAGATCGTCAGTTTCTCCATCTACGGCGGCACGCTGCTGTTGCTGTACAGCATTTCCACCCTGTACCACAGCACCCGCGGGCGGGTGAAGGTGATCATGCGCAAGCTCGATCACCTGTCGATCTACCTGCTGATCGCCGGCAGCTACACGCCATTCTGCCTGGTCAGCCTGCGCGGTCCCTGGGGCTGGAGCCTGTTCGGCGTGGTCTGGGGGCTGGCGGTAATCGGCATGCTGCAAGAGATCAAGCCGCGCTCCGAGGCGCGGATCCTGTCGATCATCATTTATGCCGTGATGGGCTGGATCGTGCTGGTGGCAGTGAAGCCGTTGCTGCACTCGCTGGGCGGCGCCGGCTTTGCCTGGTTGGCCGCCGGCGGGGTGTTCTACACCGTGGGCATCATCTTCTTCGCGCTCGACAGCCGCTTGCGCCACGCGCACGGCATCTGGCACCTGTTCGTGATTACCGGCAGCCTGCTGCACTTCGTGGCGGTGTCGTTCTACGTGCTCTAGTTAAAAATCGCCCCACAATTGCTGTGCCACCGACAGCGCCACCACTGGCGCGGTCTCGGTGCGCAGCACCCGTGGACCGAGGCGGGCGGCGTGGAAGCCAGACCCTTTGGCCTGCTCGACTTCGGCGTCGCTCAGACCGCCTTCGGGGCCGATCAGAAAGGCCAGAGTCGCAGGTTTGTCGTGGCTGGTGAGCGGTTCGGCCACCGGGTGCAGGACCAGTTTCAGGTCAGCCTTGGTGCCCGCCAGCCATTCGGCCAGGGTCACGGGTGGGTGGATGACCGGCAAGGTAGAGCGGCCGCATTGTTCGCAGGCGCTGATCGCCACCTGGCGCCAGTGGGCCAGGCGCTTGTCGGCGCGCTCGTCTTTCAACCGCACTTCGCAGCGTTCGCTGACGATCGGGGTGATTTCATTGGCACCAAGCTCGGTGGCTTTCTGGATCGCCCAGTCCATGCGTTCACCACGGGACAGGCCTTGGCCGAGGTGCACGTGCAACGGTGAATCGGCCTGGCCGGCGAGGGCCCTGTCGAGGCTGACGCGTACGGTTTTCTTGCCCACTTCAAGCAACTGGCCGAGGTATTCCTGGCCGCTGCCGTCGAACAGTTGCACGGCGTCGCCGGGGGCCATGCGCAGTACGCGGCCGATGTAGTGGGCCTGGGCTTCTGGCAGGTCGTGCTCGCCAAGGCTCAGGGGGGCGTCGATGAAGAAGCGGGACAGTCTCATGGGTTTGCTCGGTAAATAGAGAGACACAGATCCCCTGTGGGAGCGGGCGTGCCCGCGAATCAGGCGCCGCGGTGCCTGGCTAGGGCTGCGCCCTTGTTCGCGGGCACGCCCGCTCCCACAGGAAAAGTGGTGTGGCGAAATTGCCGGGCCTAGCCCGGGTCGCGGAAGTCGGGGTGGAAGTTGGCCGGCACCGCAACACTGACGCTGTCGCGGGTGGCGATGTCGATGCCTTCGCTGGCAACTTCTGCAAGGAAGTCGATCTGCTCCGGGGTGATCACATACGGCGGCAGGAAGTACACCACGCTACCCAGCGGGCGTAGCAGGGCGCCGCGGGTCAGGGCATGTTCGAACACCTTCAGGCCGCGCCGCTCCTGCCAGGGGTAAGCAACCTTGCCAGCCTTGTCCTGGACCATCTCGATCGCCAGGGCCATGCCGGTCTGACGGATTTCGGCAACGTGAGCATGATCGGCCAGGTGCGCAGTGGCGCTGGCCATGCGCGTAGCCAGGGCCTTGTTGGCCTCGATCACGTTGTCCTGTTCGAAGATGTCCAGGGTCGCCAGCGCCGCAGCGCACGCCAGCGGGTTGCCGGTGTAGCTGTGCGAGTGCAGGAACGCGCGCAGGGTCGGGTAGTCGTCATAGAACGCCTGGTACACCTTGTCGGTGGTCAGGCAGGCGGCCAGCGGCAGGTAGCCACCGGTCAGGGCCTTGGACAGGCACAGGAAGTCCGGGCGGATGCCGGCCTGCTCGCACGCGAACATCGTGCCGGTACGGCCAAAGCCCACGGCAATTTCATCGTGGATCAGGTGCACGTCGTAGCGGTCGCAGGCCTCGCGCAGCAGCTTGAGGTACACCGGGTGGTACATGCGCATGCCGCCGGCACCCTGGATCAGCGGCTCGACGATCACGGCGCTGATCGAGGCGTGGTGCTCGGCCAGGGTCTGCTCCATGGCGGCGAACATGTTGCGCGAGTGCTCTTCCCAGCTCATGCCCTCTGGGCGCAGGTAGCAGTCGGGGCTAGGCACCTTGATCGTGTCCAGCAGCAACGCCTTGTAGGTTTCGGTAAACAGCGGCACATCACCGACCGACATGGCGGCGATGGTTTCGCCATGGTAGCTGTTGGTCAGTGTAACGAAGCGCTTCTTGCCCGGCTTGCCGACGTTCAGCCAGTAGTGAAAGCTCATCTTCAGCGCCACTTCGATGCACGACGAGCCGTTGTCGGCGTAGAACACCCGGTCGAGACCGGCCGGGGTCATGGCCACCAGGCGCTCGGACAGCTCGATCACCGGCTGATGGCTGAAACCGGCCAGGATCACGTGCTCCAGTTGATCGACCTGGTCCTTGATGCGCTGGTTGATGCGCGGGTTGGCGTGGCCGAACACATTGACCCACCAGCTGCTCACCGCGTCCAGGTAGCGCTTGCCTTCGAAGTCCTCCAGCCACACGCCTTCGCCACGCTTGATCGGGATCAGCGGCAGCTGCTCGTGGTCTTTCATCTGGGTGCAGGGGTGCCACAGGACCTTGAGGTCGCGTTGCATCCACTGATCGTTGAGGCCCATGGGCACTTCTCCTGGCTTTGCGGCGTGGTTCGACCGCGTAAGCCTAAGCAATGCCGCAGGGCAGGACAACCGCTGCCTTTCAATGGCGGTGGGTGCCGGTCCATTCCAGCCGCCGGATGTGTACGGTTCCGGCCTGGGAAGTGGAGATGGTCAGGCGGCGGAAGGGGCCGTCGATCACCTGGTGGTAGGGGTTCGTGGCGATGGGGCCGGGGCGCAGGTCGCGAAACCCGCTGCCTTCCACGGTGAGCCAGTAGAAGTTGCGCGGTATCGGGGTGGCCAGGTCGCAATCTCCTCTTTCAGCATCGAACAGCATGTGCAGGTCGTCGCAGAGAAAGTCGCTGACTACGTAGTATTCCAGGCGCAGGCACTCGACTTCCTGGGCGAAGAGGATTTCAACATCGCTGTGTTCACCGATGACCAGTTCGGTACCGTCTTCACCCTTGAACGCTTCATGAAAGCCGGTCCATGAGGTGCTGTTGGAGCGGATACTCAGGCCCGAGGCCGTATGAAGCGTCTGTTTGTGCCACAGAGACTGCCGTTCGACGTGTTGGAAGTGCTCCTCGAAGATCATGCGCGTGCCCTCCTGATGGGGCTTGTGGCTATCTTGACCAGCTTCGCTTGATGGCGTGTGACATGGCTACTGGCAAAAATGTCAGTTGCCAAAGGCACTTGATGTCACTGCGCTGGCAGGGTCGGCAGAGGTGACGTATTCTTAACGCATCTCCCTCGGGGCATTCCTGCCTCTCCCCGTTTCTGTAACCTCTGACTCGGAGTTCGCCGACATGGCTGCTGCTTGGGTGCGCCTGTGCGCGTTGGTATTGATTGGTGTGTCCAGCGGCGCCGCGCTGGCCAAGGACAAGACGCCCACGGCGATTGTCGTGGGTGGCGGCCTGGCGGGCCTGACGGCAGCCTACGAGCTGCAGGACAAAGGCTGGCAGGTGACCCTGCTGGAGGCCAAGTCGGGCATGGGCGGGCGCTCGGGCCTGGCCACCAGCGAGTGGATCGGCAATGCCAAGGCGCAGCCGGTGCTCAACCATTACCTGGACCGTTTCAAGCTTGAAACACTGCCGGCACCGGAGTTTGTGCGTAGCCCCGGTTACCTGATCGACGGTGAGTACTTCAGCGCCACCGACCTGGCCACCAAGCAACCGGCTACCGCCGAAGCGCTCAAGCGCTACGAGAAAACCCTCGATGACCTGGCCCGTTCGATCGATGACCCGCTGAACCCGCAGGCAACCAGCACGCTGTTCGCCCTCGACCAGATCAACGTCTCCACCTGGCTGGACAAACTGCAACTGCCGGCCACCGCCCGTCAGCTGGTCAACCAGCAGATCCGTACCCGTTACGACGAACCGTCGCGCCTGTCGCTGCTGTATTTCGCCCAGCAGAACCGTGTGTATCGCGGTGTCAGCGACCGCGACCTGCGTGCCGCGCGCCTGCCCGGTGGCAGCCCGGTGCTGGCCCAGGCCTTCGTCAAGCAACTGAAGACCATCAAGACCAGCTCGCCGGTCACCGCCATCGTGCAGGACAAGGATGGGGTAACGGTAAAAGTCGGCAGCGTCGGCTACCAGGCGGATTACTTGGTCATGGCCGTGCCGTTGCGTGCCCTGGCCAAGATCCAGATGACCCCGGGCCTGGACACCCAGCACGTGGCGGCGCTCAAAGGCACCAACTATGGCTGGCGCGACCAGCTGATGCTCAAGTTCAAGAAGCCGGTGTGGGAAAGCCGCGCGCGCATGTCGGGCGAAATCTTCAGTAACGCCGGCCTCGGCATGCTGTGGATCGAGCCAGCGCTCAAGGGCGGCGCCAACGTGGTGATCAACCTTTCCGGCGACAACGCCCGCCTGCTGCAGGCGTTCGGCGACAAGCAGATGGTCGACCAGGTGCTGATCCGCCTGCATGCGTTCTACCCGCAGGCCCGTGGTGCCTTCACCGGTTACGAGGTCAAGCGCTACAGCACTGACGCCGGTACCGGCGGCGCTTACCTGGCCTATGGCCCGGGGCAGATCAGCAAATACTGGCGCCTGTGGGAGCGCCCGGTGCAGCGCATCACCTTTGCCGGTGAACACACCGATGCCCTGTACCCGGGCACCCTGGAAGGCGCCCTGCGCAGTGGCCAGCGCGCGGCCAGCCAGGCACAGGACCTGTTGGCCGGGAAGTCGTTCGACCCCGCCAAGGCGGTGCCGGTTGCGGCGGCAGCAGCAGGAGCGGCGGCCACCAAAGACAGCAAGGGCGGGTTCTTCTCCAATATGTTTGGTGGTTCGTCCGACAAGGGCGACAAGGCTGACAAGCCACCTGTCAAAGCCGAGCCGAAGCAGGCCGAAGAGGCCAAGCAGGACAAGCCAGGCTTCTTCAAGCGCCTGTTTGGCGGTGCGGATTCGCCAGAGGTAAAGCCTGAGCCAATCGCCAAGGCAGAGGAAGTGGCGCCGGCACCTGCGCCTGCTCCCCAGGCCGCGCCGGCTCCGGTGGCACCAGCGCCTGTGGTCAGGGAAGCGGCTGCCAAACCTGCGGCAACCAAGGCCGCCCCGGCCAAGCATGCGCCCGCGCACAAGCCGGCGCATAAGCCTGCCGAGACGAAGAAGGCGACAGCCAAATCCGAGCCGACCAAGAAACCTGTGGCCAATACCCAGGCCAAGGCTGGTTGATTGATCGACAGTGCCGGCGTCTTCGCAGCACAAGGCTGCTCCTACAGGCACCGCATACCCCTGTAGGAGCAGCCTTGTGCTGCGAAGAGGCCAGTACTGGCAACCTCTATTTCCCCGACTATCGTTAATGTTTCCTTAATGGGAAGCTTACAGAATACATATCGGATTTCTCGATAAACCGAAGCAATTTTTTCCGCTTTTCTTCGATACGTTACGCGTTAGTCTGTGTACAGCTTTCACGGGGAAACACGCCAACATGCAACTGCGCAATTCACCTTCTCGCTACGGCGTGGTCAGCATCATCCTGCACTGGGGCGTGGCGCTGGCAGTGTTCGGCCTGTTCGGCCTGGGCCTGTGGATGGTCGGCCTCGACTACTACAGCCCTTGGCGCAAAGCCGGCCCGGACCTGCACAAAAGCATCGGCCTGGTGCTGCTGGCGGTGATGCTGCTGCGGGTGGTCTGGCGTTTCATCAGCCCCCCACCACCGGCACCCGCCAACCATGGCGCAGTCACGCGCCTGGCGGCCAAGCTAGGCCATCTGGCCTTGTACCTTGGTCTGTTTGCGGTGATGGCTGCCGGTTACCTGATTTCTACCGCCGACGGCGTCGGCATTCCGGTGTTCGGACTGTTCGAGGTGCCGGCACTGATCAGCGACCTGCCTGACCAGGCAGATGTGGCTGGCGTGATTCATCTGTGGCTGGCCTGGGGCCTGGTGATTTTTGCCGTGCTGCATGCCCTGGCAGCGCTCAAGCACCATTTCATCGACCGTGACGCGACCCTGACCCGCATGTTGGGCCGCAAAGCTTGACTCTCAACCTCAATTGCATAGGAAGGAAATAAGGATGTTGAAAAAGACTTTTGCCGCTCTGGCGCTCGGTACCGCTCTGCTTTCCGCCGGCCAGGTCATGGCTGCCGAGTACAAGATCGACAAGGAAGGCCAGCACGCGTTCGTTGACTGGAAGATCAGCCACCTGGGCTACAGCTTCATTCACGGTACGTTCAAGGACTTTGACGGCAACTTCACCTGGGACAGCGCCAAGCCTGAAGCCAGCAAGATCAGCGTCGACCTGAAAACCGCCAGCCTGTGGTCGAACCACGCCGAGCGTGACAAGCACATTGCCAGCGCCGATTTCCTCGACGTGAAGAAGTATCCTCAAGCCAAGTTCGTCTCCACCGCCGTCAAGTCGACTGGCGACAAGACTGCTGACGTGACCGGCGACCTGACCCTGCACGGCGTGACCAAGCCGGTCACCTTCAAGGCCACCTTCAACGGTGAAGGCAAGGACCCATGGGGCGGTGAGCGCGCTGGTTTCAACGCCACCACCACCCTTAACCTGAACGACTTCGGCATCAAAGGCCCAGGCGCGACTTCGCAGACCCTGGACCTGGATATCAGTGTTGAAGGTGTGAAGCAGAAGTAATCTGCTTTAAGTGAAAGACCGAGGGGGCTGCTTCGCAGCCCCCTCATGCTTTCTATCAGCCCTTGCGGGTCAGCAGGGCAGGACGCTCACCGCGCGGGCGGCTTGGCAGGTCATCCAGTTGCTCAGGCGTCGGGAAACGGTCGAGCTTGGACTCCTTGCGGATGATCACCGGCTGTTTTTCCGGCTGGCGCGGGTTGCGCACGGCCGGTTCTTGCCGGGCAGCATCGTCACGGGCCGGGCGACCCCGGCCACCGCCATCACGGCGTGCACCGCCACCATTGTTGTTGCGCGGTGGACGCTTCTCACCGTTGGCACTGCGGGGCTGGCCGCCATTGCGAGCCTGACCACCGCCCCCGTTGCTGCGCGGGGCAGCACCTTGGCCTTGGCTCTGGCCTGCGCCAGTACCACCGCCAGGGCGACGGTTACGCCCCTGGTTCTTGCCTTGGTAAGGGCTGACGTAATCGGCGCGGTTACCGAAGTTGTCGACTTCGTCATCCAGGAACTCATCCGGGGCACGGTCGGCGGGCGCCTTGGGTGTGCTGTTCTGGCTGGCCTGCTGCTGGCGCGGCTTGTTGTCACGCGGCTTGCGCTGCTGCGGCTTGTCGCCGGACTTTTCCTTATCTGCAGGCTTCGCGGCAGCTGGTTGCTTGGCCTTGCCTTTATCCTTGCCTTTGTCCTTGCGGCCACCGTTGGCGTCTTTGCCGCCTTCGCCGCGTGGCTGGTTGCGACCGCCACGGCCGTTGGCCTGCGGGCGCTCGCGTACTTCGGGTTTCTCGGCTTCCACCTGGCTGGCGTCAAAGCCCATCAGGTCGCCGTCGGCGATCTTCTGCCGGGTTACCCGTTCGATGCTCTTGAGCAGCTTTTCTTCATCCGGCGCGACCAGCGAAATGGCCTCGCCCGAACGACCGGCCCGGCCAGTACGGCCGATACGGTGCACGTAGTCTTCCTCGACATTCGGCAGCTCGAAGTTGACCACGTGGGGCAACTGGTCGATGTCCAGGCCGCGGGCGGCGATGTCGGTGGCGACCAGTACGCGCACGCTGTTGGCCTTGAAGTCGGCCAGGGCCTTGGTGCGGGCGTTCTGGCTCTTGTTGCCGTGAATCGCGGCGGCGGTCAGGCCTTGTTTTTCCAGGTACTCGGCCAGGCGGTTGGCGCCGTGCTTGGTACGGGTAAACACCAGTACCTGTTCCCAGGCACCCAGGGTGATCAGGTGGGCCAGCAGCGCACGCTTGTGGCTGGCGGGCAGGCGGTAGACGCGCTGCTCGATACGCTCGACGGTGGTGTTCGGCGGCGTGACCTCGATACGCTCCGGGTTGTGCAGGAGCTTGTCGGCAAGGTCGGTGATGTCCTTGGAGAAGGTGGCCGAGAACAGCAGGTTCTGGCGCTTGGATGGCAGGCGGGCCAGTACCTTCTTGACGTCGTGGATGAAGCCCATGTCGAGCATGCGGTCGGCTTCGTCGAGCACCAGAATTTCAACGTGGGCCAGGTCGACCTTGCCTTGGCCGGCCAGGTCGAGCAGGCGGCCCGGGCAGGCAACCAGCACGTCAACGCCCTTGGCAATCGCCTGGACTTGCGGGTTCATGCCAACGCCGCCGAAGATGCAGGCGCTGACCAGTGGCAGGTCACGGGCATAGACCTTGAAGCTGTCGTGCACCTGGGCTGCCAGCTCGCGGGTCGGGGTCAGGACCAGCACGCGAGGCTGGCGCGGGCCGTGACGCTGCGACTTGTCGGGGTGGCCGGCCGGGAACAGGCGCTCGAGAATCGGCAGGGCGAAGCCGCCGGTCTTACCAGTACCTGTCTGGGCGGCAACCATCAGGTCGCGGCCTTGCAACACGGCGGGAATCGCCCGCTGTTGCACGGGGGTCGGCTGGGTATAGCCCGCAGCCTCGATAGCGCGGACAAGAGCCTCGGAGAGACCGAGGGAAGCAAAGGACATGGGCGATCCTGTTCTCGTGTGGGCTGGGCCCGTTGGGATGTTCTGCCTGGCGCGACGGGCATCGGTGGGATGCGATCGCGTCCGGTCCAGCTGGGCTTTCACTGCACATCCGGGAAACGGAGGGTGACGCGAAGGCGCGTCGGTGCCGATCGGGATGCCTGTTGCGAGGCCGAGCGTCCGGGCGTGAGCCGGGCGGGAAGGCCCGAGTATAACAGAGCTATCGCGCTGTGCTGCTTTCCTGCTGCTCAACGGCGTTGAGAATGTTTTCGATGTCGCCTGTGTAACGGTGGCTGATGGCGGTAAAGGCCGGTTCCTGCTTGAAACGCTGCAGTTCTTCGGCAAAGGCCAAGGCCAGTGTTTCACGCCCTGGCTTGCGCACCAGCCCCAGGTACTGGGCTTGGCGGTTGATCACCAGAGGCAGTTCCTCGACCTGTTGCTCCAGGCCAAGATGCCGGATCAGGTAATGCCCGACCACGCGGTCGGTAATTGCCAAATCTATACGTCCCAGCAGCAGTTTGCCAAAGTTGGCTTCCTGGGTCGGCGCGGCTTCACGTCGAAAATGGGTGGCCTGGTTGAACGCGTCGCCATAGGCGTAGCCGGGCGAGGTGCCCACGGTGAGGCCCACGAGGTCGTCAGGCCCGGCGATGGCATGGCGGCGTGCCCGGGCCTGGAACAGCACGAACTCGACCTGCGACAAGTGCTCGGGGGCATACACCAGATAGGGGCGCCGGGTTTCGCTCTGGAAAATGTCCAGAATGCCGTCGGCCAGGCCTTGCTCGATCATTGCCAGGCAGCGCTTCCACGGCAGGAACTGCCATTCCACCTCTACACCCAGGCGTTTGAATACCTCGGTGGTGACTTCGTAGTCGATACCGCGGGGCTGGCCATCGTGCTGATAGACGTAGGGTGCCCAGTCATCGGAGACCAGGCGCAGGCGCTCGCCCAGGGCCAACGGGCTCAGGCAGGCGAGCAGCAGGATCCAGAACAGGCGGGCGACGAGTGGCATGGCCGGAGATTACGCGGTCGGCCGAACCAAGGCCAGAGGCCTGATATTCAACGCGGCCCCGATCTCAGTGGGGCAATTGCCCTGCTCAGATACTGATTTGTGGGAGCGGGCATGCCCGCGAACACCGGCGAAGCCGGTGCCCCCTTCCGCGTTGCCTGCGTCGCGGGCCTGCCCGCTCCCACAGGGATGGTGTAAGGCAATGGGGTTGCGGGCGTATCAGCCTTGCGATGTTCTCAGCAGATGCACCTCGATCTCCTTGCGCCGTTCACCCAATGACAGGCGCAACCCCGGGTGGCGCAAGCACTGGCGCAGTTGCTCGGGCTGCATCTGGCCATTACGGGCATTGAGGTTTTCCAGGGCCTTGTCCCACCAGGCCGGCGCGCAGGCGCGGTCGAATTCGTTGGGGTAGGGGTAGCAGCCATACAACAGCTCGCGGGCGAACTGGCGTTCGTGGCTGGGCAGGGTCAGGCTCAGGGCCTTGTAACCCAGGCGGTGCAGGGCAGGCGGCCGTGGTAGCTGGTCGTTGACCAGGGTGACGTCGGCCAAGGCCGCCTGGCTCAGCGGGTCATGGCCGTGCTTGCGCAGCCAGGCCTGGATCTTGGCGCGGAACTGCGCCTTGCGGCTCCAGTAGTGATGGATGACGTCGGTGCACTCGGCCACCTCCAGCGTGCGGTACGCCGCCACTGCCAGGCAAAACTCCTCGAGGGTGTAGGCCTCGCGCGCCAGCGGGTAGAACTCGTCCATCATGTCGATGGAGCGGTCCAGGGTGCTGGCGTCCTCGGCGGTAAGGCCGATCACCCCGGAATTGACCAGTGGCATCTGGCAGTCGGCCAAGCCCCGGGCTTGCAGGATGGACAGCAGGTTCCGGTACAGCAGGCACTTCTGGTTTGCGCCATAGCGCGGGCCGATGGCATTGCACAGCAGCTTGCCAGGGGCCACCCGGGCGAACAGCTGCAGGGGCGAAGTGCGGAAGAAGGTGTCGGTGTCGATCAGCACTGCCAGCGGGTGTTGCTGCAGCACTTGGCGCAGCAGCACATGCTTGCTGCGAAAATGATAACCGTGAGGGGCGTTCCATTCCTGGCGCGTGGCTTCGTCCAGCAAATGGACGGTGACGGGCAACTTGGCGTAGGGCTGCGGGTTGTCGGTGTACACCTGGATGTCCATGGCTTCGGCGGCTGCCGGCCCCAAGTGGGTGAGGGCGCTGACGATGCTGAAGCAGGCTTCCTGATGGTAGGTTGCTGGGCCAAAAGCCAGGTAGACAAGCTGCGGGCGCGATGGCTGGGGATGCTGCATGGCTGGCAAGACCTGTATAACCCGAAAATGAATAAGGCTTTAGTCTATGACCAAAGCCTTAACCATTTCTTAAGCAGACGTTGCCAAAAAGTTTCAGCGCGGCAGCTTCAGGTTGTTCCAGATCGCCAGGCTCGGCTCGGCCTGGTTCAAGGTGTAGAAGTGCAGGCCCGGTGCGCCGCCTTGCAGCAGCTGTTCGCACATGCGGGTAATCACTTCTTCGCCAAATGCCTGAATGCTGGCGGTGTCGTCGGCATAGGCTTCCAGCTGCTTGCGGATCCAGCGCGGGATTTCGGCGCCGCAGGCGTCGGAGAAGCGGGCCAGCTTGCTGTAGTTGGTGATCGGCATGATGCCGGGCACTACCGGGATGTCCACGCCCAGCTTCTGTGCGCGCTCGACGAAGTAGAAGTAGCTGTCGGCGTTGAAGAAGTACTGGGTGATGGCGCTGTCGGCGCCAGCCTTGACCTTGTGCACGAAGTTGGCCAGGTCGGTTTCGAAGTTGCGCGCCTGCGGGTGCATTTCCGGGTAGGCGGCCACTTCCAGGTGGAAGTGGTCAGCGGTTTCCTGGCGGATGAACTCGACCAGGTCGCTGGCGTAGCGCAGTTCGCCACTGGCCATGCCCATGCCCGACGGCAGGTCGCCACGCAGGGCGACGATGCGCTTGATGCCGGCAGCCTTGTATTCCGCCAGCAGGGTGCGCAGGTCGTCCTTGGAGTCGCCCACGCACGACAGGTGCGGTGCGGCCGGTACCTTCACTTCGTTTTCCAGCTGCAGCACGGTGTTCAGCGTGCGGTCGCGGGTCGAGCCACCGGCACCGTAGGTGCAGGAGAAGAAGTCCGGGTTGTAGGTGGCCAGCTGGCGGGCGACGCCCATCAGCTTTTCGTGACCGGCGTCGGTCTTGGTCGGGAAGAACTCGAAACTGTAGCGGCGTTCTTGTGACATTACTCGTTCCTCAAGCAGCCTGCTTCAAGCGGCAGGCTGCAAGTAAAAGCCAGGGCGGTGGGGGCCGGCCTGGCTTGGGCATCGTTGCGAAGCGTTGCCAGCGACTACTTAGTAGCGGTAGGCGTGTGGCTTGAACGGGCCTTCGACGGTCACGCCGATGTAGTCGGCTTGCTGCTTGGTCAGCTTGGTAACCACGCCGCCGAAGCCGCGGACCATTTCCAGGGCCACTTCTTCGTCGAGCTTCTTCGGCAGTACTTCAACAGTCAGGCGCTCGGCTTTCTTCTCGGCCGACAGGTCGGCGTACTTCTGCTCGAACAGGAAGATCTGTGCCAGCACCTGGTTGGCGAACGAACCGTCCATGATGCGGCTTGGGTGGCCAGTGGCGTTACCCAGGTTGACCAGACGGCCTTCGGCCAGCAGGATCAGGTAGTCGTCGTTCTGCGGGTCGAAGCTGCCAGCGCCGGTGCGGTGGATCTTGTGCACCTGCGGCTTGACCTCTTCCCAGGCCCAGTTCTTGCGCATGAAGGCGGTGTCGATCTCGTTGTCGAAGTGGCCGATGTTGCAGACCACGGCACGCTTCTTCAGGGCCTTGAGCATGTTGGCATCGCAGACGTTGACGTTACCGGTGGTGGTGACGATCAGGTCGATCTTGCCCAGCAGGGGCTTGTCGATGCTGGCTTCGGTGCCGTCGTTGATACCGTCGATGAACGGCGAGACCAGCTCGAAACCGTCCATGCAGGCCTGCATGGCGCAGATTGGGTCAACTTCGGTGACCTTGACGATCATGCCTTCCTGACGCAGGGACTGGGCCGAGCCCTTACCCACGTCACCGTAGCCGATCACCAGGGCCTGCTTGCCCGACAGCAGGTGGTCGGTACCACGCTTGATGGCGTCGTTCAGGCTGTGACGGCAGCCGTACTTGTTGTCGTTCTTGCTCTTGGTAACCGAGTCGTTGACGTTGATCGCCGGGACTTTCAGCTCGCCCTTGGCCAGCATGTCCAGCAGGCGGTGCACGCCGGTGGTGGTCTCTTCGGTCACACCGTGCACGCGGTCCAGCACTTGCGGGTATTTCTTGTGCAGCAGCTCGGTCAGGTCACCGCCGTCGTCGAGGATCATGTTGGCGTCCCATGGCTGGCCATCCTTGAGGATGGTCTGCTCCAGGCACCACTCATACTCTTCTTCGGTTTCACCCTTCCAGGCGAACACCGGGATGCCGGCGGCGGCGATGGACGCGGCGGCCTGGTCCTGGGTAGAGAAGATGTTGCAGGACGACCAGCGTACTTCGGCACCCAGGGCTACCAGGGTTTCGATCAGCACGGCGGTCTGAATGGTCATGTGGATGCAGCCCAGGATCTTCGCACCCTTGAGCGGTTGCTCGGTCAGGTACTTGCGACGCAGGCCCATCAGGGCTGGCATTTCCGATTCGGCGATGATGGTTTCGCGACGGCCCCAGGCGGCCAGGGAGATGTCGGCGACTTTGAAATCGGTAAAACCAGCAGGCGTGTTTACAGCGCTCATGAGAGCCTCCATTCGTAGTGTGCGAATGGGCGCCGTTGTGCGTTGAGCGTCCGCGGGAGCGGACAACGCCCCATCCGAGCCTGACAGGCCTAGCCTGCTGCAGCGCCCCTCGGACAGGTGGCGAGCATGGCGCCGCAGTGGGCGACCATGTGAAACGGCGCAGATTATAGCCGCGCGCGGCCACTTGCCCAAGGTTTTCTGTCGATTAATCGAGACGATAGTCGATGTTCAATGGAGCGATGGCGGCCGCTCTGCCATCATTGCTACACGTTAGCCAAGCAGGTCAGGAGTACAGATGAACTTTCACACCCGCAAGTGGGTTAAACCCGAAGACCTCAACCCCAACGGCACCCTGTTCGGTGGCAGCCTGTTGCGCTGGATCGACGAAGAGGCGGCCATTTACGCCATCGTCCAGTTGGGCAACCAGCGCGTAGTGACCAAGTACATATCGGAAATCAACTTCGTCAGCGCTTCGCGTCAGGGCGACATCATCGAACTGGGCATCACTGCCACCGAGTTCGGCCGCACCTCGATCACCCTCAAGTGTGAAGTGCGCAACAAGATCACCCGCAAGAGCATTCTGACCGTCGACAAGATGGTGTTCGTCAACCTGGGTGAAGACGGCTTGCCGGCAGCGCACGGGCGCACCGAGATCAAGTATGTCCAGGACCAGTTCCCGGATTCTGCAGTCGAGTAAACATGCTGGGGCCGCAAAGCGGCCCCGACAATCTTACGGCTGGGCGCTGACCTTGCGCACCACCCGCCCGATGCTCAAGCCTTGCACCAGGATCGAGGACAACACCACGATGTAGGTGATCGACAGCAGCAGGTCACGCTCCTCGCCCAGTGGCAGCGACAGTGCCAGGGCCACCGACACCCCGCCACGCAGGCCACCCCAGGTCAGTACCCGCACCGTGCCCTTGGGCACCGGGCGCCAGCGGCGCAGCAACACAATGGCCGGGGCCACGGTCAGTAGCCTCGACAGCAGGACCGCCAGCGCCAGCACGCCGCCGGCCGCCAGGTGCATCCAGTTGAACGGCAGCAGCAACAGCTCCAGGCCGATCAGTGCGAACAGCAGGGCGTTGAGCATGTCATCGATCAGCTCCCAGAAACCGTCCATGTAGCGACGGGTCATGTCGTTCATCGCCAGGTTGCGTCCCAGGTTGCCGATGATCAGGCCGGCCACCACCATGGCGATCGGCGCCGAAACGTGCAGCTCGTAGCACATGGCCGAGCCACCGATGACCAGCGCCAGGGTCAGCATGACTTCTACCTGGTACTGCTCGATGCTCTTGATCATGCGGTAGGTGGCGTAGCCGATCAGACCACCAAATACCACGCCGCCAATGGCCTCGCGGGCGAACAGGATCGCCGTGTCGGTCATGCTCGGCGTTTCGCCCAGCTGGATGATGCCCAGCAACACGGTGAACACCACTACCGCGGTACCGTCGTTGAACAGCGACTCGCCGACGATGGTGGTTTTCAGCGGTTTGGAGGCGTTTGCGGTACGCAACGCGCCCAGCACGGCAATCGGGTCGGTGGGCGAGATCAGCGCACCGAACAGCAGGCAGTAGATCAGCGGCACTTGCCAGCCGAACATCGCGAATACCCAGTGGGACAGGTAGCCGATGACCACAGTGGCGATCAGCACCCCAATCGTCGCGAGCAAGCCGATCGGCCAGCGGTAACTGCGCAAATCGCTGAGGTTTACGTGCAAGGCGCCGGCAAACAGCAGGAACGCCAGCATCCAGTGCATCAACAGGTCGTTGAAATCGATCTGGTTCATCAGCCCTTCGACGCGCTCTTCCAGGCCAGGGAAGCCGATCAGGCTAAGGCCCTGCAGCATCAGGGAGAACAGCAGTGCCGTAACCATCACGCCGATGGCGGGGGGCAGGCCGATGAAACGGTAATTTACATAGGTAAGGAGGGTGGTGAGGCAGATAAACGCGGCAACTAATTCAAGCATCCCGAATCCTGTGACAGTGGCTTCCAAGTCGTTACCCGAATGGCTCGGGCAGTTCTTTGATGACCTGGCGCGGGGTTCGGGACACAAGCTTTGACCGGATTCGTTCCAATCGTTCCCATGTAAGGGGCTGCTGCGCAGCCCAATCGCCGGCAAGCCAGCTCCCACATGTACGGCATCAACCTTGAAAGCGGCGCGGTCAATGTGGGAGCTGGCTTACCGGCGATTGGGCCGTACAGCGGCCCCTGAACGCTATATATTCACATCAATAAAAAGCCATTAAGGATAAGAAGGCGTGTTGGCAACATCCCTGGTGCTGGTCGCCGCCTTGCTGCATGCGACCTGGAATACGCTGATCAAATTCAGCGGCGAGCGCTTGCTGGTGATCGCCAGCATGGACACGGTGGCCCTGGTGTTCGCGGTGCTGGCGGTATCCTTCGTCGATGTGCCGCCAGCTGAAATATGGCCCTGGTTGATAGCCTCAGCGTTGGCCGAGCAGCTGTACCGCTACCTGCTGATAAAAGCCTACCAAGTGGGCGACCTGGGGCTGGTCTATCCTCTGATGCGCGGGCTGTCGCCGCTGGTGGTGCTGGGGCTGACCCTGGCCTTTGCCGGGGAGTCGCTGAGCCAGCAGCAGATCATCGGTATCCTGTTGATCCCCTGTGGAATGGCCTGCCTGTTGTGGCAGGGCGGCGGCGGTGACCGGCTGCCCTGGTCGATGTTGCCGGTGGTTGCGTTGATTGGCCTGTGCATTGGTTGCTACACCTGGTTCGACGGCCAGGCCGTGCGACTGTGGGGCAAACCGTGGGATTACCTGGTGTGGCTGACCCTGCTCAGTGCTTGGCAATTCCCGTTGCTGGCTGGTGTAGCGCGGCGGGCGCCGTTCGTGCTGTTCTGGCGAACCCAATGGCGCCTGGGGCTGGCGGTAGGGTTCTGCGTATTGTTCAGCTATGCCCTGGTGTTGTGGGCCATGCACCTGGGGTCGGTGGCCGAGGCTGCCGCGTTGCGGGAGTTGAGCGTGATCCTGGTGGTGCTGCTGGGTATGCGCTACCTCAAAGAACCTTTTGGCGGGCCGAGACTCCTAGCTTGCGGGCTGGTCCTGGCAGGCATGCTGGTGATGAAGCTCTAACCCATTTTCGAACAAGGAGTCTGAGCATGACCGTTGCCCTGTGGTGCATCCTGATCGCGCTGCTGCTGAACCCGCTGTGTGCCTTGATCGCCAAGGTGGCCAGCGGCCGGTTCGGCCTCAAGGACAATCACGACCCGCGAGCCTTCCTTGATACCTTGTCGGGCTTGCCGCGGCGTGCCCATGCTGCGCAGCAGAATGGCTACGAGGCATTCCCGGCATTTGCTGCGGCGGTGCTGGTGGCGGATATCGTCGGCAACGCCGAGCAGGTGACGCAGGATGTGCTGGGGGTGATGTACATCACCAGCCGCTTGCTTTACATCATCTGCTACCTGGCCGATTGGGCTGCCTTGCGCTCGCTGGTGTGGTTTGCCGGGTTGGCAATTATCGTGTCGTTCTTCGTGGTTTCCATCTGAAACCGCGTTGCCTGCTTCGCGGGCTTGCCCGCGAAGAAGGCAACACCGATCAAGGTACCTTAGGTACCTCAGGCAGCGGTTGGCCTTTGGGCCACAGCATCCAGATCTGCCCCTGCTGCTTCATGTTCCCGGCCAGCTCGCCGGCTTCCGGCCCGGTGCCCCAGAACAGGTCGGCACGCACTTCACCCGCTATCGCCCCACCAGTGTCCTGAGCGCCTACAGGGCGCACCACTGGCGACCCGTCGGGGCGCGTGGTGGATAGCCACAACAGGCTGCCCAGCGGAATCACCTTGCGGTCGATGGCCACGCTGTAGCCGGCGGTGAGCGGTACGTTCAACGAGCCGCGCGGGCCTTCGTTACTGTCTGGGCGAGTGCTGAAGAACACGTAGCTAGGGTTGCTGGCCAGCAGTTCCGGGACACGCTGCGGATTGGCCTGGGCCCAGGCATGAATGGCACCCATGCTCACTTCTTCTTTTTTCAGCTGGCCCTGCTCCACCAGCCAGCGGCCGATTGGCCGGTAGGGGTGGCCATTCTGATCGGCGTAGCCAAGGCGCAACTGACGGCCGTCTTCCAGTTGTACCCGGCCAGAACCCTGGATTTGCAGGAATTGCAGGTCCATCGGGTCCGTCAGCCAGGCCAGCACCGGTGCCTTGACGCCGTTGCGGTTGATCACTTCGGCAGTGTCGTATGGCTTGAGCACCCGGCCATCAAGCCGACCGCGCAGGCGTTTCCCCTTGAGTTCGGGGTACACGCTGGCCAGGTCGACCACGATCATGTCATCAGGGATGCCGTAGACCGCCACATGATTGGTCGCCGATTGGCTCAGGCTGCCGGGGTAGACTGGTTCGTAGTAACCGGTAATCAGGCCGTTGGCATTGTTATCGGCGGAGCGCAGGCCGTATACCTGCAGGTTCTGTTCAAGGAAGGTACGGACCTGGGCGGCGCTCGCCGTGTCGCTGCCGGCCGCTTCGCAGGTGGCGGCCCACACTGGGTCGCGCTTGAGCTTTTCACAGCCGCTGCGCCAGGCGTAGAAACCGGCCAGCAGGTCTTCGTCGCTGACCGCGGGCAGGTCTTGCCATGTGGCCGGGGCATAGGTGGCAATGGCGTGGGGCTCGGGCTTGGCGTTCTCGCCGCCGTTGCAGCCGGCCAGCAAGGCCAGCACCGGGAGTGTCCAGGCCAGGTGGCGCAAGGCAGATGTCATGTGTGCATTCCTGTCATGGGCGAACATGAAGATTCGCCCCTGTTTTTTATGTGGCTATTGGTGTTTGGCCCTTGGGCGGTGATACTGGCCGCCCATTTGCGTAGGCCGAAGTGAGCGTGATGTTGAAGCGATTGACCGTTGTTCTGCTGGCCGCCCTGGCCCTGAGTGGTTGTGACCGGGTTGACCCCAACTCGCCGCTGGGCAAGCGCAAGGTAATCTTCAAGGACATGCTCAACACCAGCGAAGACCTGGGCGGTATGCTGCGCGGCCGGTTGCCGTTCGACGGGCTGAAGTTTGCCGACGGTGCGCTGAAGCTGGACAACCTTTCGCAACAGCCGTGGCAGCATTTTCCGCAAGTGCGCGATGGCGGTGATAGCGCCGCGCGCGCAGAGGTGTGGGAGCGGCAGGCGCGCTTTCATGACCTGGCCCGGCAGCTGGAAAGCGTCACCGGCGAGCTGGTCGATGTCAGCCGCACCCAGCCGCTGGATGCTGCGCAATTGAAAGCGCCGATGGACAAGGTCGAAGCAGCGTGCAAGGCGTGCCATACCGAGTTTCGTAATCATTGATGGCCTGCTGTGGCCTCATCGCCGGCAAGCCAGCTCCCACAGGTACTGCGCAGTAATTGAAGGCAGTGTGATACCTGTGGGAGCTGGCTTGCCGGCGATGAGGCCAGTAAGGGCAACGCGAATCGCTGTCAGCGATCCAGATCGTCCACGGCTTCCTGCAGCTCTTTGCGCGACTCGGCAAGCTTGTCCTTGCGCTTGTTGATCTTCTCCGCGTCGCCTTTTTTCTCGGCTTTCTTCAGGTCTTTTTCCCGCTGCGCCACTTCGTGACGTGCATCCAGCACCTTTTGCTCTCGCTCTTTGCGCAGGCTCGCGTCGGTGCAGTTGTCCACGCCACGCAGTGCTTCCTCCAGCCCTGCGACCTGGCCGCTATTGCCGTGGTCGCGGGCAATTTTCAGCTGGTTCTCGATGGCGCTGCGCTTGGCGGCGCAGCCGGTCAGGCCTGGGTCTGGCTGGGCGGCTTGCACGGCACCTGCAGCCAAACCGAGTGATGCGAGCAGGAAAAGAGTCGAAATGCGTTTCATGAAAAGCCTCCTGAACGGGGCGGGGCAGCAAAAGTTGGTGGAAATCCTGCCTTGGTTTTGCCCATTTAGGAACCCTTGGTGGGGTTTTCCGCTTGAATCTCGGGTTTTCCTACAAGCTAAATGGTAAAAAATCATTGCTCAATGCGCTGGGGCGTAGCGGGGAACCCCTCTATGCCGGTTTTCGCCAGCCGTGCAGCAATGGCTTGCACCTCAGGGGCCGCGAAGAAATCCACAAGTTGGCGCGAGCGTTTTGCGCCGATGCCGGGCACGGTTTGCCATTGCCCGGTACTGCGCGAAGCCAGCTCTGGCCAGTCGCCCGTCAGTTGTAGATGCTTGCCGACGGGTGCGCCAATGCCGCGTAGCCACTGATCGAAGGGGCGTGAGCGCGCTTGGTCGAAACTGCCCAGCAGCTGTGCCGCCGCCAGGCTGCTTATGCCGGGGACCTGCTGCAGGCGCTCGGCATCGAGATGCAGCCAATCGGTCATTGACGTTACCAGGCCAGCTTCTACCAGCCGGCGCCATGTCCCGGGCCCGGTGCGCGGCAAGGCCAGGCCGTGTTTCCCGCCAAGCCAGGTGAGCCGGGCAATGAATTGTTCCTCACAGCCCTCGCTGGCCTGCCAGCAGCTGTGCGCGTGATGCTGCTCGGGAACAGGCGCGGCCAGGGTTTGGCGCTCGACAGCGCGGTGCGCGACGTGATCGAGCCGTGGAATGGTCAGGCCGGCAAGGCTGATGGCCACCTGGTCGCCGGGGCCGATATCCAGTGCTTGCCAGCGCGCCAGCGAGCCAAGGCTTACCTGGGTAATGCGCCTGTCATCGAGGGTTACCGGCTGCACATGCACAATGGGCGTGACCCTGCCGGTGCGGCCAACCCGAAAGCGCACGTCGCGTACTTCGGCCAAGGCTTGCACATAAGGGTATTTCCAGGCTGCGATCCAGTACGGCGCCTTGGCTTGCCAGCGCTCGGCGGGCGGCCGACTGCCCTGGCGCAGGATCACACCGTCGGTGGCGAAGGGCAGGTGGGAGCGATACCAGTGCTCGCGCCAATGGGCTGCATCTTCCAGCGTGTCGATGGCGATGCTGTAACGTTGGCTGTCGGGGAAACCCAGTTGCTCCAGTTGTGCGAGGCGTTCGGCCTGTTGGTCGGGGCCTTGCGGCCAGCCCCACACGAACAGGCCGATAGTGTTCCCTTGCTCGGCGGTCATTTGCTTGCGTGCGAGCAGCCCGGCTACGGTGCCGCGGGCGTTGGCGCTGCCTGCCTGGGCTTGTACGTGTTCGTTCAGGCGCAGATACAGTTCACCTTGCAAGTGCAGGTCAACCGGCGTGGACAATTGTCGGGTGATTGCGCCGAGTTGTGGGATGTGTCGGCTCCAGTCATGGCCGTGTACACCGTCACCCCGGCTGGTCAGCTGTACCAGTCGGCCCTGCTGGTAAGTGAGGGAAACTGCAACACCGTCGACCTTGGGCTGTACCCACACGCCGGTCTTGCCGGTGAGCCATCGCCCCACGGCCTGGCGATCTGCCAGCTTGTCGACGCCGGTATGCGGCACTGGGTGGGGGACCGGGCCGCGAGCGCTGGTCAGGGGGGAGGGGCTGCTGCCAACCGCGAAGCATTGCTGCAGGTGATTCAGGCGCTCGCGGCTTTGGTCGTACAGTTCATCGGCGACCAGGGCAAGACCCTGGCGATGGTAGTGCTCGTCCCATCGGGCAAGCGTGGCGCGCAGTTGCGCAACTTCGGCCTCTGCCTGTTGCGGCTTCCAGTCGGGGCATGAGGTGGCGCTGGCCAGAGGGGTGTGTAGCGCAAACAGCAGGACAAGCAGCAGCTGGTACGGCATGGCCAGCATCCTTGCATGGCGGGTGGGTCCCCAAGCCTAGGCAGGTTCGCAGGCGCTTGCCGCCGCGCGATTGTCAGCCGATATGTCACAAAAAAGCCCCTGCCGATTGCTCGGCAGGGGCTTTCGCCTGGTGCTGTAGGAAACTTACAGGCCGGCAGCGTCACGCAACGACTGGGCGCGGTCGGTGCGCTCCCAGGTGAAGGTGGTGAAGGTGTCGTCGCCGACAGTCTTCTGCTGCGGGGTGCGGCCGAAGTGGCCGTAAGCAGCGGTTTCCTGGTACATCGGGTGCAGCAGGTCAAGCATGGTGGTGATCGCGTACGGACGCAGGTCGAAGCACTCGCGCACCAACTGGATGATCTTGTCGTCGGAGACCTTGCCGGTACCGAAGGTGTTGATCGAAATGGAGGTCGGCTGGGCCACGCCAATGGCGTACGACACCTGGATCTCGCAACGCTCGGCCAGGCCGGCGGCAACGATGTTCTTGGCTACGTAGCGGCCAGCATAGGCGGCGGAGCGGTCGACCTTGGACGGGTCCTTGCCGGAGAACGCACCACCACCGTGGCGGGCCATGCCGCCGTAGGAGTCAACGATGATCTTGCGGCCGGTCAGGCCACAGTCACCCACCGGGCCACCGATGATGAAGTTGCCGGTCGGGTTGATGTGGTACTGGGTGCCCTTGTGCAGCAGCTCGGCAGGCAGGGTGTGCTTGACGATCAGCTCCATCACGGCTTCTTGCAGGTCTTTCTGCGAAACTTCCGGGTTGTGCTGGGTCGACAGCACCACCGCGTCGATACCGACCACCTTGCCGTTTTCGTAGCGGCAGGTGACCTGCGACTTGGCATCCGGGCGCAGCCACGGCAGCAGGCCGGACTTGCGCGCTTCGGCCTGGCGCTCGACCAGGCGGTGCGAGAAGCAGATTGGTGCCGGCATCAGTACTTCGGTTTCGTTGCTGGCATAGCCGAACATCAGGCCCTGGTCACCGGCGCCCTGGTCTTCTGGCTTGGAGCGGTCCACGCCCTGGGCGATGTCCACCGACTGCTTGCCGATGATGTTCATCACGGCGCAGGTGGCCCCGTCGAAGCCGACGTCGGAGCTGTTGTAGCCGATGTCGATGATCACCTTGCGCACCAGGTCTTCCAGGTCGACCCAGGCCGAGGTGCTGACTTCGCCGGCGATGATGGCGACACCGGTCTTGACCAGGGTTTCGCACGCTACGCGGGCGTATTTGTCCTGGGCGATGATGGCATCAAGGACGGCGTCCGAAATCTGGTCGGCGATCTTGTCCGGATGCCCTTCGGACACGGACTCGGAGGTGAAAAGGGAGTATTCGCTCATCTCGAAGGTTCCTGAAATTTACCGATGGTGTATGTCGCCAGCCGTCCGCTGGAAGTGGCGGACCTGGATCTGGAAACCGTTACGCAAGCCCACGTACAGGCTGTCTCCATGGGCCAGCCCGGCAGCGTTGGCCCAGCGGGCCAGGTCGTCCTGTTCAAAGCCAAGCCACAGGTCGCCGCAGGCGTCCCGCGCCCACCCCTGGTCATGGCTGCACAATTCGGTGACCAGCAGGCTGCCGCCTGCCTTCACCCGTTTGGCCAACTGGCTCAAGGCCAGGGCCGGGTCGCTGAAATGGTGCAGCACCATGTTCAGCACAACGCAGTCGGCGGCCACATCCGTTGCACCCAGTGCATCGGCCAACTGCAGGTTCACGTTGTCGAGCCCCTCGCGCTGGCACACCTGGCGCGCCAGTTCGAGCATGGTCGGGCTGTTGTCCAGGGCGGTGACCTGGGCGAAGCGCCGGGCCAGGTCGGGGAGGAAGCCGCCGTCACCGGGGCCGACCTCCAGGGCGCTGGCGGCCGGGTCGAAATGCAGTTTGTCGAGCAGCGCCAGCAGGCTTTCGCGGTACTGCGGCAGGCCGGCGATCAGGTCTTGCTGGGCGCGAAACTTCTCTTCCACGCGCAGGAAGAAGTCCTGGCTTGTGGCCGCGCGGCGTTGTTGCACCTGGGCGATCCGCGCCTGCACGGCCGGCGGCAGGGCCAGGTCGTCGACTTCTTCGAGCAGCGCCGCATGCAGCCGACCACCCAGGCGCAGGCTGTCGGGCAGTGCGCGGCGATAGAAGATGGCGTTACCTTCGCGGCGGGTTGCCACCAGCTCGGCCTGGGCCAGCACCTTCAGGTGGTGGCTCATGCCCGACTGGCCGATGTCGAAGATCTGCGCCAGCTCCAGCACGCCGAACGAGTCGTTGGCCAGGGCGCGCAATACGTTCAGGCGCAGCGCGTCGCCACTGGCTTTGCACAGGGCTGCCAATGCTTCACGTTGCTCGGGGATCGATTGCGCGCGCAGGTTCATGGGGCGGCAGTCTAGACAGGCATCGATGCCCTAGCAAGGCCAATATCAAAAAGTTTTGATATTGGGTGATGGGCGGGGCGGGTAACCCGGTTTTGCCCCGAATTGAATGCCAATCACAGGAAAATCCCCCGACTGCGACCATACGTCATTGCCCCAAAGCCCCCCAGTGGGCGAAAATGGCCGCCTTTTTCGTAACACTACCTATTCAAGACCCCAGGAGATCAGCGATGCCCAGCCGTCGTGAACGTGCCAACGCCATTCGTGCCCTCAGCATGGATGCCGTGCAAAAGGCCAACAGCGGCCACCCAGGTGCCCCGATGGGCATGGCGGATATCGCCGAAGTGCTCTGGCGCGACTATCTGAAGCACAACCCGAGCAACCCGAGCTTTGCCGACCGTGACCGCTTCGTGCTGTCCAACGGCCACGGCTCGATGCTGATCTACTCGCTGCTGCACCTGACCGGCTACGACGTCACCATCGATGACCTCAAATCGTTCCGCCAGCTGCACAGCCGTACCCCGGGCCACCCGGAGTTCGGCTATACCCCGGGTGTCGAGACCACCACCGGCCCACTGGGCCAAGGCCTGGCCAACGCCGTGGGCTTTGCCCTGGCGGAGAAAGTACTGGGTGCCCAGTTCAACCGTGAAGGCCACAACGTCGTCGACCACAACACCTACGTGTTCCTGGGCGACGGCTGCATGATGGAAGGCATCTCCCATGAAGTCGCCTCGCTGGCCGGCACCCTGGGCCTGAACAAGCTGGTTGCCTTCTATGACGACAACGGCATTTCCATCGACGGTGAAGTGGAAGGCTGGTTCACCGACGACACGCCGAAGCGTTTCGAGTCCTATAACTGGCTGGTGATCCGCAACGTCAATGGCCACGACGCCGACGAGATCCGTACCGCCATCGACACCGCCCGCAAGAGCGACCGTCCGACCCTGATCTGCTGCAAGACCATCATCGGTTTCGGTTCGCCGAACAAGCAGGGCAAGGAAGACTGCCACGGTGCCCCGCTGGGTAACGACGAAATCGCCCTGGCGCGCAAGGAATTGAACTGGGACCACGGTCCGTTCGAAGTCCCTGCCGACATCTACGCCGAGTGGGATGCCAAGCAAGCCGGCGCCAAGGCCGAAGCCGAATGGAACCAGCGTTTCGACGCCTATGCCGCTGCCTTCCCGGAGCTGGCCAGCGAGCTCAAGCGCCGCCTGAGCGGTGAGCTGCCAGCCGACTTCGCAGAAAAAGCCGCTGCCTATATTGCTGAAGTCGCGGCCAAGGGCGAGACCATTGCCAGCCGCAAGGCCAGCCAGAACACCCTGAACGCCTTCGGTCCGCTGCTGCCGGAACTGCTGGGCGGCTCGGCCGATCTGGCCGGCTCCAACCTGACCCTGTGGAAAGGTTGCAAGGGCGTCAGCCATGAAGATGCCAATGGCAACTACATGTACTACGGCGTGCGCGAGTTTGGCATGACCGCGATCATGAACGGCGTTGCCTTGCACGGCGGCCTGGTGCCTTACGGCGCGACTTTCCTGATGTTCATGGAATACGCCCGCAACGCCGTGCGCATGTCTGCCCTGATGAAGCAGCGCGTAATCCACGTCTACACCCACGATTCCATCGGCCTGGGCGAAGACGGCCCGACTCACCAGCCGATCGAGCAGCTGGCCAGCCTGCGCAGCACGCCGAACCTGGACACCTGGCGCCCGGCCGACGCGGTGGAATCTGCCGTGTCCTGGAAGCACGCCCTGGAGCGCAAGGACGGCCCGTCGGCGCTGATCTTCTCGCGTCAGAACCTGCAGCATCAGGTGCGCAGCGATGCGCAGATCGCCGACATCGCCCGTGGCGGCTACGTGCTCAAGGACTGCGCTGGCGAGCCTGAGCTGATCCTTATCGCCACCGGTTCCGAAGTGGGCCTGGCCGTTCAGGCCTTCGACAAACTGACCGAGCAAGGCCGCAAGGTGCGTGTCGTGTCGATGCCGAGCACCAGCGTGTTCGATGCGCAGGACGCTGCCTACAAGCAGTCCGTGCTGCCGTTGGAAGTGGGTGCGCGCATCGCCATCGAAGCTGCCCACGCCGACTTCTGGTACAAGTACGTCGGCCTGGAAGGTCGTATCATTGGCATGACCACCTACGGTGAGTCGGCCCCGGCCTCTGCACTGTTTGAAGAGTTCGGCTTCACCCTGGATAACATCCTGGGCACTGCCGAAGAGCTGCTGGAAGACTGATGTAACAATGGAGGGCAGTGACGCCCTCCAGGTCGTGCAAGGGGAGGGCTTCGCCCTCCATCGCGACGCAAGGCCGCTCCTACAGGTACCACGCAACCCCGATGTTGCCGCGGTATCTGTAGGAGCGGCCTTGTGTCGCGATGGCCGCAACGCGGCCCCAAAAGCCATCATGCGTTAGCGAGCCAACGAATGCCCCACCCGCGTCCCTACAAAGTTGCACTCAACGGTTATGGCCGCATCGGCCGCTGTGTCCTGCGCGCGCTGTTCGAGCGGGGGGCAAAGGCGGGTTTCGAGATCGTCGCGCTGAACGACCTGGCCGACCAGGCCAGCCTTGAGTACCTGACACGCTTCGACTCCACCCACGGGCGTTTCCCCGGCGAGGTGAGGGTCGATGGTGACTGTCTGCATATCAATGGCGACTGCGTGAAGGTAATGCGCAGTGCCACCCCCGAAGGCATCGACTGGGCTGCGCTGGACATCGATCTGGTGCTGGAGTGCTCCGGTGCTTACAACACACGTGCCGATGGCCAGCGTTTCCTCGACGCCGGCGCACCCAGGGTGCTGTTCTCGCAGCCCATGGCCAGCGAGGCCGATGTTGACGCCACGGTGGTTTACGGCATCAACCAGGCCTGCCTGACCGGCAGCGAGCGCCTGGTGTCCAATGCCTCGTGCACCACCAACTGTGGCGTGCCGCTGCTGCGTGTGCTGGACCAGGCGTTCGGCATCGAATACGTGCAGATCACCACCATCCACTCGGCGATGAACGACCAGCCGGTAATCGACGCCTACCACCACGAAGACCTGCGCCGCACGCGTTCGGCCTTTCAGTCGGTCATCCCGGTGTCCACTGGTCTGGCACGTGGCATCGAGCGCCTGCTCCCGGAACTTGCCGGGCGAATCCAGGCCAAAGCGGTACGTGTACCGACCGTCAATGTCTCGTGCCTGGACATCACCCTGCAGACCGCCCGCGACACCAGCGCGGCCGAGGTCAACCGGGTGTTGCGCGAGGCTGCGCTGGAAGGCCCGCTGAAAGGCTTGCTGGCCTACACCGAGCTGCCGCACGCCAGCTGTGATTTCAACCATGACCCGCATTCGGCGATTGTCGATGCCAGCCAGACCCGTGTTTCCGGCCCCCGGCTGGTGAACCTGCTGGCCTGGTTCGACAACGAATGGGGTTTTGCCAACCGTATGCTCGACGTTGCCGAACACTTTCTGCACGTCGTTCACCCAACCCGCAACAAACAGCCCTGAAGGACTGCATTCATGACCGTGTTGAAGATGACCGACCTCGACCTGCAAGGTAAGCGCGTACTGATTCGCGAAGACCTCAACGTGCCTGTGAAGGACGGTGTGGTAACCAGCGACGCGCGTATCCTGGCAGCGCTGCCGACCATCAAGCTGGCGCTGGAAAAGGGCGCGGCGGTAATGGTCTGCTCGCACCTGGGCCGCCCGACCGAAGGCGAATTCTCTGCCGAGAACAGCCTCAAGCCGGTTGCCGACTACCTGAGCAAGGCCCTGGGCCGTGATGTGCCGCTGGTTGCTGACTACCTGGACGGTGTCGCGGTTCAGGCCGGTGAGCTGGTGCTGTTCGAGAACGTGCGCTTCAACAAGGGCGAGAAAAAGAACGCCGACGAGCTGGCGCAGAAGTACGCTGGCCTGTGCGATGTGTTCGTAATGGACGCTTTCGGCACCGCTCACCGCGCCGAAGGTTCGACCCACGGTGTGGCCAAGTTCGCCAAGGTTGCCGCTGCCGGCCCGCTGCTGGCGGCTGAGCTGGATGCCCTGGGCAAGGCGCTGAAAGCCCCGGCCAAGCCAATGGCGGCCATCGTTGCCGGCTCCAAGGTGTCCACCAAGCTGGATGTGCTGAACAGCCTGAGCAGTGTGTGCGACCAGCTGATCGTTGGTGGCGGTATTGCCAACACCTTCCTGGCGGCTGCTGGCCACCCGGTGGGCAAGTCGCTGTACGAGCCTGACCTGGTCGACACCGCTAAGGCCATCGCCGCCAAGGTCAGCGTGCCGCTGCCAGTCGACGTGGTGGTTGCCAAGGAGTTCGCCGAAACTGCCGAAGCCACCGTCAAAGCCATTGCCGACGTTGCTGCTGACGACATGATCCTGGACATCGGCCCGCAAACCGCAGCCAACTTCGCCGAGCTGCTGAAGTCGTCGCAGACCATCCTGTGGAACGGCCCGGTTGGCGTGTTCGAGTTCGACCAGTTCGGCAACGGCACCAAGGTACTGGCCAAAGCCATTGCCGACAGCGCAGCGTTCTCCATCGCCGGTGGCGGTGACACCCTGGCCGCCATCGACAAATATGGCGTCAGCAAGGAAATCTCCTACATTTCTACCGGTGGTGGTGCCTTCCTCGAGTTCGTCGAGGGCAAGGTCCTGCCAGCGGTGGCAATCCTGGAAGAGCGGGCCAAGGCCTGATGACGTCGGCGCTTGGCAAAGGGAGTGGCCTGATGGTCAAGCAATTGCCTGTGATGATACTGGCGGGCCTGCTGAGCGCCTGCTCTGGCAGCCCGGCCTCGGATGGCGACCCGGCGCATCCGCCCAAGGGTGGTTGCTACCAGTCCGAGTGGCAGGCCGAAACCGTGCCGGTCATCAGCAAGCGCGTGGGCCCGGAAGGCCTGGAAAAGTACGACGAAGACCACCAGCGCAAGGCGCCGGGTTGCCCTTGATCGGGTGAGAGGCAACCTGAAGGTTGATTTGTGGTCTTGAAGAAGGGGCCGCTGTGCGGCCCTTCGCGGGCTCGCCCGCTCCCACAGGTACAGTGCGTTCTCTGTGGGAGCGGGCAAGCCCGCGAAGGGCTGCACGGCAGCCCCAAATCGAGGAAACTGAATGAAAGCGCTTTTGGCCGTAACGGCCCTGGCGACACTGGCAGGATGCTCACTGCTGCAGCCGGCGCAACCCGCCCCGGCAGACGACTGGACCCGTTGGGTCTGCGATACCCAGGCTGAAGTGCTGTGGCGCTTCGCCGATGCACAACGCGACCAGGTCGACGTGCGCCTTGGCGGCGGTGACCAGGTCTACCGGCTCAAGTCCGAGCCGGGTGCTTCGGGCGCGCTGTACAGCGATGGCATGTTGGCCTTCCACACCAAGGGCGAAGAAGGCCTGGTGTACTGGGTAGCAACCAACGATCTGATTGGGCGGGGCTGCAAGGCACCGTGACTGGCCGGGCCGCGTGAATGGCCCACACTACTTGAACAGCAACCGCCCCTGCGGCAGGCTTGCACGAAACAAACGACGCTTGTCGGGAGAGAGATACACAATGGCACTCATTAGCATGCGCCAGATGCTGGACCACGCCGCCGAGTTCGGTTACGGCGTACCAGCTTTCAACGTCAATAACCTCGAGCAGATGCGCGCCATCATGGAAGCGGCTGACAAGACCGACTCCCCGGTGATCGTCCAGGCCTCGGCCGGTGCCCGCAAATACGCGGGTGCCCCGTTCCTGCGTCACCTGATCCTGGCTGCCATCGAAGAATTCCCGCACATCCCGGTGTGCATGCACCAGGACCACGGCACCAGCCCTGATGTCTGCCAGCGCTCCATCCAGCTGGGCTTCAGCTCGGTGATGATGGACGGCTCGCTGGGTGAAGACGGCAAGACCCCGACCGACTACGAGTACAACGTCCGCGTTACTCAGCAGACCGTTGCCATGGCGCACGCCTGCGGCGTTTCGGTAGAAGGTGAGCTGGGCTGCCTGGGTTCGCTGGAAACCGGCATGGCCGGTGAAGAAGACGGCATCGGCGCCGAAGGCGTGCTGGACCACAGCCAGATGCTGACCGACCCGGAAGAAGCGGCCGACTTCGTCAAGAAGACCCAGGTCGACGCCCTGGCGATCGCCATCGGTACCAGCCACGGTGCCTACAAGTTCACCAAGCCGCCTACCGGTGACGTGCTGGCCATCGACCGCATCAAGGAAATCCACAAGCGCATCCCCAACACCCACCTGGTGATGCACGGTTCTTCCTCGGTCCCGCAAGAGTGGCTGGCGATCATCAACCAGTACGGCGGCGACATCAAGGAAACCTACGGTGTACCGGTCGAAGAGATCGTTGAAGGCATCAAGCACGGCGTGCGCAAGGTCAACATCGACACCGACCTGCGTCTGGCTTCCACCGGTGCAATGCGTCGCCTGATGGCGCAGAACCCGAGCGAGTTCGACCCACGCAAGTTCTTCGGTGAAACCGTCAAAGCCATGCGTGAAGTGTGCATCGCCCGTTACGAAGCCTTCGGCACTGCCGGTAATGCCTCGAAGATCAAGCCGATCTCCCTCGAAGGCATGTACCAGCGCTACCTGAAAGGTGAGCTGGCCGCCAAGGTCAACTGATCAACTGGCAGCAGTGAAAAACCCGCAGCGATGCGGGTTTTTTTATGGCTGGCAAAAAGCCGGAACATATTTCGGCAAACCGACCGTTAGTCGGCTACCGTACAGTTGAACCACTGATAGCGTTCTGATTGCATTGCGTGTTACCACCTCAGGACTAGAGTAATAATGGATCCAACCGTATTTTGAAGTCCGTCACATAATAGAGAAGCAGCATGGATGGCGCTCAAGCTCAACCACAGCCACTGGATGGTAGCTCGGTCCTTCTGGTGGTAGATGACTACCCCGAGAACCTCATCAGCATGCGGGCGTTGCTGGCCCGGCAGGATTGGCAAGTGTTGACGGCAAGCTCAGGGACGGAAGCCTTGAGTGCGTTGCTGGAACACGATGTCGACCTGGTCTTGCTGGATGTACAGATGCCGGAGATGGATGGATTCGAAGTCGCCCGGCTCATGCGTGGCAGCCAGCGCACCCGGCTGACACCGATCATCTTCCTCACCGCCAACGAACAGTCCGAAGCGGCCGTGCTCAAAGGGTACGCCAGCGGCGCTGTGGACTACATGTTCAAACCGTTCGACCCGCAAATTCTCAAGCCCAAAGTGCAGGCCTTGCTCGACCAGCAGCGCAACCGGCGCATGCTGCAGCGCCTGACCCGCGAGCTGGAGGCAGCCAGGGCGTTCAATGCGTCGATCCTGGAGAACGCCGCCGAGGGCATTCTGGTGGTGGATGCCCAAGGCGTCATCAGTTTTGCCAACCCGGCCATTTCGCGCTTGCTGGCGGCCCCGGTGCAGCAGTTGCAGGGCGTGCACCTGCTCGACCTGGTGCAACTCGCCAGTGCCAGCGTGTGGGGGGAGTCTGACTTCTACCAGGCCTACATGGGGCGGCGTATTTTCCGCGTGCATGATGCCCAGCTGCGTACCCTCGGTGGCGAACTGGTGCCGGTGGCGTTGTCCTGCGCACCGTTGCCGGCTGACCAGCAGGCCATGGTGGTCACCGTGCTGGACATGTCGGTGGTGCGCAACCTGCACCAGCAGCTGGAATACCAGGCCGTGACCGACCCGCTTACCGGCCTGCTCAACCGCCGTGGTTTCTACCAGGCGGCCGAAGGTGCGCTGCTGCGCAACGAGCGTTCGGACAAGGCACAGGCATTGATGTACATGGACCTGGACGGCTTCAAGCGCATCAACGACTCGTTGGGCCACGACACCGGTGACCGTGTGCTGCGCTGGGTGGGCGAGCAACTCAAGGATTGCCTGGGCAGCGAGGCCTTGCTGGCACGCATGGGAGGTGATGAATTCACCGCGCTTTTCGACAGCCTGCCCTATCCCGAACAGGCCGGGCGCTATGCCGAGAAGTTGCTTGAGCGTATTTCGATCAGCCACCAGATCGAAGGGCTGGATGTGTGCCTTGGGGTCAGCATCGGCATCGCCACCTTCCCGGACTGCGGGGCCAATGTGGAAGGCCTGCTGCGCGCCGCCGATGCAGCGATGTATGCCGCCAAGCAGGCCGGGCGCCAGCAGTACCGTTTCTACGACCAGGAGCTAAACGGCCGGGCGCGCTCGCGGCTGATGCTGGAAGACGGTGTGCGCACCGCCATCGAGCAGCAGGACTTCACCTTGGTGTATCAGCCGCAGGTGTCGTTCATTGATGGCCGTCTGCGGGGCTTCGAGGCCTTGTTGCGCTGGCAGCATCCCAGCGTCGGCGACGTACCGCCTGGGCTGTTTATTCCGTTGCTGGAAGAAGCACGCCTGATCAACCGCCTGGCCAGCTGGATCTACCGCCAGGGGGCCGCCCAGCGCCAGGCCTGGTACGAACGCTTCCCTGCAGACCTTGTGCTCGGCATCAGCCTGAGCCGCGCGCAGTTCGTCATGCCCGGCCTGGTCGAAGAGCTGCAGCGGGTGATCCAGCTTTACCAGCTGGACCCGGCGCAACTGGAGGTGGAAGTCGCGGAAACCTCGCTGATGTATAACATCGATGCGGCCGTCAAACAGATACACCGCTTGCGTGAGCTGGGGGTGCGGGTGGCCCTGGACGATTTTGGCGCAGGCGACTGTTCGTTGCGCATGCTGCGTGACTTGCCGATCGACACCTTGAAGCTCGACCGCCACCTGGTGGCGCGCTTGCCTGATTCGGCGGTGGATGCAGCCTTGGTCCGCAGTGTCATCGGCCTGTGCGCCGACTACTGCATCACGGTGATCGCCGAGGGTGTCGAAACACTGGCCCAGGCGGCTTGGCTCAAGGCCAACGGCTGCGAATACGTGCAGGGTTTTCTGGTGGCTTACCCAATGACCGCTGCGGATGCCAGCGGCTTCCCGGCAATTTTCTCCTGGCCAGGGCCATGATTGGCTAGAATCGGCATTCGTTACGCCGAATGCAGCGCCATGACCGTATTACGTTACCTGCAAGCCTACCCTGCGCACCTGCAAGAGCAGGTGCGGCAGATGATTGACAGCGACCGCCTGGGCGAATACCTGCAGCGCCGCTACCCCGACCGCCATGACGTGCAAAGCGACAAGGCGCTGTACGGCTACGCCCAGGATCTGCGCCAGCAATACCTGCGCAGTGCGCCGAACCTGGACAAGGTGCTGTTCGACAACCGTCTCGACCTGACCCATCGGGCCCTGGGCCTGAACACGGCGGTGTCGCGGGTGCAGGGCGGCAAGCTCAAGGCGAAGAAGGAAATCCGCATTGCCTCGCTGTTCAAGGAAGCTGCGCCGCAGTTCTTGCGCATGATCGTGGTGCACGAACTGGCGCACCTGCGCGAGCGCGACCACAACAAGGCGTTCTACCAGCTCTGCCAGCACATGGAGCCGGACTACCACCAACTGGAATTCGACCTGCGCGTCTACCTGACCTATCGGGAGCTGCCAGGCAACTGCTAAGGACCACGCAGCATGGAAGTGAGCAAGACCAAGAGCAGCTTCTACCGTCGCCTGTACGTCGCCTGGCTGATCGACAGCCAGACCGCGACCAGCGTGCCCGCCCTGATGGAGGCTACCGGCATGCCGCGGCGCACGGCCCAGGACACCATCGCCGCCCTGGCCGACCTGGATATCGTCTGCGAGTTCGAACAGCAGGAAGGCGCACGCAACCACGCCGGGCATTACCGCATTCATGATTGGGGGGCGATCGACAAGCAGTGGATCATCCGCCATCTGCGGCAGATCCGCGAAGTGCTGGGTTACCCCTGAAGAATTTGGGGCTGCTGTGCAGCCCATCGCCCAGGCCTGCGCGGAACCTGTGGGAGCTGGCTTGCCGGCGAAAGGGGTGCAAAGCACCCCCGGCAATTTCAGCCTTTGCGCATCCCGATGTGCGGGATGTCATCTTCAACATATTCCTCGCCCACCACCTCAAACCCATGGCGGGCATAAAACCCCTGCAAATGCGCCTGCGCCGACAGGTAAACCGGTACTCCCGGCCAGCAATGCTCTGCCGCCTCCAGCCCTTTGAGCAGCAACGGGTGCCCCAGCTTCAGGCCGCGCGCTTCGGGGGCGGTCACTATCCGCCCGATCACCACGTCCCCGCCCTGGGACTGCGGGTCGAGCAAGCGCAGATAAGCCACCAGCTTGTCGTCCTGCCAGGCCATCAGGTGCACGGTATCGCCGCTCAGGTCCTGGCCATCGACTTCCTGGTACGCGCAGCGCTGCTCGACCACAAACACTTCGGTGCGCAATTGCAGAATGGCGTAGAGCTGGTCCTTGCCGAGGTCGGTGTGGTGCTTGCAAAGCCAGTCGATGGACATTGGCGAACTCCTTGAGTGGGTAGTCGATCATCGCACGTCGTCTGTGCTTCGGCCAAAATAGAGGCTAAATGACACTATTGGCCGCTGCCCTCTGCAACAGCTTTGTGTAATCTCGTCGGGAGTGTGTGCCCTCCATAGCGAAAGGACGTGAGCATGCGGCCACTGCTTTGTGTGCTGGGATTACTGGCAATGATGCTGGCAACACCCGCCCTGGGTCACGACAAGCTACGGTTGGTGGCTGACAGCTGGCCACCGTTCACGGATGCCAACATGCCGGGCGGCGGCCTGGCGACCAGCATCGTCACCACGGCGCTGACCCGTGCCGGCTACACCAGCAGCTATGAAGAAGCGCCCTGGGCGCGGGCGCTGCTGGGGGTAGGTGAAGGGCGCTACGACGTACTGATCAATGCCTGGTACAACGACTCGCGCGCCAACATCGGGCAGTTTTCCAACGCCTACCTGACTAACCGCATTCGCCTGCTGCAACGCAAGGGCGAGGCGTTCCACTACAAAGACCAGTCGGATTTGTACCCCTACAGCATCGCGGTGGTACGTGATTACGCCTATTCACCGAAGTTCGACGCCGATACCCGTCTGCACAAGGTGCCGGTGCGCAATTTTTCGTCGGCGGTACGCATGCTGGCGGCAGGGCGGGTGAACCTTGCGGTGGAAGACGAGTACGTGGCCCGCTACAACCTGCAGCGTGAGCCGCAGGAAGTGCGTGATGGGGTGATGCTGGTGGAGCCGCCGCTGGGGGAGAACACCCTGCATATCCTGGTGAGCCTGAAGCACCCGGAGCATAAGCGCATTGTCGAGCGTTTCGAGCAGGCCATTGCGGCGATGAAGGCCGATGGCAGCTATGACCGGCTGTTGCGCCAGCATGGCTTCTGACCACTGTCGCGTGTTCTGGCCTCTTCGCGGGCATGCCCGCTCCCACAGGTACCCCATACACCTCAGGTTCTGTGGGGTCTCTGTGGGAGCGGGCGAGCCCGCGAAGAGGCCAGCACAGGCAACAAGGCAATCAGGCCGGGGCACCTTCTTTGATCAGGTGTGCCGCCAAGGTCCGCAACGGCCCCAACTGCCGGCAAATCAACGCCAACTGTGTCTGCACCAACCGCTGATGTTCATCCAGCTCTTCCGGCATCTGCTCCAGGGCATTGGCCAGCGCCTCTTCGGCATCGCTGTGAATCGCCACCGGTAGCCGTGCGGCCAGGCCGTTGGCAATCTCGTCCAGGCTGCTGGCCAGGCTTTGCCCGGCGCCCTCGATCAACTGCTCCTGCACCTCTGCCGGCAAGGCCGTGTCGCGGTGTGCGCCCAGCCCCGAGAGGTAGCTGAGCAAGGTGTGCGACAGCACCAGGAAGCGGAAGCCAACATCAGCCTCCTTACGGAAATGCCCTGGCTCCATCAGCATGTTGGCCAAGGTAGTGGACAGCGCCGCGTCGGCGTTATGGGCATTGCGCCGGGCCAGGCGGTAGGCCAGGTCGTCGCGCTTGCCATGGGCATACTGCTGCATGATCTGGCGCAGGTACACGCTGGCGCAGGCCAGGGTATTGGCCAGCGCCTTGTTCAACCGTCGCCCTTGCCAGTCAGGCAGGAACAGGAACACCGCCAGGATGGCGATCAGGCTGCCCACCAGGGTATCGAACAGGCGTGGCAGGAACAGGCCGTAGCCATCGCCGATCTGGTTGAAGCAGAACAGCACCATCAGCGTGATCGCAGCTGTGGCCAAGGTGTAGCGGGTGGTGCGATTGACGAAGAACACCACCCCGGCAACCACGGCGAACAGCGACTGGATGACCGGGTTGGGGAACAGATCGAACAACGCCCAGCCCACTGTCAGGCCGACGGCGGTGCCGAAAATTCGCTGCACCAGCTTGCGCCGGGTTGCACCGTAGTTGGGCTGGCACACGAACAGCGTGGTGAGGATGATCCAGTAGCCCTGGGTGGGGTGAATCAGGTGCACCATGCCGTAGCCGATCGACAGTGCGAGCGGCAGGCGCAGGGCGTGACGGAACAACAGCGAGGTCGGCGTGAGCTGTGTGCGCAGGCGTGTCCACACGTCTTTCAGCGAGCGTGGCGAGCGGTCGAGCAGGCTGCTGTCACTGGTATCGGCCAGGCTGTCCGGGTTGCTGGCGGCGCTCAGCAGGCGGTCCAGTGTGGCCAGGTTGGCGGCCAGTGCCCGCAGCGAACGCAACAGGCTGCGCCAGGCCGGGTTGTTCTGGAGGCGCAGGTGCTCCAGCGAGGCGTTGAGGTCCTCGAGGGCTTCTGGATAACCGCTGGCCAGCACGAACGGCTGGCGCAGGCGGATCGAGCGGGCCAGCTCCTGGCAGGACGAGCCTTGTTTGCGCAGCAGGCGCTGGCAGCGGAACATGACGTCGCTGTGGAAAAACGCCTCGGTCAGGCCGTTGTAGGGGTAGTGCGAGGCACTGACCCGCTCGTGAATGTCCTGGGCGAGAAAGTACAGCTTGAGGTAACGGCTGACCTTGGAGTTCGGCTGGCTGTTGCCCACCCGGTGCAGGATGATTTCCTTGGCTGCGTTGAGCGCTGCCACCACCTTGCCGTTCTGCTGGGCCAGCTCCAGGCGCCGGGCCTCGACGTCGAGGGTGCGGATGGGTTCGAACAGGCTGGCCTTGAGCTTGAGGTAGCTGCCCAGCTCGAAGAACAGCTTGGCCAGGCTTTGCTGCACCGGCTGGTTGGAAAACAGCGCCTGCCACAGTACCGAAAGCAGCCCGTACCAGGCCGCGCCCGCCACCAGCAGCAGCGGCTCGTGCCAGAAGTCCGTCACTTGGCCACCGCGCTGGTCCACACCGATCATGGTGTAAACCGCCGTGATCAGTGTCGCCGAGGCAATCGCACCATAACGCTCGCCCAAGGCGCCGAGCATGGTCAGGCCGAACGCCGCCAGGGCCAGGGCGATGGCGAAGATCCAGGGGTAGGGGAACAGTAACTCGACCGCTAGCGCAGCGATGGCGAAACACACCAGGGTAACGGCCAGGGCGCTGAGGCGGCCCTGCCAGCTGTCGTCGGTTTCGGCCAGGGCGCTGGCGATGATGCCGAGGAACAGCGGAATCAGCAGGGCCATCTCGTTCTGGTACCAGCACAGGGCCAGGCTGCCGGTGAGGGCGATGGTGACCCGGATGCTGTAGCTGAACTTGTCTTGGCCCCACAGGCGACGCAGTGACTGACGGAACGAGCTCGATGACATGATGGCCTGCTAGGCAGTGAGCGAAGAATGCATTGCAGCACGGGCCAGCAAGAAGCGTTCCGTGCTGCTGAATGGATTCTACTCTACACGAACTGCGCCGCGGCGTTGGCCGATGCCCAGGCCCACTGGAAGTTGAAACCGCCCAGGTGGCCAGTGACATCGAGCACTTCCCCGATGAAGTACAGCCCGGGGCTTTTAAGCGATTCCATGGTCTTGGACGACACTTCGCGGGTATCCACGCCGCCCAGGGTCACTTCGGCGGTGCGGTAGCCTTCGGTGCCGGCCGGCACCACTTGCCAGTTCGCCAGCTTTTCGGCGATCTGTGCCAGTTCCGCCGGGGTGTACTGCTTCATCGGCCTGGACTCGAACCATTGCTCGGCCAGCAGGTTGGCCAGCTTGCGGGTGAATACTTCACCCAGCACGGTCTTCAGTTCGGCGTTGGCGCGTTCGGCCTGCATCTGTTGCAGCCAGCACAGCGCATCGCGGTCCGGCAGCAGGTTGATCTCGACCGTATCGCCCGCTTCCCAGAACGACGAAATCTGCAGGATCGCCGGGCCGCTCAGGCCGCGGTGGGTGAACAGCAGGTTCTCGCGGAAGCTGGTGCCGTTGCAGCTGGCAGTGCAGTCCAGCGAAGTGCCGGACAACTCGGTGCACAGTGCCTTGAGTTGGGGCTCGGTGATGGTGAACGGCACCAGCCCGGCGCGGGTCGGCAGCAGGGTGTGGCCGAACTGGCGGGCCACCTGGTAGCCGAAGCCGGTCGCGCCCAGGGTCGGGATCGACAGGCCGCCGGTGGCGATCACCAGCGACTGGCAGGCGAACTGGCCACCGCTGGTCTGCAGCAGGTAGCCGCTTTCGGTCTTCTCGATGTGTTCGATGCTGGTGTGCATGCGGATCTCGGCGCCGGCCTCGTCGCATTCGGCCAGCAGCATGTCGAGGATGTCACTGGCCTTGTTGTCGCAGAACAGCTGGCCGAGCTTCTTCTCGTGGTACGCCACGCCGTGCTTGCACACCAGTTCGATGAAGTCCCACTGGGTGTAGCGGGCCAGGGCCGACTTGCAGAAGTGCGCGTTGTGCGACAGGAAGTTGGCTGGCTCGGTGTACATGTTGGTGAAGTTGCAGCGCCCGCCGCCGGACATGAGGATTTTCTTGCCGGGCTTGTTGGCGTGGTCGAGCAGCAGTACCCGGCGGCCACGGCGGGCGCTGAGCTGGGCGCACATCAGGCCGGCGGCGCCGGCGCCGAGGATGATCACGTCGGTGGAGTGCACGGTGTTACCTCATTGGTAGTTTGGCGCCGCTGTGCGGCCTATCGCCGGCAAGCCAGCTCCCACAGGCCCTGCACAAGCCTAAGGCCTGTGGTGATCCTGTGGGAGCTGGCTTGCCGGCGATGGGCTGCACAGCAACCCCAAAAAATGTCAGAGAATGCGGACTTTCAGGGCGCGGCCCTTGATCTTGCCGCTGTTCAGCCGCTGCATGGCCTGCTTGGCCAGCGCGCGCTCCACGGCAACAAACGCCTGGAAGTCGAAGATGGCGATCTTGCCCACCTGCTTGCCCGGGATGCCGGCATCACCGGTCAGCGCACCAAGAATATCGCCAGGGCGCAGTTTGTCCTTGCGGCCTGCGGCAATGCACAGCGTGGTCATCACCGGCAGTAGCGGTTCACCGCCCTTGTTCTTCAGGCTGTCCAGCGAGTCCCAGCGCAGCGGGCTTTTTTGCAGGTCTTCGATAGCCTGGGCGCGGTGGCCTTCTGCCGGTGCCACCAGGCTTACCGCCACACCTTTCTCGCCGGCACGGCCGGTACGGCCCACCCGGTGCACGTGGATTTCGGCATCACGCGCCAGCTCGACATTGATGACCATGTCCAGGCCATCGATATCCAGGCCGCGCGCGGCCACGTCAGTGGCCACCAGCACCGAGCTGCTGCGGTTGGCGAACATGGCCAGCACCTGATCACGGTCGCGTTGCTCCAGGTCGCCATGCAGGGCCTGGGCAACGATACCCTTGGCAGTCAGGTGAGCAACCACATCCTCGCACTGCTGCTTGGTGAAGCAGAACGCCACGCAGGATTGCGGGCGGTAGTGGCCGAGCACACGGGTGACGGCCTCCAGGCGGTGCTGTGGGTCGATCTCGATGAAGCTCTGTTCGATCTGGTTGTCGGTGTGCAGGCTCTCGACCTTGACCTGCTGCGGGTTACGCATGAAGTCGGCGGCCAGCTGCTTGATACCGGACGGGTAAGTGGCCGAGAACAGCAGGGTCTGGCGGCGCGACGGGGTCTTGCCGATGATGCTGGCGATGGCGTCGAAGAAACCCATGTCGAGCATGCGGTCGGCTTCGTCCAGCACCAGCGTGTTCAGGCCGTCGAGCACCAGGGTGCCTTTGTCCAGGTGCTGCTGGATACGCCCCGGGGTGCCGACGATGATGTGCGCGCCGTGCTCCAGCGAAGCAATCTGCGGGCCCAGCGAAACGCCGCCGCACAGGGTCAGGATCTTGATGTTGTCCTCGGCGCGGGCCAGGCGGCGCAGCTCTTTGGCCACCTGGTCGGCGAGCTCGCGGGTAGGGCACAGCACCAGCGCCTGGCAGCCGAAGTAGCGCGGGTTGATCGGGTTCAGCAGGCCGATGCCGAAGGCGGCTGTCTTGCCGCTGCCGGTCTTGGCCTGGGCGATCAGGTCCTGGCCCTTGAGGATGACGGGCAGGCTCTGGGCCTGGATCGGCGTCATCGAGGCATAGCCGAGGGCGTCCAGGTTCGCCAGCATGGCGGCGGACAACGGCAGAGTGGCAAAGGCGGTGGATTCGGTGGTCACGAGGCGGGCCTGCGTTGCGAAGCGAAAAAATGCCGCACAGTCTACCAGCCTCGTGGCCATTCGCCCTACGGTTCCATGTGTTGTTCCGGACGACGGGCACGCCTTCCGTCCGTCGGCGCCAGTTGCAGGAAGATCGCTGCCGCCAGCATGGCCATCACGCCGATGGTGACAAACGTCAACTGGAAGGCGCCCAGGGTGCTTTCCACGCCTTCGGCACTGCCCGCTGCGGTAAAGCCGCCCAGCAGGGCGCCGGCACATGCCACACCCAGGCTCAGTGCCAACTGAGCGACCACCGACAGCAGGCTGTTGCCGCTGCTGGCGCTGGCGTCATCGAGGTCGATCAGGGTTACCGTGTTCATGGCCGTGAACTGCATGGAGTTGACCGCGCCCAGCAGGCCCAGCTGGATCAGCAGCACTGCGTAGGGTGTCTGCTCGTCGACCAGGCCGAGGCTGGCCAGCAGCAGGCCCAGTAGCAAGGTGTTGCCGGTGAGGATGATGCGGTAGCCAAACCGTTCGATCAGCGGCCTTGCGACAGACTTGGCCAGCATGGCCGCTGCCGCCAGCGGGATCATGCTCATACCGGCCTGGGAGGGCGAGTAGCCCAGCGCCACCTGCAGCAGCAGCGGCACCAGGAAGGGCAGGGCGCCGCTGCCCAGGCGGGCGAACAGGTTGCCGAGGATGCCGATGGCGAAGGTGCGCACGCGGAACAGGCTGGGCGAGAACAGCGGCTCCGGGTCGCGCCCGGCGCGCAGCCAGTAGGCGGCCAGGCAGGCCATGCCGGCGAACAGCAGCAACATCACCCGCAGGTGCGGCAGGTGCAACTCGCCCAGGCCTTCCATGGCGATGGTGATCAGTACCATCGCTGCGCCAAACAACAGGAACCCAGGCCCGTCGAACGAGGTGCGCTCGGCGCCGCGCAGGTCCGGGATGAACTTCCAGACGGCAATGCAGCCGAGCAGACCGACCGGCAGGTTGAGCAGGAAGATCCAGTGCCAGCTGAGGATTTCCACCAGCCAGCCGCCGACGGTTGGCCCCAGCAGTGGGCCGAGCAGGCCAGGGATGGTGATGAAACTCATGATCCGCACCAGCTCGCTGCGCGGGTAGGCGCGCAGCACCACCAGCCGCCCGACCGGCAGCATCAGCGCACCGCCCAGGCCCTGTACCACGCGGGCGAAGATCAGGAAGCCCAGGCTATTGGCTGCTGCGCACAGCAGCGAGCCGAAGCTGAACAGCAGGATGGCGCTGAAGAAGATGCGCTTGGTGCCAAAACGGTCGGCGATCCAGCCCGAGGCGGGGATCAGCAGGGCCACGGTGAGCATGTAGGCGATGATCACGCCCTGCATGCGCAACGGGTCTTCGGCCAGCGAGCGGGCCATGGCCGGCAGCGCGGTGTTGAGGATGGTGCCGTCCAGGGACTGCATGAAGAAAGCGATGGCCACCACCCAGGGGATCCAGCGGGCGGTGACGGGGTCCAGCGGGGTGCGCTCAGGCATGACTTCCTCGTTTGTCAGTGCCGCCCCTTTCGCGGCTAAAGCCGCTCCCACAGGGATATCACTACATTTGAGGGCAGTGGACATCCTGTGGGAGCGGCTTTAGCCGCGAAAGGGCCGGCAGGTCCAGTCACAATGTCAGGGTCAGGCCTTTGACCAGTGCCCCGGGCAAATGGCTCGACCCGGTACTGCGCTGGCCATAGGTACTGGTCGACAAGATCATCTCGCGCTCCCGGGTCAGGTCCTCCAGCTGGCTACCCAGCAAGCTGTAAAGGCTGTCATCGAAGCGCATGGTGCTCACCGGCCCCTGGATCTGCCCGTTTTCCACCCAGAAGGTCGCGAAGCGGGTCAGCCCGGTCATGCGCGCTGCCGGCAGGTCAGAGTAGTTCAGGTACCACAGGTTGCTGATGTACAGCCCGGTGCCTAGTCGCTCAAGGATCTGTTCGCTGGCCAGGTTGCCAGGCGCCAGGCTGAGCGCGCAGGGCGACTCGTAGCTGTCGGCACCATTGGCCTGCAGTTCGAACTCGGCCGCACTGCGTGCGCAGATCAAGCGTTGCTGCGCCTTGCCTTGCTGGACCAACGGCACATCCAGGCGTGGCGCCCCCTCATCGGAAAACGCCGGGCTCAGCGAGCCGCTGACCTGCTCGGTGAAACTTACCAGCGGGCTTAATTGTGCATCGCCGTTATACAGGCGCTGCAAGGCGCTGTTGCCGGTGGCGAGGGCCTGTGCGGAAAAACCGCCCCAGCACAGCATGCCGGCGATTTCGTCCATGGCCGCAGGCGCCAGGTAGGCGCGGTAGTTGCCGGGTTTGAGGGTGACCGCAGGGCGACCGAGGAAGCCTAGCTGTTCACGTGCCTGGCGCAGGCGCTCGGTGAAGTCGTCGGCGCTCCACAGCTGGCCGGCATAGTTGGCCTTAACTGCCTGGCCGTTTTCGTGGAACAGGCTCCAGTCAACGTTGAAGCTGTTGGCCTGGTGCCAGCCAAAGGCCCCGAACGAACTGGCGAAGCCCCGGCAGATCGGGCCGGCGGCGTAGATGCCGACCAGGTCCAGCTCGCCTGCTTCGCGGTCGAGCAGGGCCAGTACTTCGTCCAGTGCGGGCAGGGGATGGTCCTGCAGGCTGTGGCTGTGCCAGGCGCTTTCGTCCAGGCGCAGGTACGGGTCGAGGGCCAGCAGCGGCAAGGTCTGGCGCAGTTGCTCAAGGGCATCGCTCAGGCGCTGGCGGTCCAGTTGCACGTCGCCACTCAAGGTCACCTGCTGTTCCGCCTGGCGGCCATCGCGCACCAGCCGCAGCTGGGCGCTTGCCTGGCTCACTTCACCGGCCTGGCGCACCTTGGCGTGGTTGAAACGCACGAACTGCGAGTGTTCTGCGCTGTAGCCGAGGGTGAACTGCTCGCCTGCTTGCAGGGCAGCGCGCACATCCCCGACAAGCGTTTCGAAAGCGTGCTTCATCAGGCGTCTCCTCCGAATACATCGATCTGGCGGAACACACAGGCCGGCGAGGCGTGGCCGACCCGCACCACCTGGTTGGGTTCGCCCTTGCCGCAATTGGGCGTGCCCAGCACCTGGAAGGTACTGCGGTCGCCGACGGCCGACAGGTTGCGCCAGAACTGCGCGGAGATGCCGCGGTAGTTGGGGTTCTTGACGATGCCCTTGAGCTCGCCGTTTTCAATCAACTGGCCATATTCACAGCCGAACTGAAACTTGTTGCGCGCATCATCGATGGACCACGAGCGGTTGGTACGCATCAGGATGCCGTGCTCGATGCCTTGCACCAGTTGCTCCAGGCTCTGATCACCCGGTTCGATATTGAGGTTGGCCATGCGGTCGATCGGGGCACGGTTCCAGCCACAGGCGCGGCTGTTCGCCACGCCGTCCAGGCCAGAACGGAACTGCGACAGCGCGCCGCCCAGTGGGCGCAGCAGCAGGCCGTCGCGGATCAGGAATTGCTTGCTGGCCGGGGTGCCGTCATCGTCAAAGCTGTAGCTGGCCAGTTCTTCGCCGATGGTCGGGTCGAAGGTCACGTTCAACAGGCTGGAGCCGTACTGCAGGTGGCCGAAGTCGCTGGCTTTGACGAAGCTGGTGCCCGCGTAGTTGCGCTCGTCGCCGAGAATACGGTCCATCTCCAGCGGGTGGCCGATGGACTCGTGGATCTGCAGCATCATCTGGTCGGGCATCAGCAGCAGGTCGCGCGGGCCGCTGGGGGTGTTGGGGGCCATCAGCAGTTGCAGTGCCTCGTCGGCCACCTGCCGGGCGGCGCCGACCAGCCCGCAGCGCTCGATGATCTCGAAACCGCCCTGCTGGCCGAAGTTGTCGCGGCCCAGGCTGCGGCTCTGGCTGTCCTGGCCATCGCTGGCGGTTACGCCCAGGCCCGGGAACAGAAAACGCTGTGCATGGCGCAGTTCTGCGCCAGCGGAGTTCAGGTAGGTTTGCTCGACCAGGCTCACACCCAGACTGGCCTGCCAGTCCACCAGGCGGCTGTCTTTGGGCACGCTGGCCGATTCGGCGGCGAGCAGGCCAAGGCAGTCGGCGAGGGAGGGCACGGGTTGATCGAAATTGGGCGAAGTGTGGTCGTGACGGGCGTTGGTCACTGGCTGGTCGCGCAGGTCGAGCAGGCTGTGCGGGGCGATCTGCCGGGCCAGGGCCTCGGCTTGTTCCAGTGCGCGTTGCAGCCCGGTCTGGGACAGATCGGCGGTGGCCGCATAGGCCTCCACGCCGTTGACCCGCACGGTGAGCATGGCGCCCTCGTCCTGGCTGAAGAAGGGTGGCTCGGCGACATTGCGGCGAACCGACAGCGCCTGGTGCGACTGTTTCACATGGCGCAGGGAAAACAACTCGGCCGTACTGCGCAGCGCGGCGAAGCGCTGGCGCAGCAGGGCGCTGGAATCGAACATGCAAAAGCCTCCGTGTACACGGTGGCTCCCCCTTAGAACCACTCGTCCTGCATGGTGAGGCAAGTGTTGTCGCGCGCCTCTAGCAATGCCAGCTCATTATGGCAGCCCGGTACTTCCCAGGTCAGGAAATAACGCGCGGCCTGCAGCTTGCCGAAGTAGAAGTCGCGATCGCTGGCGTTGCCCTTGAGCAAGCCAAGCTCGGCGTGAATGGCCTGTTCCAGCCAGCGCCAGCCGATCACGCAGTGACCGAAGGCCTTTAGGTACAAGGCCGAGTTTGCCAAGGCACCAGCGACTTCGCCTTGGGCCATGTCGCCGAGCAGGGCCAGTGTCACGCCTTGCAGGCGGTTGACCAGTTGCTCCAGTGGCTGGCGCAGTGGGTCGAGTTTGGGGTGGTGGCTTGCACGCTCGCCGGTAGTGGAGATCAGGCGGATCAGTTGCTTGAGGCCGGCGCCATTGTTCTGCGCCAGCTTGCGCCCGAGCAGGTCGAGCGACTGGATACCCTCGGTGCCCTCGTGGATCGGGTTCAGGCGGTTGTCGCGGTAGTACTGCTCCACCGGGTATTCGCGTGTATACCCGTGGCCACCGAGAATCTGGATCGCCAGTTCGTTGGCCTTGAGGCAGAACGTCGAGGGCCAGGATTTGACGATCGGGGTCAGCAGGTCGAGCAGCGCCTGCGCTTGTGTGCGGGACGTTTCGTCATCGGCGGTGTGGGTATCGTCGAACAGGCGCGCGGCGTACAGGCCCAGGTCGAAGGCGCCTTCCGCGTAAGCCTTCTGTGCCAGCAGCATACGTTTCACATCGGTGTGCGCAATGATCGGCACCGCCGGGCTGAGCGGGTCCTTGCTGTCCGGCAGCCGGCCTTGCGGCCGTTGGCGGGCATATTCCAGCGAATACAGGTAGCCGGCATATCCGAGCATCACTGCGCCCATGCCCACGCCGATGCGTGCTTCGTTCATCATCTGGAACATGCAGGCCAGGCCCTGATGCGGCTGGCCGACCAGGTAGCCGACGCACTGGCCGTTGTCGCCGAAGTTCAGCGCGGTGGAGGTGGTGCCGCGCCAGCCCATCTTGTGGAAAAGCCCGGCCAGCAGCACGTCGTTGCGCGGGCCACGGCTGCCGTCGGGGTTGACGTGGTATTTGGGCACGATGAACAGCGAGATGCCTTTCACCCCAGGCGGTGCGTCCGGCAGCTTGGCCAGCACCATGTGCACGATGTTTTCCGACAGTTCGTGGTCGCCACCGGAGATGAAGATCTTGTTGCCCTTGAGCCGGTAGCTGCCGTCGCCCGCAGGTTCGGCGCGGGTGCGGATGTCGGCCAGCGACGAGCCTGCGTGGGGTTCGGTCAGGGCCATGGTGCCGAAGTAGCGGCCCTCGATCATTGGCTGCAGGAACAGACGCTTCTGTTCCTCTGTGCCGAAGCTCTCGATCAGGTTGGCTGCGCCCATGGTCAGGAACGGGTAGGCCGTGGTGCCGGCGTTGGCAGCCTGGAAGTGAGCGAAGCAGGCCTGCGAGACCAGGCTGGGCAGCTGCATGCCGCCGACCTCGAAGTCGCGATTGGCGTTGAGGAAGCCGGCCTTGAGGAAGGCATCGACGGCAGGCTTGACCTCGGGGATCAGTTCAGCGCGGCCGTCCACGTAGCGCGGCTCGTTTTCGTCGGCCTTGCGGTTGTGCGGGGCGAAGTACTTTTCGGCGATGGTGCGCGCGGTGGTCAGCGCCGCGTCGAAGGTTTCGCGGCTGTGCTCGGCAAAGCGCGGGCGCTGGGTGAGGGCTTGGGCGTCGAGCACTTCATAGAGCTCGAAGGCCAGGTTTCGGGTGCTGAGCAGGGTCTCGGGCATGGTGGCGGTCCTGAGGCGGGATGCTGCGAGTGTAGGGAATCGGGTGGGGTGGGGGGAGGTTAATAGGTTTGGGTGATATGGGTTTAGAACGGGTGGGGCATACAGGTGCTTGCCTTGATGTTTTCTGCGCCTGTGAGACCGAGCGCCGCCCGCGCGGCGCTTCGCAGCACAAGGCTGCTCCTGCATCTGTTTCGGGCCAGTCTTTTCTGTGGGATTTGCGCGCGACCGCCTTGGTGCATACCTAGAAATCGCGTCGTACAAACAGGGCGGTCGCGCGCGTCTGGCACAGGCGATATTGGCCCGAAACAGATGTAGGAGCAGCCTTGTGCTGCGAAGCGCCGCGCGGGCGGCGCTCGATCTCACAGGCGCCAAACATCTCAAGATATGCGCCCATAAAAAAGGAGAGCCGAAGCTCCCCTTTTTTATCAACGGCAATCAGCCAATGGTCATCAAGCTGGCATTACCGCCGGCAGCCGCAGTGTTCACACTCACCGCCCGCTCAATCACCAACCGCTCCAGCGCAATCTGGTGATCCCCGCTGGACAGCCCGTGCACCCCGACGATCGCACCAGCACGCTTGGCCACCTGCTGGCACACGCTGCGCAGCTGGTCCGAGTCGCCATGGTGAATCACGGCGTCGAACGCCACGTCATCCTTGTTCCAGTCCGCCACCAGCTTGACCTTGGCCTGCAGCTCACGCGGCAGGCGGGCACGCAGGGCCTTGCCAGGCTCGCCGTCTGCCCACACCGCCGAGCTGCCGACGGCCAGTACTGCGGCCAACTGCGCCAGCAGGTCAGCCTCGTTGTCCGCCATGCACAGCACGTGCTCGCGCGGCAGGATGGTGTAGCTGTTGCGCTCGCCGGTCGGGCCTGGCAGCAGGCGGGCGATGCCGCTCTGCGACTGGCTGGCGAACTGGTCGCACAGCGCAGCCAGGTCGGCCAGCTGGTTGCTCTGTGCCCAGGCCTTCAGGCCGTGCAGCGGCTTGACCAGCTGTTCGTGCAGGGTGCGGTCTGGCTTGCCTTCGCCATCCTGATGCTGGAAGTGGCGGCCAATCGCGTCGGCCGGGCGGGTCGACAGCAGGCGGTACAGGTACAGCGGGCCGCCGGCTTTCGGGCCGGTGCCAGACAGGCCTTCACCACCGAACGGCTGCACGCCCACCACTGCACCGACGATGTTGCGGTTGACGTACATGTTGCCGGCGTTGGCGTTTTCCACCACCTTGGCGATGGTCTCGTCGATGCGGGTGTGCACGCCGAGGGTCAGGCCGTAGCCGGAGTTGTTGATCTGCTCGATCAGTTGATCCAGGTTGCGGCGGTTATAACGCACCACATGCAGCACCGGGCCGAAGATTTCACGCTTCAGCTCGTCGAAGCTGTCCAGTTCAATCAGGGTTGGCATCACGAAGGTGCCACGCTTGACCTCGGCAGCATCGGCAATGGCCACTTGATAGACCGCGCGGCCTTTCTCACGCATGCCCTGGATGTGCTTCTCGATGCCGGCCTTGGCTTCGGCGTCGATCACCGGGCCAATGTCCACGGCCAGGCGGTCCGGGCAGCCCAGGCGGCTTTCGGCCATGGCGCCCTTGAGCATTTCGATCACGCGGTCGGCGGAGTCTTCCTGCAGGCACAGCACGCGCAGGGCCGAGCAACGCTGGCCGGCACTGTCGAAGGCCGAGGACACTACGTCGATCACCACCTGCTCGGTCAGTGCCGAGGAGTCGACGATCATCGCGTTCTGGCCGCCGGTTTCGGCGATCAGCGGGATCGGACGGCCCTGGTTGTCCAGGCGGCCGGCGACGTTGCGCTGCAGCAGGCGGGCAACCTCGGTGGAACCGGTGAACATCACGCCTTTGACACGCTCGTCACCGACCAGGCCGGCACCGACGGTTTCGCCACGGCCTGGCAGCAGTTGCAGCACGCCCTCGGGGATGCCAGCTTCCAGCAGCAGGCGCACGGCCTGGGCGGCGATCAGCGGGGTTTGCTCGGCAGGCTTGGCCAGCACCGGGTTGCCGGCAGCCAGCGCCGCAGCTACCTGGCCGGTGAAGATCGCCAGCGGGAAGTTCCACGGGCTGATGCACACCACCGGGCCCAGTGGGCGGTGGGCGTCGTTGCTGAAGTCGTTGCGTGCCTGCACGGCGTAGTAGCGCAGGAAGTCCACGGCTTCACGCACTTCGGCGATGGCGTTGGCGAAGGTCTTGCCGGCTTCGCGGATCAGCAGGCCCATCAGCGGCTGGATTTCGGCCTCCATCAGGTCGGCGGTGCGTTCCAGAATGGCAGCACGCTCGGCGGGCGGGGTGGCCTGCCAGATCGGCGCGGCGTTCAGTGCGCACTGGATGGCGTTGTCCACGTCAACCACGGTGGCTTCCTGCACGTGGCCGACCACGTCGCGGTGGTCTGCCGGGTTCAGCACCGGCGCGGCAGCGCTTTCACTGGCGGCGCAGGCCAGCAGCGGGGCGGCCTTCCAGTCGTTGTGAGCGGTGGCCAGCATGGCGCAGGACAGCGACGCCAGGCGGTGTTCGTTGGCCATGTCGATGCCGGCCGAGTTGGCCCGTTCGGTGCCATACAGGTCACGCGGCAGCGGAATGCGCGGGTGCGGCAGGCCGATGTTGCCTTCTTGGGTGCCCATGCGCTCGATGCTGGCGACCGGGTCGGCGACCAGTTCCTGGATGGAAATCGAGTGGTCGGCGATGCGGTTGACGAACGAGGTGTTGGCGCCGTTTTCCAGCAGGCGACGCACCAGGTAGGCCAGCAGCGTTTCGTGGGTGCCGACTGGTGCATAGACGCGGCACGGGCGGTTCAGCTTGCCATCGGCAATCTTGCCGACCACCTGCTCGTACAGCGGCTCGCCCATGCCGTGCAGGCACTGGAACTCGTATTGGCCCGGGTAGTAGTTCTGCCCGGCAATGTGGTAAATGGCCGACAGGGTATGGGCGTTGTGGGTGGCGAACTGCGGGTAGATGGCTTCTGGCACGGCCAGCAGCTTGCGGGCGCAGGCCACGTAGGACACGTCGGTGTACACCTTGCGGGTGTAGACCGGGTAGCCTTCCAGGCCCTCGACCTGGGCGCGCTTGATCTCGCTGTCCCAGTAGGCGCCTTTCACCAGGCGGATCATCAGGCGGTGGCGGCTGCGCTTGGCCAGGTCGATGACGTAGTCGATCACGTACGGGCAGCGTTTCTGGTAGGCCTGGATAACGAAACCGATACCGTTCCAGCCCGCCAGCGACGGCTCGAAGCACAGGCGCTCCAGCAGGTCGAGCGACAGCTCCAGGCGGTCGGCTTCTTCGGCGTCGATGTTCAGGCCGATGTCGTACTGCTTGGCCAGCAGGGTCAGCGACAGCAGGCGCGGGTACAGCTCTTCCATCACGCGCTCGTACTGGGCGCGGCTGTAGCGCGGGTGCAGTGCCGACAGCTTGATGGAGATGCCCGGGCCTTCATAGATGCCGCGGCCATGGGAGGCCTTGCCAATCGAGTGGATAGCCTGCTCGTAGGACGCCAGGTACTTCTGCGCGTCGTGCTCGGTCAGTGCGGCTTCGCCGAGCATGTCGTAGGAATAGCGGAAGCCCTTGGCCTCAAAGCGGCTGGCATTGGCCAGGGCTTCGGCGATGGTCTCGCCGGTGACGAACTGCTCGCCCATCAGGCGCATGGCCATGTCGACGCCCTTGCGGATCATCGGCTCGCCGCTCTTGCCGATGATGCGGGTGAGCGAGGAGGTAAGGCCGGATTCGTTGTGGGTGCTGACCAGCTTGCCGGTCAGCAGCAGGCCCCAGGTGGCGGCGTTGACGAACAGCGACGGGCTGTTGCCCAGGTGCGGCTGCCAGTTGCCGGTGCTGATCTTGTCGCGGATCAGCGCATCGCGGGTGCCCTTGTCGGGGATGCGCAGCAGGGCTTCGGCCAGGCACATCAGCGCCACGCCTTCCTGGGACGACAGCGAGAACTCCTGCAGCAGGCCCTGGACGATGCCGGCACGGCCGCCAGCGCTCTTCTGGTTGCGCAGTTTTTCAGCGATGCCAGCGGCCAGCTTGTTGGTGGCTTCGGCCAGCGGTGCGCTCAGGCGCGCCTGCTCCAGCAGCATGGGTACCACTTCCTGCTCGGGGCGGCGGTAGGCGGCGGTGATCGCCGAGCGCAGTACCGACTGTGGCAGGATGCTTTCGGCAAATTCGAGGAAGCACTGGTGGCTGTGGTCGGCCTGAACATCACCGGCATCATCAGCCAGGCTGGTGGCGTGGCCGTTGAGTTCGGTCAGGGTGGCACCACCCTCGAGCTTCTCCAGATAATTGAAGATCGCTTGCTTGATCAACCAGTGCGGCGTGCGGTCAATCGACTGCGCAGCTGCCTTGAGTCGCTCACGGGTCGGGTCATCGAGTTTGACCCCAAGGGTGGTCGTCGCCATTTCTTATCCTCGTTATTGCCACGGCTGTGGCCTAAGCTGGCGCCAAGAGTAGCTGTAGGACAATTCGGGTGCAACCAGGTGCAACCCGAATTTTTTGTGTAAAAGGTGCAACTCGTCTGACAGACATTTCCACACCCTCAAAAGGAGCGTTTACGGTGCGTTTTATTCTGAAAAACCGGGTTGATGCGCCAAAAAGGAGCAAAAAAGCGGCTTTTACAAAAAATGCTCAAGCGGGTGCAACTTGCAAGTGAAAAATGGTTGCACCTGCTTTGCGTTGTTGCATAGGATTCGCCGCCTGGGTGCAACCGCCATGGCTGCGGTTGTGCATGAGATAAAAACAAACGCCAGGGCACACGCATGGGCAATCCACTAACGATCACTTTCGTGGTCTACATCGCGGCAATGGTGCTGATCGGCTTCGCGGCCTATCGCGCCACCAACAACCTTTCCGATTACATTCTGGGCGGTCGCAGCCTGGGTAGCGTGGTCACCGCGCTGTCTGCCGGCGCATCCGACATGAGTGGCTGGCTGCTGATGGGCCTGCCGGGCGCCATCTACTTCTCGGGCCTGTCCGAGGCCTGGATCGCCATCGGCCTGACCGTTGGTGCTTACCTCAACTGGCTGTTCGTGGCCGGCCGGCTGCGGGTGCAGACCGAACACAACGGTGATGCGCTGACCCTGCCGGACTACTTCGCCAGCCGTTTCGAAGACAATAGCGGCCTGCTGCGTATCATTTCGGCGATCGTCATCCTGGTGTTCTTCACCATCTACTGCGCCTCTGGCATCGTTGCCGGTGCCCGTCTGTTCGAAAGCACCTTTGGCATGCCGTACGAGACTGCCCTGTGGGCTGGCGCCGCAGCTACCATCGCCTACACCTTCGTGGGTGGCTTCCTGGCGGTGAGCTGGACCGATACGGTGCAGGCTTCGCTGATGATCTTCGCGCTGATCCTGACCCCGGTGATCGTGCTGATTTCCACTGGCGGCTTCGACACCACCTTTGCTGCCATCGAGGCGGTGAACCCGGCCAACTTCGACATGTTCAAAGGTGCCACCTTCATCGGCATCATCTCGCTGATGGGTTGGGGCCTGGGCTACTTCGGCCAGCCGCACATCCTGGCGCGTTTCATGGCCGCCGATTCGGTGAAATCCATCGCCAAGGCTCGCCGCATCTCCATGACCTGGATGATCCTGTGCCTGGCCGGTACCTGCGCCGTGGGCTTCTTCGGCATCGCCTACTTCTCGGCCAACCCTGACCTGGCAGGCCCGGTCACCGAGAACCATGAGCGTGTCTTCATCGAGCTGGCCAAGATCCTGTTCAACCCATGGATCGCCGGCGTGCTGCTGTCGGCCATTCTGGCGGCGGTGATGAGCACCCTGAGCTGCCAGCTGCTGGTGTGCTCCAGTGCATTGACCGAAGACTTCTACAAGGCCTTCCTGCGCAAGAACGCTTCGCAGGTCGAGCTGGTGTGGGTCGGTCGCCTGATGGTGCTGGCCGTGGCACTGATTGCCATCGCCATGGCTGCCAACCCGGAAAACCGCGTGCTGGGCCTGGTGGCTTATGCCTGGGCCGGCTTCGGCGCCGCCTTCGGCCCGGTGGTGCTGATTTCGGTGCTGTGGAAAGGCATGACCCGTAACGGCGCGCTGGCCGGTATCGTGGTCGGTGCACTGACCGTGATCCTGTGGAAGCAGATCGATACCTGGGGCCTGTACGAAATCATCCCGGGCTTCCTGCTGGCGAGCATCGCCATCGTTCTGGTGAGCAAGCTGGGCAGCCCGTCGCAAGCGATGGTGCAGCGCTTCGAGACTGCAGACGCGGCGTATCACGCTGACAAGTAATAGCCGTTGAGTCGGCGTTGCCTTCTTCGCGGGTTTGCCCGCTCCCACAGGTACTGCGCAGGGTTTGAGAACTGTGCAGGCCCTGTGGGAGCGGGTTTATCCGCGAAGCAGGCGCCGCCGATCAGCAGCCAGGCCTGACTCCGCCTGCAAGGCAAGGTAAACTTGCCACCCCCGCAGGAGTTGCCATGAACTATCGTCACGCCTTCCACGCCGGCAACCACGCCGACGTCCTCAAACACATCGTGCTGACCCGCCTCATCGCCTTGATGTCGCGCAAGGAGCAGCCGTTCGCCTACATCGATACCCACGCAGGGCTCGGTCTTTACGACCTGCAAGGCGATCAGGCAACCCGTACCGGCGAGTACCTGGAAGGCGTCGCCCGCCTGTGGGGCCGCGATGATGTGCCGGCCATGGCTGCCGATTACCTGCGTGTCATCAAGCGCCTGAACGCCGACGGTGAGCTGCGTTACTACCCCGGTTCGCCCGAGCTGGCGCGCCGCCTGATGCGCCAGCAAGACCGTGCGCTGCTCAACGAGAAGCACCCTGAAGACGGGCCGCTGCTCAAAGAGAACATGAAAAAAGACCCGCGTGTGGTCGTGCACCTGGGCGAAGGCTGGCATGTGCCCAGGGCCTTGCTGCCGGTGCAGGAAAAGCGCGCGATCATGCTGATCGACCCGCCGTTCGAGCAGGCCGATGAGCTCAAGCGCTGCACCAATTCCATGAAAGAGGCCATCAGCCGCATGCGCCAGACCGTCGCGGCCATCTGGTACCCGATCAAGGACCAGCGCTCGCTGACGCGTTACTACCAGGATCTGACCAGCACCGGCGCGCCGAAACTGCTGCGGGTCGAGCTGTATGTGCACCACCAGGACAGCCCGCAGGGCCTCAATGGTTCGGGCCTGGCCATCGCCAACCCGCCGTGGGGCCTGGAAGAAGAGCTCAAGGAGCTGCTGCCGTGGCTGGCCAAGGAGCTGGCCCAGACGGACGGTAGCTACCGCATGGACTGGCTGATCGCCGAATAATATTACTTGCCTGTAATGGCCTCATCGCCGGCAAGCCAGCTCCCACAAGTACCGAATCTCCCTTGAGGCAGCGGTGGTCCTGTGGGAGCCAGCTCCCACAAGTACTGCATCTGCCTTAAGGGCAGCGGTGTTCCTGTGGGAGCTGGCTTGCCGGCGATGAGGCCAGTACAGGTTGCCGCGTTGCGCGCATGTTTGCGTTATAATCCCGCCCTTTAGCCGCCACCCGCCCAAGAGGCCGCTGGCGCATTTTTACCGAATGAAGAGGCTAATCCCTTGGCATTGACGATTCTTGGCCTGTCCGGCGCCCTTAGCCATGACCCTTCCGCGGCCCTGTACATTGACGGCAAGCTGATTGCCGCCGCCGAAGAAGAGCGCTTCGTGCGTGACAAGCATGCGAAGAACCGCATGCCCTACGAGTCGGCGAAGTTCTGCCTGGAGCAGGCAGGCATCAAGCCGTCCGACGTCGACGTGGTAGCCATCCCGTTCGCCCCGATCAGCCTGTTCGGCAAGGCGCGCTGGCACTATGCCAAGCGCTACTGGTACGCCCCGGATCGCGCCCTCGACGCCATCCTGATGGGCAACCGTCGCTACAAGCGCTATCGCAAGAAGATCGTCTGGTGCCTGGAGCAGCTGGGCTTCGACCCGAAAAAGGTCAAGATCGAGCCGGTCGAGCACCACCTGGCCCACGCCTCCAGTGCCTACCACTGCTCGGGCTTCAAGGAAAAAACCGCGATCCTCGGCATTGACGGTAAAGGCGAGTACGCCACCACCTTCTTTGGCTACGGCGAAAACGGCAAGATCCACAAGATCAAGGAATTCTTCGACCCGGACTCCCTGGGCGGCTTGTATGGCGCAATCACCGAGTTCCTCGGCTTCGAGATGCTCGACGGCGAGTTCAAGGTCATGGGCATGGCGCCGTATGGCGACGCCAGCAAGTACGACTTCTCGCGCCTGGCCAGCTTCGAAAACGGCGAACTGGTGATCAACACCGAGTACGCCAACGTCATCGGCCTGCGCCGCTATAAAGAGAAGGGCAAGGGCTTCTACTTCTCGCCGAAGCTGATCGAATGGCTGGGCCCCAAGCGCGAAGGCGATATCGCCGACGAGCCTTACATTCATTACGCGGCCAGCATGCAGGCGCTGTTCGAGAAGCTGGCGCTGCAGATGATCGACCACTACCTGGGCGACACCCTGCGTGAAACCGGCAAGCTGGCCTTCGCCGGCGGCTGTGCGCTGAACGTCAAGCTCAACCAGAAGATCATCGCCCGCCCGGACGTGAAAGAGCTGTTCGTCCAGCCGGCCTCCGGTGACGCTGGTACTGCTGTAGGCGCCGCAGCCTACGTTTCCCACGCCCGTGGCGTACCGGTCGAGAAGATGGAACACGTCTACCTCGGCCCCTCGTACTCCAACGAAGACGTGATCGCTGCCTGCGCCCGTCACCCGAACCAGCCTACCTGGCGCAAGCTGGACAACATGCCTCAGCAGATCGCCCAGATCATGGTCGACGGCAACCCGGTGGCCTGGTTCCAGGGCCGCATGGAGTTCGGCCCGCGTGCCCTGGGTGGTCGTTCGATCATCGGCTGCCCGAGCGTCGAAGGCGTGGCGGACCGCATCAACCATCAGATCAAGTTCCGCGAGCGCTGGAGACCCTTCTGCCCGTCGATGCTCGACACCGTCGCCCCGCAGATGATCAAGGTCGACCACCCGGCGCCGTTCATGACCTTCACCTTCGAAGTGGCTGAAGAGTGGAAGACCCGCGTACCGGAAGTGGTGCACGAGGACGGTACTTCGCGTGCCCAGGTGCTCAAACGCGAGTACAACCCGCGCTACTACGACATGATGAAGGCGCTGGAAGACCTGACCGGCAACGGTGTGTCGCTGAACACCTCGCTGAACCGCCGTGGTGAACCAATGATCTGCTCGCCGACCGATGCCCTGAACATGTTCTTCGGCTCGGACCTGCAGTACCTGATCATGGAAGACATCCTGGTTGTGAAGGACGGCGCGGCCGCGTATGACCAGCCGCTCTGAACCGCGCATCCTGCAGTTCTGCCATGGCTATGACGGGCCGTTCCTCGACTGTGCCCGTCAGTACGCCAGCCTGTTCCAGGGGCGTGGCTACCAGGTCACCACGGTGTTCCTCACCGGTGCCGCCGACCCGCAGGTGGCGGCCGGTTGCGCGTCGGACGAGGTGCTGTTCCTGGAGTTCAGTTCCAAGGCCGTGCGTGGCCTGAAACTCGGTGCCATCCGTGCCTTGCGGCGCATCGCGGCCGAGCGCAACTTTGCCTTCTGCATTGCCCACCGCTTCAAGCCCATCTATGTGGCCCTGCTGGGTACCGGCCTGCCGGTGATTGGCGTGCACCATGCCTTTGGCGACTACGAGCGCAAAGGCCGCCGGCTGTTCGCCAACCTGTTCAGCAAGCGCCTGAGCCTGCTGGGCGTGTCGGACGCGGTGCGTGACGACATGCGCCGCTGCCTGCCACAGTGGCCGGCCGAACGCATCCAGACCCTGTACAACCGCATCGACATCGACGCCCTGCAAACGGCCCTGGTGCCGCGCGCCGAGGCACGTCAGGCCCTGGGCCTGGACGCGCAGGCGTGGGTTGTCGGCAACGTCGGGCGCCTGCACCCGGACAAGGACCAGGCCACGCTGTTGCGTGGTTTTGCCCAGGCGCTGCCCGGGTTGCCAGCCACTGCCCGCCTGGCCATCCTCGGCAAGGGCCGGCTAGAGGCCGAGCTCAAGGCCCTGGCCGCCGAGCTGGGCATTGCCGGGCAGGTGGACTTCCTGGGCCAGGTGCCGGATGCACGCCGCTACTTCCAGGCCTTCGACGTGTTCGCCCTGAGCTCCGACCACGAGCCGTTCGGCATGGTCCTGCTCGAAGCCATGGTCGCTGGCGTGCCGGTGCTGGCCACGGCCTGCGGCGGGGCCCGTGAGGTGGTCGAGGGTGTGGGTGTGCTGTTCCCGCTAGGCGATGCCGCACAGTTGGCCCACGGCCTGAAGCATATGGCCACGCTGGGCGCTGAACAGCGTCAGGCCTGTGCCGGGCACATGCTGCAGCGCCTGCATGAGCGCTTCTCCGATCAAGCGGTACGCGAGGCGTTCTGGCAGCTGCCGCAAGTACGTGCGCTGGTGGGGCAGGCCTGATGCTCAATCGTATCCAGGCCTTCCGCGAGCGCGGTTGGCAAACCATCGACGCCAAGGCCTATGCCGAGGCGTGGGCGCGTTTTGGTGGCAGTGTCGCCACCCATCCGCTGGTGGTCGAGCAACTGGCTGACCTGGCGCAGATCCCGGTGCGTTACTTGGGCTGGTACCAGGCCGGCGAGCTGAAAGCCGCCATCCCGACTTGGGGGCGCCACCTGGCACTGGCCAAGGACGTGCTCAAGCGTGCCGGCAAAAAAGCCCTGTTCGACCTGGGCAACGCCGAAATCATCCTGCCTGCGGCGGCCGATGCCGCTGCACCGTTGCGCCATACCGCACGCTACCTGTCTGAACTGTGCCAGGGCCGTTTCAGCGGCCTCAAGGCGCAGAAGGAACAGCTGGCGATGGCGCGGGCGCACGAAGACCTGTCGAAGAAATTCCGCTACAACCAGCGCCGCGAACTGCGCCTGCTGGAAGAGGCGGGTGGCGTGGTACGCCCGATCAGCGACTTCAGTGCGCAGGAAATCGCCAGCATGTACTGCGACCTGTTCCAGCGCCGCTGGGGCTTCCCGGCCACCGGCGCCGAGCGCATGGCCGAGGTGCTGGAGCGCCTGCGCGAGCTGCTGATCGGCTCGGTGCTGATGCTGGACGGCAAGCCCATTGCCATCCAGCTGGTGTACCGCGTCGAAGCGCCCGAATGGGTCAGTGTCGAGTACATCAATGGCGGTGTCGACCCTGAAACCAAGGCCTTCAGCCCCGGCAGCGTGCTGAGCTTCCTCAATACCCAGGCCGCTTGGGAAGATGCCCGGGCGCGCAACAAGCCATTGCGCTTCTCGTTTGGCCGTGCCGACCGCGAATACAAGGACCGTTGGTGCAACCCTGTGCCGGTGTATCAGGCGTGAGCCGCAAACAGCACTTGCTCAAGCGCCACCGGCGCAACAAGCGCCTGGGCTTGCTGGCCGGCCTGGTAGCGCTGGTCGCCCTCGGTGTACTGGCCGGGTGGTGGCTGCCGCTGTTGTTGTTGCCGCTGCTCTGGGCCGCTCACGAGGCCTGGTTTGCCGACCACCTGTTCTATGCGCCGGGCGAGGACTATGTCTACGACTTCGGTGACCAGGCGCGGCAGGTCCCTGCCAGCCTGCAGGGTGGCCTGCTCAAGGCCGACTGCGCGTTGCAGGGCGATGAAACCCTGGTGCTTGAACTGCGGGTAAAAGGCAGCTGGCTCGGTCGGTTCCTGGACCCGCAGGTCGCGCTGCTGGCGGGTGAGCAGGCCGATCGGCAAACCTTCGAGCGTGGCGTCAATGGCGTGCGTTTCCTCAACCTGACTGGCCTGGCTGCGCCGCTGCAAGCCGGCACGTTGCGCCTGCGTGGTCGCCATTGCCGGCTGCTGGGCGAGCCGCGTCTGTGGATAACGCCCGCGGTCGAACTGCAACGGCGCCGGGTAATGGTGATTGCACCCCATGCCGACGACGCCGAGCTGGCTGCGTATGGCCTGTACAGCCAGGCAGATGAAACCTGGGTAGTGACGCTGACCGCTGGTGAAATCGAGGCAGAGCACTACCAGCAGATGGGCCTGGCCAAGGCCGAGGCCGCGCGCCTGAAAGGCCGCCTGCGTGCCTGGGACAGCATCACCGTGCCGCGTTGGGCCGGTGTGCCGGAGTCGCGTTGCGTACAGTTGGGCTACTTCTGCCTGCAACTGCCTGCCATGCAGGCCGCGCCTGACCAGCCGGCCGCCTCCCGTGAAGCCGACCTCGCCGATATCCGCGTATTCCGCCAGTTCAACCCGTTCCCGCTGCCGGCCGACAGCGACGGTGCGCCAACCTGGAACAACCTGTTGGCCGACCTGCGTGCCTTGCTGGAAATGGCCAAGCCAGAAGTACTGGTGATGCCGCACCCGCAGCTCGACCCGCACCCCGATCACATCTGCGCCCAGGCGGCGGTGCTGGAAGCCTTGCAAGGCCTGGCCTGGCAGCCACAAACCCTGCTGTGCTACGCCAACCACCTGCATGACAACGACCGCTGGCCCATGGGCGACAGTGGTGATGGCGTGGCGTTGCCGCCGCAGCTGGGCGCGGCGCAGGCATGGGCGCCTTGCAGCCTGGTCCTGGACCTGGCTACCCAGCACGACAAGGCCATGGCCCTGGGCATGATGCACGACCTGCAGCCGCCCGCGCCGTTCAAACGCCGCCTGCGGCGCTTGCTGCAACGCTGGCTGGCCGGGCGGCGGCCGTCGCCTTATGGGGAGAACGAGTTCTTCCGCAAGGCCGTGCGCCGACACGAACTGTTCTGGCGGCGCGAGCTGTAAGCACGCCCCATGGTTGACCGCGATGGCGCAGAGCGCCCAAGGAAAGCAATGAAAGTCCTATTTCTGGTGCAGAAGGAACAGCGGGCGATTCTCGACCGCCTGTACGACGGCGTCGCGGCCAACTGCGAGTGCGACCTGCGTTGGCTGACCAGCGAAGACCAGCGCAACCTGCGACGCTACTTCAAGCGTGAAGTGCAGGTCGAGCGTTATGACCGCATCGTATTCTTCCTGCGCTTCAAGCAGGAAATCCGCCAGGTGGCCTTCATCCGCACTGTGCCGAACCTGGTCATCCTCGAGCACGACGCCTACCAGAACTACATCCCGTGCAAGTACACCGGCAAGTTCAGCGCCCACTACCGCCAGTTGCCATGGGCACGGGTGATCAGCTCTGGCTACATGGTCAGCGAGCGTTTGCGCCAGGAAGGTTTCGATGCGGTGTTCGTGCCCAAGGGCTATGACGAGCAGTTGCTAACCGACCAAGGACGTGAGCGCGACATCGAACTGGCCTTCGTCGGCAGTGTCAACAGCGTGGCCTACAGCGGTCGCAAGGCGCTGCTGGACGAGTTGGGGCAGGTCGAGAACCTGCTGGTAACCCGCACCAAGTCGGGTGAAGACTATTGCAACACGCTCAACCGTATTCGTTTTTTCGTCAGTGCCGACGTCGGCATGGGCGAATACATGATCAAGAACTTCGAGGCCATGGCTTGCGGCTGTGTGTTGCTGGCGTACGACCAGGGCGAGGAAGAAAACCGCGCATTGGGCCTGCAGGACATGCACAACGTGGTGTTCTATGACAACATCCCGACCCTTCAGGAAAAGCTCCGCCGTTTGCGAGCAGACCCTGAACTGGCCCGGCAGATTGCAGAAAATGGCCGCCATCTGGCAGTTTCCCGTTTCAGTTTCGCCGCAGTTGGACGTAGCATCGTCGACCACATGCGCCCGGCGCTCAGGCCCCACCCGCCGTTGTCTGCTTGGCAGCGGCTGCGCCTGAAGCTGGGCATCTAAACGAGCGCTTTCGCGCCCAGGAGCGGGTGTCGAAAGCCGATAGTCGCAATGCGGAGGGAGTCCGGTGCGCTTTTCAGAAGAAAGTGATGTCACGCTCGTCGTGACCAGTTGTGGGCGGTTCGATCTGCTCAAAGACACCCTTGAGAGTTTCGATCGCTACAACACCGCGCCCATTCGCGAAGTGTTCATCACCGAAGACTCCGGTGACGATGCCGTGCATGGCGCTGTGCCAGAGCACTGGAAACCGCACTGCAAGGTGTTCGTCAACCGGCCCAAGCTCGGCCAGTTGCCGTCTATCGACCTGGCCTACAGCCACGTCAAGACGCCGTACATCTTCCACTGCGAAGACGACTGGCATTTCTACCGCCAGGGGTTTGTCGAAGACTCGCGGGCCATCCTGGCTGTCAGCCCCGACGTGTTGCAGGTGTGGCTGCGCAGCCATGCCCACGACCTGGCGGTCCACAGCCCGTACATCCACCTGGGAGATCGCCAGATCATCGCCGGTGTGCCGTGCTATCCGCTGTTGTCCGACAAGGCCGAATGGCAGGCGTTTTCGCTCAACCCTGGCCTGCGTCGGTTGAGCGATTACCAGCGCTGTGCACCATTTGCCGCCTATGCTGGAGAGAAGGCGCTTTCCCGACGCTACGCTGAGTTAAATCTGACAGCGGTCACCTTGGAGGGTGATGCAGTATTGCACACTGGATTTGGCAATCACGTGACCTTGCCCATTGAAGTGGAGCGCAAGGCCAAGCGTCGCCAACGTGATCGGATCAAACTGGCATTGACGCTGGTGACAGGTGCCTTGATCGGCATGGGTATCACCCTTTTTGTTCAATGAAGTCGCTGTCCCACCTGACATGAGCGGGAGAGGGCCCATGAACATCGTCAATATGATGTGGGCGGGTGGAACGCCGTACATGTCCATCCACAAGGTGCATCGGCAGGTGCTTTCGCACGCCGGTACCGATGCGCGGATCAGTAACTGGTTGCTGCTGGGTAGCGGGCTGTGCTGTGGGCTCGGTTCGACACGTGAGTGGCACATGCCACCACGTGCGCTGAAAGGGCGGCACCTGTGGCGGCTGCTGCGGCCGTGGTTGCGCATGCGTTTGCGCAAGGCGCTGACCGAGGCCAAGGCAGAAATCGTGCTGCTCGACGGTATTGGTGTCGCGCGGCTGGTGCTGCCGCTGCTGCAGACCATCCCCCAGGTGCGGGCCAAGGTGCTGTTCCATGGCAAGACGCGCCTGAACAGCAGCGATATTCGCCTATTGCGTATGTTCCCGGCCGAGCGCCTTAGCATCGCGGCCGTGTCGCATACGCTGGCTGAATCGCTGGAGCATGACCTGGGAAGGCCGGTGCAGACCCTGCGCATGGCGCTCGACCCGCTGGCATTCGTCGAACCGTTGCTAAGCCGGGACCAGGCCAGGCAGGCACTGCAGTTGCCTCAGGCCGACGGGGTGATGCTGGGTGCGGTAGGGCGGTTGGTAGAGAGCAAAGGCTTCGAAATGCTGATCGAGGCATTCGCCAAGGCCCATGCAAGGCAACCTGGCCTGCAGCTGGCGATCATTGGTGAGGGGCCGCAGCATGCCGCGCTGCAGGAGCGTATCGATGCGCTCGGCCTGGCTGGGCGCGTTCATCTGCGCGGTCATCGCGAAGACCTGCAGCAGCTGTATCGGGCATTCGACTGGCTGTTGGTGCCTTCGCGTTCCGAGGGCCTGGGGCTGGTGGTACAAGAGGCAGTGATGGCCGGTATACCGGTAGTGTGCAGTGACCTGCAGGTGTTCCGCGAGCAATTACGCGACACCGGGGGCTACCTGCCCATAGCCGACGAGGGCGCCTGGGCTGAGGCGATCGAGCGTTGTACAGCCCTCAGCGCCCCGGCGGTAGCTGCGCAGCAGCGCCAGGCGCTGGCACCGGAGCAAGCCTGGCAGGCCTTCTGCACCGGCTCACAGAGCCTGTTGCGCAACTGACGCTCAGTGCGCCAGCAGGGCTGCCTCGAAGGCGGCGAGGGGGAACCGGTCGCCCAGGTTCTCCCGCTCGATATAGCGCACCATGTGCTGCACATTGCGACGAATCATGCGTGCCGACAGCGGCGGGCGCAGGAAGCGCATGTCGGCCACATCGATCAGGCCCAGGTGCTGGTCAGGGGTAACCACCACATTGCCCAGGTGCAACGAGCGGAAGTACACGCCGCTGCGGTGCAGCTGGCGTACCAGCTGGATCAGTTGCGGCAGGTAGGTGTCCCAGCTGAAGCCTTCATCGCGCGACATTTGCAGCAAGGTGCGCCCGGGTAGCGGGCGATACAGCACGGCAGTGCGGCCTGGCTGGTCGAGCTTGTGCTGGCTGATCACTTCGAGGGTGGGGATACCCAATTGCGCCAGGCGCGCGGCGTTATCGACGAAGCGCTGCGAGTAGGGGCGTAGCAGTGCAGATGAAATCAGCCGCTTCCTACGAAAAACCTTGAGGAAATTACCATCCGCGAGCAGGTAGACTTTGGCGCCATGGCTATCTGCCTCAAGCACCTGTGCGCCTTGTGTCAGCTGATCGAAGTCGACCTGGGTGAGCCGGGAGCATTGCATGAATAGAGCCTTGTCGTCTGGCGAGCAAAATGACCGGCAATAATGCCGAAAATAATGCTGTAGCACCATGGAAGGTGTCTTTGATTCATCGGGGGAAATGGATGTTGTATCAAAAAACCTGGGCGCGGGCCTGGTTGGGCTTGGGCCTGGTCTGGTTCCTGGCGGCGATTGCCTTGGCACCGAGCAACAAGATTTATCAGCAAGGCCTGGTGTTGTTCCTGTGGCTGCCGACGTTGGTGCTGGCATGGTCCGCCCGCGAGGTGCTGGTGCAAGCCTGGAGGCGTCAGCCGGCGTTGTGGATAAGTTTGCTGCTGCTGTTGGCTTGGAGTGGCCTGAGCCTGGCCTGGTCGCCCGCTGAGGACTCGGGGCGCGAGATCAAGCGCCTGCTCTACATTCTGGTGTTCCTGCTGGCGTTTCCGCTGCTTGCCCAGCTTGGTCTGGCGAGGATTCGCCAGCTTTTGATGCTCGGTAGCGGCCTGCTGGCCATTGCTGCACTGGTCTCGATCGTCAACTTCTATGGTTTGCAGGGTGAGTCGTTGTTGGCCCGCCTGGCCGGCATTGGCGAGATATCACATCCTATCCTGGGTGCTTATGTCGTTGGCTCGGCCGTTTTTTTCCTGCTTTATGAGCCACCGCGGCAGCGTGGCCTGCAGCTGTTGTGGCTGTTGGCTCTGGCTTGCCTGGGGGCGTTTGCCATGCTCAGCCAGAGCCGTGGCGCGCTCCTGGCCCTGGTGCTCACCGTCATCATGGCGCCATTGTGGTTCCGTGACCGCCACAGCCGGGTGTTCTCCATGCTGGCAGTCGTTGCAACCGGCCTTGCTCTGTACGCGGTATATGACCTGATCGCCCAGCGCGGCTCATCCTACCGGCCGGAAATTTTCCATGCCGTGGTCGACATGATTGCCGCACACCCCTGGACCGGCTTGGGCCTGGGGGCTGCCTACGACGTCAGTGCGGCGGGCCTGCACTTCGACCACACCCACAACATGTTTACCCACGTCGCCGTGGAGATGGGCCTGCCTGGCATGCTGCTCTGGGCTATGGTGTGGTTGCTCACACTGGGCGAAATCATCCGTGCGCGCGGCACCCTGTTCGGCAAGATCCTGCTGGGCTTCTGGGTATACTCGACCTTGGCCATGCAGTTCGATGCCGCCAGCCTCACCGGTACGCCGCGTGCCGAATGGTTCATCAGCTGGTTGCCTGTCGGCCTTGCCATGATGCTGCCATGGGGGCGTGCCGAAAATGACGCCTGTGGTAAAATTTCCGGTTCAACCTGAACAGCGAGCTCGATAATGGCCGAAACACCGCGACCGGCGGAGCCCACCTCCAGCCTGAAGATCTACTTCCGGCTGTTGGGCTATGTGAAACCCTATGTCGGCATTTTCCTGCTGAGCATTGTCGGTTTCGTGATCTTTGCCTCGACCCAGCCGATGCTGGCAGGCATTCTCAAATACTTTGTCGACGGGCTGAGCAACCCCGAAGCGGTGTTGTTCCCCAACGTCCCCTACCTGCGCGACCTGCAATTGCTGCAGGCGGTGCCGTTGTTGATCATCCTGATCGCTGCGTGGCAGGGCCTGGGGTCGTTCCTTGGCAACTATTTCCTGGCCAAGGTCTCCCTGTGCCTGGTGCACGACTTGCGCGTGGAGTTGTTCAACAAGCTGCTGGTACTGCCCAACCGCTACTTCGACAACCACAACTCCGGGCACCTGATTTCACGTATCACCTTCAACGTGACCATGGTTACCGGTGCTGCCACCGATGCAATCAAGGTGGTCATCCGTGAAGGCCTGACCGTGGTGTTCCTGTTTGCCTACCTGCTGTGGATGAACTGGCACCTGACCTTGGTCATGGTTGCCATCCTGCCGGTGATTGCTGTGATGGTCAGTGTCGCCAGCAAGAAATTCCGCAAGCAGAGCAAGAAGATCCAGGTGGCCATGGGCGACGTCACCCACGTCGCCTCGGAGACCATCCAGGGTTACCGCGTGGTGCGCAGTTTCGGCGGCGAGGCCTACGAGGAACAGCGTTTCAGCAAGGCCAGCCAGAGCAACACCGACAAGCAGCTGCGCATGACCAAGACCGGCTCGCTGTACACGCCGATGCTGCAGTTGGTGATCTACAGCGCCATGGCTGCGCTGATGTTCCTGGTGCTGTTCCTGCGTGGTGAGTCCACCGCCGGTGACCTGGTGGCCTACATCACCGCCGCCGGCCTGCTGCCCAAGCCGATTCGCCAGTTGTCGGAAGTCAGCTCGACCATCCAGAAGGGCCTGGCAGGTGCAGAAAGCATCTTCGAGCAACTGGACGAAGAGCCTGAACTGGACACCGGTACTGTCGAGAAGGAGCGTGTGGAAGGCCGCCTGGAAGTACGCAACCTGAGCTTCACCTACCCGGGTACCGAGCGTGAAGTGCTGAGCGACATCAGCTTTGTCGCCGAGCCTGGGCAGATGATCGCCCTGGTTGGCCGCTCTGGCAGTGGCAAGTCGACCCTGGCGGCGCTGATCCCGCGTTTCTATCACCACGACCAGGGGCAGATCCTGCTCGATGGCGTGGAGATCGAGAACTACCGCCTGCGCAACCTGCGCCGCCACGTTTCGCAGGTGACCCAGCACGTCACCCTGTTCAACGACACGGTGGCCAACAACATCGCCTATGGCGACCTGGCGGGTGCCCCGCGCGCAGACATCGAAGCCGCAGCGGCCGATGCCTACGCCAAGGAGTTCGTCGACCGCTTGCCGAAGGGCTTCGATACCGACGTGGGTGAAAACGGCGTGCTGCTCTCCGGCGGTCAGCGCCAGCGCCTGGCGATTGCCCGGGCACTGCTGAAAAACGCGCCGCTGTTGATTCTCGACGAGGCCACCTCGGCCCTGGATACCGAATCCGAGCGGCACATCCAGGCTGCCCTGGACCATGTGATGCAAGGCCGTACCACGCTGGTAATCGCCCACCGCCTGTCGACCATCGAGAAGGCCGACCAGATCCTGGTCATGGACCAGGGTCGTCTGGTAGAGCGCGGCACCCATGCCGAACTGCTCGCGGCTAATGGCCATTATGCCCGCCTGCACGCCATGGGCCTGGATGAGCCGGTCAAGGCCGATATCACCTGAGTCCTCCCTGATCGGGGCCGTAACGGCCCCGATTGTCACGGGAATTTTCCGGGGACGATCTGGCCATAAAGCCGTCGACTACCCTGTGCTAATATCCTGCCCCTGTTCATTATTTTCATATGGGTTGCCCATGAAGTTGTCCATGCCGCGTTTCGATCAAGCCCCGGTACTGGTGGTCGGCGATGTCATGCTCGACCGCTACTGGCATGGCGGTACTTCGCGTATCTCGCCTGAAGCGCCAGTCCCGGTGGTCAAGGTCGATCAGATCGAGGATCGCCCCGGCGGCGCGGCCAACGTTGCCTTGAACATCGCCGCTCTGGGCGCACCGGCTTCGCTGATCGGCGTTACCGGCCAGGACGAGGCTGCCGACAGCCTGGCCAACAGCCTGCAGGCTGCGGGTGTGCGGTCGGTGTTCCAGCGCATCGCGCACCAGCCGACCATCGTCAAGCTGCGGGTCATGAGCCGGCACCAGCAGCTGCTGCGTATCGATTTCGAAGAGCCGTTCGCCACTGACCCGCTGTCGCTGGGGGCCGAAGTCGACAGCCTGCTCGAAGGCGTCAAGGTGCTGGTCTTGTCGGACTACGGCAAGGGCGCACTGAAAAATCACCAAAGCCTGATCCAGGCCGCGCGGGCCAAGGGCATTCCGGTACTGGCCGACCCCAAGGGCAAGGATTTTTCAATCTACCGTGGCGCCAGCCTGATTACCCCGAACCTCAGCGAGTTCGAAACCATCGTTGGCCGTTGCGCCGATGAGGCCGAACTGGTCGCCAAAGGCTTGCAGCTGCTGAAGGAGCTGGACCTGGGTGCTGTGCTGGTAACCCGTGGCGAGCACGGCATGACCCTGCTGCGCATTGGCCAGCCGGCGCTGCACTTGCCGGCGCGGGCGCGTGAAGTGTTCGATGTGACCGGTGCCGGCGATACCGTCATCTCCACCCTCGCAGCGGCCATTGCGGCTGGCGAGGACCTGCCCCACGCGGTGGCCCTGGCTAACCTGGCCGCAGGCATCGTGGTCGGCAAGCTGGGTACCGCTGCCATCAGCGCCCCCGAGCTGCGCCGGGCGATCCAGCGTGAGGAAGGCTCCGAGCGCGGTGTGCTGGGGCTGGAGCAACTGCTGCTGGCCATCGATGATGCACGGGCGCACAAAGAGAAGATCGTCTTCACCAATGGCTGCTTCGACATCCTGCATGCCGGGCATGTCACCTACCTGGAGCAGGCGCGGGCCCAGGGCGATCGCCTGATCGTCGCGGTCAACGACGACGCTTCGGTCAGCCGCTTGAAAGGGCCGGGCCGGCCGATCAACAGCGTCGATCGGCGTATGGCCGTGCTGGCCGGGCTGGGTGCAGTGGACTGGGTGATCAGCTTCCCGGAAGGCACCCCGGAAAACCTGCTGAGCCAGGTCAAGCCGGATGTGCTGGTCAAGGGTGGTGACTATGGCATCGACCAAGTGGTGGGCGCTGATATCGTCAAGGCCTATGGCGGCACCGTGAAGGTGCTGGGCCTGGTCGAGAACAGCTCGACCACCGCGATTGTCGAAAAGATTCGCAAGAACTGATACCGCTGGGGCCGCTTTGCGGCCCAATCGCCGGCAAGCCAGCTCCCACAGTTACAGCGCAAGCCTTGAGAATTGCACAGGCCTTGTGGGAGCTGGCTTGCTGGCGATTGGCTGCGCAGCAGCCCCAGGTATTCACTTGTGAAGTGAGGTGCGGGCCCGCGCCAGCAGCGCCCGGGCCTTGTCGCCGAACCGCTGCAGGTGCGATGCCCGTGCCGGTTTGCTCTCCACCAACCCCTGCTGCTTCACCCAGTCCTTCCAGCGCACCCGCTCGTCGGTCACCACCCAGCCTTCCTGCCGGGCGAAACTTTCAGCCAGGTACAGCCCCCGTGTGCTCGCCGGCACCAGCTCGTCCTTCTTCAGCGTGTACAGCTCCGCCAGTGGCTGGCCGTCCTTCAACGGCATCAGGTACAGGTCTGGCCGTTTACGGTTGAGTCGCGCTACCAGTTGGTCGCCCTCCAGCCGCTCATCGACGTGGAACAGGCTGAGTTTCTTGGCTTCCCGGGGCACTTGCAGGCGCATGTCGTAGATCAGCTGCAGCGAGGCGGTGGGCAAGTGCACATAGGCCCGCGGCCGCTCCAGTAACATCAGCTTGCCGCAGTGCACGGGCCGCGCGGCGCCGGACTCTGGGGCAAGCACGAAGTGTGGCGTTTCGCGGTAGTGCAGGGCGGCGGCGTAGGGCACGGGCAGCCAGGTGTCGTTGAAGCGCCCGCCCAGCCAGCCTTCCGGGGTTTCCAGCAGGCATTCCTCGGCCACCTCCTGAACAGCCGTGTGCAAAGGCAGGTTCAGCTCCTGTGCGGGTACATAGCCAGAAATCAGTTTTAGTACTACATCGCCCCGGTCTTGCCGACGCTGACGTACCAACACCCAGTAATCGCGGTTTTGCCAATGCAGAGTAAGCCGCACCGACACACCCAGGTTGGCCAGTTCGACCACGAAACGCTGCGTATCGGGCAGCTGGATGGCCTTGCGCCGCTGTTGGGTTTGGGCAAAGTTCAGCGGCATGCCGATGCTCTGGTAGATCAGGCCTTCGGGCGTGGCTTCTACATGCAGTGGCAGTGTCTTGAAGTTGCTCGGGTTCTTGCGGATCAGCGTTCGCGCCACGAGGCTCCTCCTTGCGTCGGGTCATTCTCCTGGCCCGTGGGCCAGGGGCAACTCAGTGCTGGCCCAGGATACGGGCGACAGTGGCCACGTTGTGGGCCAGGTGCAGCGGATTGATGGTGCCGACGATAGCACTGCTCACGCCCGGATGGGCGAACAGCAGCTCGAAGCTTGCCTGCACCGGGTCAACGCCCGGGGCCAGGCAGATATGCCCGCTGGCCAAAGCCTTCTTTACCAGGATGGCCTTGCCGTGTTCGGCAGCGTAGTCCAGCACCGGGCGTTCTGCCTGTTCGTTGAGGTTATAGGTGACCATGGCACAGTCGCCTTGCTCCAGCGCTTTCAGGCCGCCGGCCACGGTCTTGCCGGACAGGCCGAAGCCGAGGATCTTGCCCTCCTGCTTGAGCTCGGCCAGGGTCTGGTAGACCTCCTGCTGTTCGAGGATCGCCAGGTCGTTGCCGTCGGAATGCACCAGCACCAGTTCGATGCGGTCGGTTTCCAGGCGGCGCAGGCTGCGCTCCACCGAACGGCGGGTGTGGGCGGCACTGAAGTCGAAGTGCGACAGGCCGTTGTCGAATTCTTCGCCGACCTTGCTGACGATCACCCACTCATCGCGTTGGCCGCGCAACAGCGGGCCCAGGCGTTCTTCGCTGCGGCCGTAGGCGGGGGCAGTGTCGATCAGGTTGATGCCCAGTTCGCGGGCCTGCGCCAGCAGCATGCGGGCTTCGTCATCGCCGGGGATGGTGAAGCCGGTGGGGTACTTCACACCCTGGTCGCGGCCCAGCTTGACCGTGCCCAAACCCAGCGGCGAAACCTTGAAGCCGGTGCTGCCCAGCGGGCGGTGGAAGTCATGCAGGGTTGGCAGGGTCATGGCAGCAGTTGCTCCCAGGCCGGTACACCCAGCGGTGGGCGTGGCAGGCCGGCCAGGTCGGCTTGTGCCTGCGGGTGGATGCCGTCGCGCTCCAGGCGGGCAATGACCCGGTCGCTGAAGTCCGGTGCCAGCGCCAGCTTGGTCGGCCAGCCGACCATCAAGCGTTGCTGGTCGGCGAGGAATGCGTTGTCCGGGCGTACCAGGCCCGATTGTGCGGGTTCTGCACGGTCGACCCGCAGGGTAGCCCAGCGCACCAGGCTCTGGTCGACCCAGGGCAGCAGGTTGGCGATTTCCTTCTGCGCCGCAGCTATCTGTGCTGCAGGATCGCGCGCCACGCCGTCGGCTTCGGCCAGGTCCCCGCCGAGGTACCACACCCACTGGCCATCGGCTGCCGGGTGGGTGGTCACCGTAACGCGCGGCTTGGGCCCGCCACCGAGGCAGTGGGCGTACAATGGCTTGAGGTTCGGGCCCTTGGCCATGACCATGTGCAGGGGGCGTGTCTGCATTGCGGGCTGGTGCAAGCCGAGGGTGTGCAGCAAGTCTTCGGTGCCGGCGCCTGCACTCAATACAACGCGCTGGGCACGGATTTCGCGGCCGTCGACGCGCAGCCCGACCAGTTCGTCGCCTTCGCTCAGCGGTTCGATGTGTTCGCCCGCCAGCAGGCTGTCACCCGCCAGTTCGGCCAGGTTGGCCAACAGGCTGGGCACGTCGATGACCAACTCGGCCAGGCGATACACCTTGCCCTTGAAGGCGCGGTCCTGCAGTGCAGGCGGCAGTTGCTCGCCCTTGACCTGTTCGACACGGGTGCGCACGGCCTTGCTGGCGAAGAAGCTTGTGAGGTTGCCGGCCAGGGTGCCTGGCGACCACAGGTAGTGGGCATCGGACAGCAGGCGGGTACGCCCGAGGTCGAGTTCGCCGTCGCCCGCCAGGGCCTCGCGCCAGCGGCGTGGCATGTCGGCGATGGCTTCCGAGGCGCCGGTCAGGGCGCCGTGCAGGGCGTACTTGGTGCCGCCGTGGATGATGCCCTGGGACTTGATGGTCTGCTCGCCACCAAGGCTGGCGCGTTCCACCAGCACTGTCGAGTAGCCCTGGCGGCGCAGGCGGGCATTGAGCCAGAGGCCTGCGACCCCGGCGCCGACGATCAGCACGTCAGTGGAAATGGCAGATGGCATGGCGGTACCTCGAAGACTGGGACAGCTGGCAAGTATACAGCCTATACCTGTGAGGGCCCTATCGCCGGCAAGCCAGCTCCCACAGGTGTAGTGCACAGCCTGCAACTTCCACTACCCCTGTGGGAGCTGGCTTGCCGGCGATAGGGCCCTCAGAGGTTGACTCAATGCCCCGCCGTCTTTGAGAACAGCTGAATCACCACCACCCCACCCACGATCATGGCCATGCCCAGCATCGCCGGCACATCCAGCTTCTGCCCGTAAATCACCAGCGCCGCCACACTGATCAGCACAATCCCCAGCCCCGACCAGATTGCATAGGCGATCCCCACCGGAATGCTGCGCACCACCAGGGTCAGCATCCAGAACGCGATGCCATAGCCAACCACCATCAGCAGCAGTGGCAGTGGCGTGCTCAGGCCTTTCACCGCTTTCATGGAGGCAGTGGCGATAACTTCGGCGCAGATGGCGATGGCGAGATAGGTGTAGGCATTCATGGCAGGATCCTCCGGTAACTGGTCGGGCATTCTAGACCTTGACCAGATGCGGTAAAGTCATTACCTATCAGATATGGGGATAGGTTAATGGCTGAGCAATGGAACCTGGAGCAGCTGCGAATTTTTCTGCGCGTCGCCGAATTGCGCTCCTTTTCTGCAGTTGCCCGCGAACAACGCAAGGCTCAATCGGCCATCAGCAATGCCATCGCCCTGCTGGAGGCAGACCTGGGCGTCACCTTGTTCGAGCGCAGCAGCGGCCGGCAACCGAAGCTGACCGAAAATGGCAGTGCGCTACTGGAAGACGCCCGCGAACTGTTGCGCCAATGCGAACACTTGGATGGTCGTGCCCTGGCCCTTATGCGCGGGCAGGAGGCCTTGCTGCGTGTGGCCCAGGACGAGGCCATGCCGTATCAGCCGGTGATCGACAGCCTCGACGAACTGGCCAGCCGTTACCCGTTCCTGGAGGTGCAGCTGGCCAGCGGTGCCCAGGGCGATGTGGCGCGCAAACTGGTGGAGCGGCGCGCCGATCTGGGCCTGTTCTTCCACCACGAAAGTATCCCGGCCTCGCTGGAGCGGCGGGCGCTGGGCAGTGTGGAGATGGTTACGGTATGCGCTGTCGGCCACCCACTGGCCGGCGAAGGCCGGGTCACCCGGCAACAACTGGCGCGTCACCGGCAATTACTTATCACCCCACAGCAAAGCGGTTACCCCGGCGGCGAGGCGATCAGCCCGCAGGTATGGCGTGCCGACAGCTTCTACGCCATGGCTGAACTGCTGATGCGCGGCCTGGGCTGGGCCTGGCTGCCGCGGCATGTGGTGCAGTACCCGACCTACCAGGCGCACATGGTCGAGCTGGACAGCGAGTGGCGCCCGCCGGCCTTGGTGGCGGAACTGGCCTGGCGCCGTGATGAGCCCCTGGGCCCGGCCGCGCAGTGGCTTGCCGAGCGCTTTGCAGTGCACCTGCGCGCGATCGGGTAAACTTCGCCTCCATGAATAGAACACTCTATACCTTGCTGTTTCACCTGGGCCTGCCGCTGGTTGCGCTGCGCCTGTACCTGCGCGCACGCAAGGCGCCTGCCTATGGGCAACGTATTGGCGAGCGCTTCGCCTGCAAACTGCCGGCAATGCGCCAGGGCGGGATCTGGGTGCATGCGGTGTCGGTGGGCGAAAGCATTGCGGCAGCGCCCATGGTTCGCGCCTTGCTCAAGGCCTATCCCGAGCTGCCGGTCACGCTTACCTGCATGACGCCGACCGGTTCCGAGCGCATTCGCGCCATGTTCGCCGACGAACCCCGCGTGCAGCATTGCTACCTGCCCTACGACCTGCCGTGGGCCGCCGGGCGTTTTCTCGACCATGTGCAGCCGAAGCTGGGCATCATCATGGAAACCGAGCTGTGGCCCAACCACATCCACCAGTGTGCCAAACGCGGCATTCCGGTAGCGCTGGCCAACGCGCGATTGTCCGAGCGCTCGGCACGCGGCTACGGGCGCTTTGCCAAGCTGACACGGCCGATGCTGGCGGAAATGAACCTGATCGCCGTGCAGACCGAAACCGAGGCGCAACGCTTCCGTGCCCTGGGCGCGCGCCCTGAGTGCGTGCAGGTCACCGGCTCGATCAAGTTCGACCTGAAGATCGATGAGCAACTGCTACCGCGTGCCAGGGAATTGCGTGAGCAGTGGGGCGCCGAACAGCGCCCGGTGTGGATTGCCGCCAGTACCCATGACGGTGAGGATGCGCTGATTCTGCAGGCTCATCGGCAGTTGTTGCAGGTGCATGGCGATGCCTTGCTGATCCTGGTGCCGCGGCACCCAGAGCGGTTTGCTGCGGTGCATGCGCTGTGCAGCGAGCAATTCACCACCGTGCGCCGTTCTGCTGCAGCGCCGGTCGATGCGCAAACCCGCGTGTTGCTGGGCGACACCATGGGTGAGTTGCTGTTCCTCTATGCGCTGGCCGATATTGCTTTTGTCGGCGGTAGCCTGGTGCCGACAGGTGGGCACAACCCATTGGAGCCGGCGGCGCTGGCGTTGCCGGTGCTCATGGGGCCGCATGTGTTCAACTTCCTTGAAATCAGCGCGATGTTGCGTGAAGCGGGGGCGTTGCAGCAGGTGGACGATGCCGACGGGCTGGCCGGGGCGGTGCGGCGGCTGGTCGAGTTGCCGCAGGATGCGCAGCGCATGGGCGAGGCGGGCAGGGCGGTGATGCGGGCCAATCAGGGCGCGTTGCAGCGCTTGCTCGATGGGCTGGGTGCGCTTATCCGCTGACTTTTGCTTTGGTTTTCCTGGCCTCATCGCCGGCAAGCCTTGTGCAGCCCCTGTGGGAGCTGGCTTGCCGGCGATGAGGCCATCAAAAGCAACCCGGTCTGTGAGCAATACACCCCTGTTTCAAGGGCGGCGCTCAAAGTTCTTGGCCGCTGCCGCAGCCAGGTCTGGCGGCAGGAAGTCCTTGTCCGGGTTGTAGTCCGGTTTCAGGTAGCGCTTGAGGTCCTGCAGGTCTTGCGGGCTCAGGGTGCCGGCCGCCTGCTTCAGGCTCAGGTTGTCGAGAATGTAGTCATAGCGGCTGTTGTTGTAGTCGCGCACCGAGGTGTACAGCTGGCGCTGGGCATCGAGCACGTCGACGATGTTGCGGGTACCCACCTGGTAGCCGATTTCAGTAGCTTCCAGCGCGCTCTGGTTGGAGATGATCGACTGCTTGCGTGCTTGCACCTGTTCCACATCAGTATTCACCGCGCGGTGCAGGTTGCGGGTGTTTTCCACAACCTGGCGGCGCAGGCTTTCGCGTTGCTGCTCGCTCTGGCTCAGGCGCTGATAGGCCTCGCGTACCTGCGAGCTGGTCAGGCCGCCGCTGTAGATCGGGATGTTCAGCTGCAGGCCAACACTGGTCTGTTCGACGTCGCCGCTGTAGCGCACGCCCAACTGCGAAGGGTTGGTAAAGCCGAGGTTGTCGTTGTCACCCTTCTGGTATTTGGCCACTGCATCCAGGGTCGGCGCATGGCCGGCCTTACGCTGGCGCAGGGTCTCCTCGGCGGCGGAAACCGCATAGTTGGTAGCCAGCAAGTTGAGGTTCTGGCGGCCGGCGGTTTCGACCCAGGCCTTGGCGTCGTTTGGCGTGGGTACCTGCACGGGCAGGGTATGCACCACGCCTTGAATCGAGGTGTATTCACGGTTGGTCAGGGTGACCAGCGCTTCAAAGGCATCCTGCACCTGGCGCTCGGCGATGATCCGGTTAGCCCGGGCCGTGTCGTAGCTGGCCTGGGATTGCAGCACGTCGGTCTTGTCCGACAGGCCCACATCGAAGCGTTCGTTGGACTGGTCCAGCTGGCGCTTGAACGCGGCTTCCTCGGCCTTGGTGGCGGCCAGGTTGTCCTGCGCGCGCAGCACGGCGAAGTAGTTTTGCGCGGTTTGCAGGATCAGGTTCTGTTCAGTGGCCGACAGCTCCAGCGCCGCCTGTTCGTTGACCGCTTCAGCTGCCTGCAGCTGGAACCAGCGATCAGCGCGGAAGATTGGCTGGGCCAGGGTCGCGCTCCATGAGTTGCCGCTACGGTTGGAGGTGATGGAAGGCTCGTCCAGCTTGGTGCGGGTGTTCAGCATCTCGGCATCGGCCGAGAGGTTTGGCAGCAACCCGGCGCGGGCCTGCGGCACCACTTCGCGGCGGGCGCCATAGTCGGCGCGTGCCGCAGCCAGGTCGGCGTTGTTGTCTACCGCTTCCTGATAAACGCTGACCAAATCGGTTTTGACTGTCGAGGGCACGTCCACTGCCCAGGCCACTCCGTTGGACGCACAAGACACGGCTATCGCCAGTGAGAGTTTGCGCAGCATAGAGGCAATCCTTGTACGAAATTTAATTACTGAACTGTTGAGTATCGAGTGACGGGCCAGTGTAGTGCCATGCGCCCCTGGCAACAATCGCCCGGTGTGCCTTTCATCATCCGCGCATTTACCCGCTTGGCTTTGCCGACCACTCCAGTCTAGACTGCGCATGTTCTTGTCGGGGTGCCTTGAAGCAAAGGCTGAGATCGCAGAGGTGCGGATCCCGTTGAACCTGATCAGGTTAGCGCCTGCGTAGGGAACAAGATTGCTCGCCTTCCCGGGGAGCCTCTTGTGCCAGGTCCGGGAATGTCACAGCTGCATGCAGCTTCAGGCACCCCCATATCCGGCACTGCACTCGTCCATGGGTGCGTCCGCGCTTTTCAGGTTCTCCCCGACATTCCACTGCTAGGAAGCCGTCTGGAGAGCCTGTGATGACCAAACAAGAAAAAGCGATCAACCTCAGCGAATCGGCACAAGTCGATCAGCAGTCCGTGCAACCGTTCCCGCGCTCGCGCAAGATCTATGTCGAAGGCTCGCGCCCGGACATCCGCGTGCCCATGCGTGAAATCAGCCTGGACGATACCCCGACCGATTTCGGCGGCGAGACCAACGCGCCGGTACTGGTTTACGACACGTCCGGCCCGTACACCGACCCCGACGTCATCATCGACGTGCGCAAGGGCCTGGCCGACGTGCGTTCGGCGTGGATCGAGGCGCGCGGTGACACCGAGCGCCTGGGCGGCCTTAGCTCCGACTTCGGCCAGCAGCGCCTGAACGACGCCGAACTGGCCAAGTTGCGTTTCGCCCACGTGCGCAACCCGCGCCGTGCCAAGGCCGGCGCCAACGTCTCGCAGATGCACTATGCCCGCCAAGGCATCATCACCGCCGAGATGGAATATGTCGCCATCCGCGAAAACATGAAGCTGCAAGAAGCCCGCGCCGCTGGCCTGCTGAACGAGCAGCACGCCGGCCACAGCTTCGGTGCCAACATCCCGAAAGAAATCACCCCCGAATTTGTCCGCCAGGAAATCGCCCGTGGCCGCGCGATCATTCCGGCCAACATCAACCACCCGGAAGTCGAGCCGATGATCATCGGCCGCAACTTCCTGGTGAAGATCAACGGCAACATCGGCAACAGTGCCCTGGGGTCCTCGATCGAGGAAGAAGTGGCCAAGCTGACCTGGGGCATTCGCTGGGGTTCGGACACGGTCATGGATCTGTCCACCGGCAAGCACATTCATGAAACCCGCGAGTGGATCATCCGCAACTCGCCGGTGCCGATCGGTACCGTGCCGATCTACCAGGCCTTGGAAAAGGTCAACGGCGTGGCCGAAGACCTGACCTGGGAGCTGTTCCGCGACACCCTGATTGAGCAGGCCGAGCAGGGCGTGGACTACTTCACCATCCATGCCGGTGTGCTGCTGCGCTATGTGCCGCTGACCGCCAAGCGCGTCACCGGCATCGTCAGCCGCGGTGGCTCGATCATGGCCAAGTGGTGCCTGGCGCACCACAAGGAAAATTTCCTGTACACGCACTTCGACGAGATCTGCGAAATCATGAAGGCCTACGACGTCAGCTTCTCGCTGGGTGACGGCCTGCGCCCCGGCTCCATCGCCGATGCCAACGACGCGGCACAGTTCGGTGAGCTGGAAACCCTTGGCGAGCTGACCAAGATTGCCTGGAAGCACGACGTGCAGTGCATGATCGAAGGCCCTGGCCACGTACCGATGCAGCTGATCAAGGAGAACATGGACAAGCAGCTGGAGTGCTGCGACGAAGCGCCGTTCTACACCCTCGGCCCACTGACCACCGACATTGCCCCGGGCTATGACCACATCACCTCGGGCATTGGTGCGGCGATGATCGGCTGGTTCGGTTGCGCCATGCTCTGCTACGTCACGCCCAAGGAACACTTGGGCCTGCCGAACAAGGATGACGTCAAGACCGGCATCATCACCTACAAGATTGCCGCCCACGCCGCCGACCTTGCCAAGGGCCACCCGGGCGCGCAGATTCGCGACAACGCCCTGTCCAAGGCGCGTTTCGAGTTCCGTTGGGAAGACCAGTTCAACCTGGGCCTGGACCCGGACACTGCCCGTGCCTTCCACGACGAGACCCTGCCGAAGGAATCGGCCAAGGTGGCGCACTTCTGCTCGATGTGCGGGCCGAAGTTCTGCTCGATGAAAATCACCCAGGAAGTGCGTGAATACGCTGCCAAAATCGAGGCCGTGGATGTGACGGTCGAGCAAGGCATGCGCGAGCAGGCTGAGCGTTTCCGCCAGGAAGGCAGCCAGCTGTACCAGAAAGTCTGACTGCATAGCTGCCCCCTGTAGGAGCGGCCTTGTGTCGCGATGGGCCGCAAAGCGGCCCCAGCATTATCAGCGGTGAAGCTGAAACCGGGGGCCGCTTTGCGGCCCATCGCGACACAAG